>CAZPON010000111.1:0-981 GCA_964588045.1 uncultured Gemmatimonas sp.
CCACGATGCCCACGGCACCCTGCCCCGTCACGGACGCGAACTGCTCCGGCACGGTAAGCGTGAGACCGCGCCGGCGTCCTTCGTTCACGATGGCGTCCGCGACGGCATGTTCACTCGAGGACTCCAGCGACGCGACCAGCAACAGCATCATCGGCTCGGTGAGCGACGGGCTGTCGCGGTCCGCCGCCGATGCAAGCACGATGTCGGTCACCACGGGACGGCCCTCGGTGACGGTGCCAGTCTTGTCCACCACCACCGTTTGCACGTCGCCTGCGCGCTGCAGCGTTTCGCCGCCCTTGATGAGCACACCGAGTTCGGCGCCCTTGCCCGTGGCGACCATGACAGCGGTCGGCACCGCGAGGCCCATCGCGCACGGGCAGGCAATGATGAGCACCGATATGGCGGCGGCGAACGCACGCACCAGCGGTGCCTCATTCGCCGCCAGGTACCACACGGCGAAGGTCAACAGCGACAGCGCGATCACGACCGGCACGAAGACCGACGCGATACGGTCCGCGAGATGCTGGATCGGTGCGCGCGAGCCCTGCGCGTCGCGCATCAACGCCACGATACGCGCCAGCACACTGTCGGCGCCCAAGGTCGTGGCCCGCAGACGGAACGCGCCGGTGCGATTGATCGTGCCACCCACCACACGGTCGCCCACATGCTTGGTCACCGGCATCGATTCGCCGGTGACCATGCTTTCGTCCACGGCGCTTTCGCCATCCACCACGACGCCGTCCACCGGCACGCGCTCTCCGGGCCGCACACTGATGACATCGCCGGCAACCAGTTGCTCCACCGGCAGGTCGAACTCGTGCTGGTCGCGTACGACCCGCGCTGTCCTGGGCTGCAGGTTGGCCAGCGCGCGCAGTGCCGACGAGGTGCGCGTCTTTGCACGCGCCTCGAACGCGTTTCCGGTGAGGATGAACGCAATGATGACGACCACGGCCTCGAAGTACACATCGGCCGGCACGCCAC
>CAZPON010000111.1:991-9538 GCA_964588045.1 uncultured Gemmatimonas sp.
CGGCGCGAGTGTGGCGATGACGGAATACACGAAGGCCGATCCCGTGCCGAGCGCGATCAGGCTGTTCATGTCGGTGGCGCCATGACGCAGCGCGGACCACGCGCGCACATAGAAGTGCCGTCCGGCCCAGGTCATCACGCCGATCGCCAGCGGCAATTGCACCCAGCCCGGCATCATTAGCGGCATCGCCACGAACATCATGAACGCACCGATGGCGCCACTCACGATGGCCTTCATCCGGAGCTCACGAAACTCCTCGCGTGCCGCAGCATCACGCGCATCCTGTTCGGCGATCGGATCGACATCGGGCGCCATGAGCTCGGCGCCGTAGCCCGTGTCCTGGATGACGGTGACCAGCGTTTCGGGCGACGTCGCGGCCGGATCGTAGGTCACCGTGGCGTCGTGCATCATGAGGTTGACCGACGCGTCGGACACACCGGGCTGCTTCTGCAGCGAGCGCTGTATGCGCGCCGAGCACGCCGCGCACGTCATGCCCGTCACGGGAATACGGACCGTCCGATTCGCTGTCGCGTTCACGGGAAGCGTCCGGCTACTGCACGCCGGCGACGGCGTAGCCTTCGTCTTCGACCGCCTGCTGAATCTCGGCCGGCGTGGTGGTCGAGTCGTCGAAGGTCACGTCGGCCGCGCCAATCGTGACGCTGTTCACGGATACGCCGGGAACGGCTTCGAGCGCCTTGCGAACGGCCTGCACGCAGTGGCCGCAGGACATGCCGGTGATCTGCATTGCGAGTGTGGTCATGGGGGGGGCGGGAGACGGGAGACTGGAGAATGGAGACGGGAGTCCCTGTAGGATATATACCCCTCCCCCCTATATCAAGTGGTGCTGAGTACGGAGTATGGAGTATTCAACTCCGAGTCTGGAGTATGGAGTCATGAGTAAGGGGTACGGAGTGCTCCGGCGTACTCCCGACCCCTTACTCATGACTCCGTACTCCCGACTCGGAGTTGAATACTCCATACTCCGTGCTTACGATGACCGAGACTCCCTCCCCCCGCCCACTGCTGGTTGCCGCCCTCCTCGTCGCCCTCGGGGTTGCGGCCGGTGGTTATCTCGCCGGCGCCGGCGTGGCCCGCGTGCGCACCGGTGATCGCACCGTCACCGTGAAAGGCGTGGCCGAACGTGAGGCCAAGGCCGATCTCGCCATCTGGCCGCTGCGCCTGGTGGCGGCCGACGACGACTTGTCGCGCGCCAGTGCGACCATCGAGCGCAATGTCGCGCAGGTGCGCGCGTTCCTGCGCGCGACGGGCGTCGATTCGTCGGGCACCGAGATCACGCTGCAGGAATTCTCCGTCCACGACCAGCGCGCATCGGGCGGCTACCAGAACAGCACGCGCTACATCATCCGGCAGACGCTCGTGGTGCGCTCGACGCGCGTCGAGGTCGTGCAGGCGGCCAGTCAGCGCGTGCCCGAGCTGGTGCGCGCCGGCGTGGTGTTGTCGTCGGGCGAGGAGTATGGCGTGGGCGGGCCGACCTTCGTGTTCACCGGGCTCAACGAACTCAAGCCGCCAATGATTGCCGAAGCCACGGCGCGGGCGCGGGAAGGCGCCGAGCAATTCGCGCGCGACTCGCGCAGCGCGCTGTCGGGCATCCGCACCGCCAGCCAGGGTGTGTTCGAGATCCTGCCGCGCGACCAGGCGGCCGGTATTCGCGAACAGAATCAGGTGACCAAGCGCGTGCGCGTAGTCACCACTGTCACGTACGGCCTGCGTGACTGACGACTGAGCCGGTGTCAGCGCCTGGTGTCAGCGCCTGGCATCGCCGGCCGTTGCCGGCGTGGGCGCATCGGCGCGGGCACCGCGCGACACGGCCCGCACCATCATGCCGTTGCTCAACTGCTCGCTCGGGTTCACGATCACCTGCGCGCCCAGCGCAATGCCGTCCAGCACTTCCAGCGTCGTGCCGAAATCGCGACCGAGCTTGATGGGCGTGAGGTGCACGACGCCATCGTCGACCCGGGCCACTTGCGGACCATCGGCGCGGATGATCAGCGCAATGGCCGGGATGCGCAGCCCCTCGCCGCTGGCCGCAACGGACAGCCCGACATGCGCGAACATGCCGGGCAGCAGGCGACGATCGGGGTTGATGACATGCACCTCCACCAGCAGCGTGCGCGTAACCGGATCGATGGCGCGCGCGGTGAGCGCGATGGTGCCCGGGAACGTCGCCGATCCGAGTTCCTGCACCGCGACGTCTGCCGCCTGCCCCACCCGCACCTTCGCCGCTGCGCTTTGCGGCACGTTCACCATCACGCGCAGCGTGTCGACCTGCGTCAACGTCAGCAACGCGCGATTGCCCGTAACGGCACCGGCGGACACCAGCGAGCCGATGTCGACGGCGCGCGCCGTCACTACGCCATTGAACGGCGCCACCACCGCGCCGAATCGCAGCACTTCGGACAGGTTCGCCTCGCTGGCGCGTGCCGCCCGGACGCTGGCATCGGCGACGTTGGCCGCGGCCTGCTTCTCCTCCAGCTCCTGCTTGGTCACCGCGTCCTGCGCCGACAGGGTGCGCCACCGCTCCAGCGTGGCGTGCGCGAGTTTCGCCGTCGCCTCCGCCTGTTCGAGCGCAGCGCGCGCCTGCCTGGCCTGTTCGGCGATATCCGGCATATCGAGCACGAGCAGCGTGTCGCCGGCGCGCACCGTCGAGCCCAGGTCGACGCGCAACGACTTCACGAACCCGCTCGTTCGCGCGTAGATATTCGTTTCGCGCAACCCGCCAATCGAGCCGGGCAGGTCGAGTGTGGTGCCACTGCTGTCGCGTCGCACCGGCTCGGTGAAGACCGTGGGCACCTCGGCCTGCGCGGCGCTCTCCTGCTTGCGGTCGCGCGCCTGCTGCATGCGCGGCAGCACACCGGCCACCAGCAGCGCGCCGAGGAGGAGCACGATCACCACGGGTATCACACGGCCACGGCGCGGGCGGGCCGCCACGCGCGCGTATGCCGTCCTGCGTGCGTCCATCATGCGACCGCCATCGACTGCGAGTCCCGAAGGCCGGCGTCCCTGCGCACGACACCCGCGCGCAGCCGGCTGTACACGATCGGTACCACGAACAACGTGGCGACGGTGGCGAACGTGAGGCCACCAATCACCGCGCGACCCAGCGGCGCATTCTGTTCGGCGCCTTCCCCGATGCCCAGCGCCATGGGCAGCATACCGACGATCATCGCCAGCGCGGTCATGATCACCGGTCGCAGGCGTGTCGATGCCGCCTCGAGCGCCGCGTCGAGTGCCGTGCGTCCTTCGGCCATCCGTTCATTGGCGAAGGACACAATCAGGATGCTGTTGGCGGTGGCAACGCCCATGCTCATGATCGCCCCCATGAACGCCGGCACGCTGATCGAGCTGCCGGTCGCGAACAGCGCCCAGACAATGCCCGCGAGCGCGCCGGGCAGCGCGAAGCTGATGATGAACGGATCGAGCCACGACTGGAAATTGATCACCATGACGAGATATACCAGGACAATGGCGAACGCGAGCCCGATGCCGAGCCCCAGGTAGGAACTGCGCATGCTGGCCACCTGTCCGCGCATCACCAGCGTGGTGCCGCGCGGCAGCGTTGGGCGCAGTGAATCGAGCACGAAGTCGGCATCGCGGGCCACGGCCCCCAGGTCCCGGTCCTGCACGTTGGCGAACACATCGAACACCGGCGCCACATCGTAGTGGCTCACCACCGCCGGACCGACGCGGCGCGAAATGCTTGCCACGTTGTCGAGTCGCTGCGCGGAGGCGTTTGCCGCGCCAATCAGGGGTGTCTGTCCGATGGCTTCGAGCGAGGCCATCCGGAACTGCGGCGTCTGCACGCTCACGAAGTACTGCACACCGTTCTGCGGGTTGAGCCAGACGTTGGGCGCTGCCTGTCCGGTCGATGCCAGCGACACCAGCAGGTCGTTGCCGATCTCACGCTCGGTCAGTGACATGGCGGCGGCACGGTCACGGTCGACATCGATGAACAAGGTCGGCGCCGCCAGCCGCTGCTGCAGGTACACGTCCACGGCGCCCGGAATCTCGCGCAGGCGTCGCTCGAGGAACTGCGCGATGCCGATGTTCTGCGCGCGATTGGGGCCCACCACCTGCACGTTGATCGGTGCCGGCAACCCGAAGTTGAGGATCTGGCCCACGATATCGGCCGCCTGGAAGAACACCGTGACGTGCGGATACTCGTCGCGCAACGTGCGACGCAGCACGCGGCGATAGTCGTCCACGCTGCCCGTGCGTTCGGGCGAGAGCACGATCAGCACCTCGGCATCGGTGACGCCGGTGGCCGGATTGTCGCTGAACGCCAGGTTGGTGGAGCTGCTGGTGGGGAGACCGACGTTGTCGAGAATGGTCGCGAGTTCACGTGGCGGGATGACCCGCCGAATCGTTTCCTCCACGGCCGCCACCAGTCGCGCGGTCTCCTCCACGCGCGTCCCGACGGGCGCGCGCAGGTGCAGGCGAATCTGGCCGGCATCGACCGCCGGGAAGAAATCCTGGCCAAGCCACGGCACGAGCGCTGCCGATGCCACGACCAGCGCGGTAAAACCCAGGAGCAGTGGACGGGGTCGAGCCAGAATACGCCCGAGCGCCTCGCGATAGCGCAACCGCTCGCGCTCGAAGCGCGCCTCGAACCGCAGGTGGAAGCGCGCGAACGGGCCGTGTCGCACATGCGTCTCGGTGGCCGCCATCGATGCAATGCGACCCTCGCGCTCCAGCGCGTACCGCACCAGCGTCGGCACCAGGGTGCGCGAGATGACATACGACGCGAGCATCGCGAACACCACCGCCATGGCCAGCGGCGCAAACAGCGAGCCGGCCGCTCCGCTCAGGAAGAAGATCGGCACGAACACGATGCAGATGGCCAGCGTCGACACCAGCGTCGGGATGGCGATCTGTCCGGCGCCCTTCAGGATCGCGTGTTCGATGTCCCCGGTGCCGTCGTGCTCGAGCACGCGATGGATATTCTCGATGCCCACGGTGGCATCGTCGACGAGCACGCCGACGGCCAGCGCCAAACCACCCAGCGTCATCACATTGATCGTCTGCCCGAGGGCGCCGAGCGTCGTCACCGAGCAGAGAATCGAGAGCGGGATCGACAGGACCACGATGAGCGTCGACCGCCAACTGCCGAGGAACAGCAGGATCATCGTGCCCGTGAGGATCGCCGCAATCAGCGCCTCGACCAGCACGCCGTTGAGCGCCGCCTTCACGAACAGTGACTGGTCCGCCAGCACATCGACTTGCAGCGCCGGCGGCAGCGTGGCCAGGATGCCGGGCAACGCCGCACGCACGCGCTTCACCACATCGATTGTCGACGCGCCACCCGACTTGAGCACAGTGATCAGCGCGCCGCGCACGCCATCGCGATGCACGATGTTCGTCTGCACCGCGTACCCGTCGCGCACATGGGCCACATCGCGAATGCGCACGAGGGTGCCGTTGACGACGCGCACCGGCAGGTCGTTCATCGCCTCGACCACATCCGGGCTGCCGTTCAGCCGCACCAGGTACTCGCGCTCGCCGATCTTCGCGGTGCCCGACGGCAGGATCAGGTTCTGCGCATTGATCGCATCGCTCACGTCGGTGGGCGACAACCCGCGTGCCATCAACTGCTGCGGGTCCAGGTCGACGTTGATGATGCGGTTGCGGCCACCGTACGGCGACGGCACACTTGCACCGCGCACGGTGGCCAGCCGCGTGCGGATGCCATTGGTGCCGAGGTCGGACAGCTCCTGCTCGGACAGCCCCTCGCCGCCCAGGGCAAGCTGCAGCACCGGCACGTTGGCCGCGTTGTACCGGATGATGAAGGGCGCCGTCGCACCCGGCGGCATGATGCGCAGGATGCTGTTCGAGACGGCCGAGAGCTGTGCCACCGCTGACTCGATCTCGGCGCCGCTCTGGAAGAAGATCTTGATGACGGCAATGCCGGCCAGCGACTGCGACTCGATGTGCTCGACATCGTTGACGGTGGTCGTGACCCCGCGCTCGAAGGGCGTCGCGAAGCGACGTTCCATCTCTTCGGGCGGGATGCCGTTGTACGTCCAGATGACCGTCACCACCGGAATGTCGATTTCCGGGAAGATGTCGGTCGGCATCCGCACCAGCGACAGCACCCCGAAAATCACGACCAGCAACGCGCCGACGATGAACGTGTAGGGGCGCCGCAGCGCGAGTTGTACGATCCACATCGTCGGTTGGTCGGCGCCGCAAAGGTCAGTGGGCGGCCACGCGGACCGCCCCGGGGAGTCTACGCGCGACGCAACGATTCCGCTCGCCGGCATGCACGGGCTGTCGCCCGGGTGCTATGATGTGTTCCGATGAGCCGATTGGTGAAGTATCTGGCCAACCTGGGGTACGGGAGCCGTCGCGAGGTGACCCGGCTGTTCGCCACCGACCGGGTAACCGACCGGCGCGGGATCCCGGTGCGCCCCGAGGCTGGCGCCGCCCACGACGACCTGCTGGTGGATGGCGCGTCGCTCGATCCGCCACCGGGAAGCGTGATCCTGCTGCACAAGCCGGTGGGATTCGTCTGCTCCACAACCGACGCCCGCCATCCCGTGATTTACGAACTGCTGCCGCCCCGGTTCCGGGCGCGCTCGCCCATCATGGCGCCGGTTGGACGACTCGACGCCGATACATCGGGGCTGCTGCTGGTCACCGACGACGGAGCCCTGAACCATCGCCTCACCACGCCGCGCGCCCACTTGCCGAAGGTGTACCTCGCGCGCCTGGCCGAGCTCCTGCGGGGCGATGAGGCCGGACAGTTCGCCAGCGGAACGCTCCGGCTGGAGTCCGAAACGACGCCGCTTGCTCCGGCGCAGTGCGAGCCGATCGGCCCGCGGGAGGCCCGCATTACGCTCAGTGAAGGCTGTTACCACCAGGTGCGCCGGATGTTCGCGGCCGTCGGCAATCACGTCCTGCAACTCGAACGCATCGCCATCGGCCCGATCGCGCTGGGCGACCAGCCGCCCGGGCAGTGGCGCGTTCTTACCCCGGACGAGCGGGCCCGCCTTTCACCGCCGAAAGCACCTTGAAGCGGCGACCATCGTAAACGGTTTCGACGCTGCCGAACGCCGCGCGCACCATTGCCTCGTAGGGCAGCGTGCGATTCGCCACGAGCAACAGGCGGCCGCCGCTGTCGAGCACCTCGAACGCGTCACGAATGAACTGCGCCGGCACATCGAGGTTGGTGTGCTTGCCCACGTGAAACGGCGGATTCGCCACGACGACATCGAATCGCTCGTTGATCACCGCCGACGCGACATCGCTCACCATCGCGCGCGCATGCGTGCACCCCGCCGCGCGCAACGTGCGTTCGGCACAGCGCACCGCTTCGCTGTCGGCATCGACCAGGCACACGGTCCCGCGCGTGCGTCGGGCGGCGATCACTCCCAGCGCACCGGCGCCGCAACCGATGTCGAGCACGCGATCGTCCGGCCCGATTGCCATCAGGCCCGCCAGTACGTCGGTGGCCTCGTCGAGGTGCTCCCAGGAAAACACACCGGGCCTCGTATAAAGGGTGAAGTCGGCGCCCGGCAGCGAGACGGGTACGTCGAGGAACGCTTCGCTGTCGAGCCAGGGCGTGGCGAGGTCCTGTGGAATATCCGGCAGCCGCTCAAAGCGGGTCGCCGCCACCATGCGATGACTGCTGTGCTGCGCGGTCGTGAGCGCATGGCCAAACAATCGTTCGAAGGTGCGCGCCGCCGACTTCGCGCCCTCGTGATTCCCGCCGGCCATCACGCAGCGCCCACCGGGCCGCAGCATGCGCCGGGCATCGTGCAGCAACTGCAGCATCGGCAGTCGATCCGGCACGACGCGAATCGCCACGAGGTCGGCGCGCACATCGGCCGGCAGCGGGAACGTGCCGTGCCCCAGGTGCACGTTGACGCGCGCGCCTTCGGCGTCGGGCAGCCCGGCGAGCGTGCGTCGCGTCGCCTCCACGTGCAGGACGTTCCGGTCGGTGCACCACACCTGTTTCGCGCCGCGGGCCGCGGCTACGGCCCCCACGAGGCCGTTCCCGGACGGCATCACGACGATGTCGAGGCCCGGTGACTGCGCGAGCGCATCGTGCACGGCCTCGCCCAGCATGATGGCCGCCGGATCGTCGTGCCCGTGGGCGAACACACCCGGCTTGGTCGCGTAGGCAACGGCGTGTCCGCGCACAACGGCGCGCCCCCGTTGCCACACGCGGTAGTCAGGGCCGCGCCACGAATCGGGAGATCCTGTCATGTAGTCAGTCGGAGTTGTTCGTCTGTCCAACGGCAGCAGCAGAGACCAACAGCGCAAAACGGCGACAGGATCGCAGGCTGCTGCGATACTGTCGCCGTCACACAGTGGGCCTTGCAGGAGTTGAACCTGCGACCTCACGCTTATCAGGCGTGCGCTCTAACCACCTGAGCTAAAGGCCCGACAGGAAGGCGCCGCATGGCGAGGAGTCGCCACCGGCGCCGATCCACCAGAGCCTAGTAATTAAACCGGCACGGCCCCGAGCGTCAACGGCGGCCGACTGCCAGCCGCCCCTGTCCCGTCACGCGTCCGGATCGTCCTCGT
>CAZPON010000112.1:0-285 GCA_964588045.1 uncultured Gemmatimonas sp.
CGGCGAGGCGCCAGGCTGCACCCTCGGCGCGCACCACGTCGCGGTACTGCGTCGGCATGCCGTTCAACACCTCGGCAATCACCGGCACGTTGCTGACGCGACTGACCAGCTCATTCTTCAACGCGTCAAGCAACGCATTGAGGGACCGTGCCGCGCGTTCGAGATCGCCGACATACTCCAAGACGGCAACGGCGTCAGGCGGTGCGAGCGGGGCGCCGGTTCTCAGGCGATCGAGGATGGCAGCGATCGGGGGGTACGTCATGCGATCGCCTTCGTGGTGCTCGT
>CAZPON010000112.1:295-9507 GCA_964588045.1 uncultured Gemmatimonas sp.
CACCGGGTTGGCTTCGACCCGTCGTATCGCCTAGTCCAGCAGCGTCGTGCAGAGGTGCGCCGTCATGGCCTGTTCGGCGTCCACGTCCCACCGCTGCAACACGCGCGCCGCGCCGGCCAGTTCCAGCCGGATCGCCTCGCATTGGTGGAGCGCGCGCAGGAACTTGGCGCGCGCTGCGTGGAGTGCGACGTCCCCGAGTCGATGGTCGGTCGGGCGCTTCACGGTGTGGCGCTTCCGGTGACCGTCCCTGATATCCCGAATGGTGGCAGTCATGCCGCCACCTCAGACCGCAGCGACCCGCGATACTGGCACACGTGTGCAACCACCAACGCCAAGGCACCGTCTGACAGTGGCACGTCGTTCCGATCGCGCCAGCCGGCGAGGACATCAAGCACTCGCATCGGCGAGTCACCGAAGGTCCCGCGGGCATAGTGCGCGAGCCGTTCGGCTGCGGCGAATACTTCATGCTCGGCGGTCATGCGGCCTCCGTCGCGCTCTGTGCGGGTGCTTCGCGTTCGTGCAAGTGCATCGACGCCCGCATCGCCTCACTGATCGCGTCGGCGATGTCTGGCAGCTGCTCAATGGGGAAGAACACCGTGCGCCGCGTTTCTGGCTCCTCGTGCCACGGTGCGCGCGGGTTCGTCTCACGAATCGCCAGACACCGGCCGGCACTGCGCACCGTCTCGAGGCTGATGACAAAGGCATGCTCTCGCGACCGTTCGATGGTGGCGATGACGTGCGCGCGAAAGTGCAGCTTATCGAGTGCGCAGACGTGCGGCGTGTTGGTTGGCGAGGGCAACGAGCGATCGCGCATCGCAATCCGCGCCGCGCGATACTCGGCCGCCGCGTCTTCGAGTGCGCGCTTTGCCGCGGCGACGCGCGTAGCGGAGGGCCTGCTACTGGCCATGGGGGCCTCTCGGTTGTAGGTTTGGGGTGCACGACCAATCACGGTTCTGTTCTCCGCAAAGCGCCCTAGTCCGCCAAGACTGCCGGGGCGCTTTGTGCGTTGAGGATGCCGGCGCGCGACTCCCGCGCCACTGTCCAGTACTGTCCTATTGCCGTCGGTGGGCTTTCCGTGCTGGCGTGCGCCACCAAGCGAAGGACGGCGCGCGATGTCGGGCCCGACGCGCGAGTGCCTGCGCGCGCTGCTCGGTGGCGTGGCGTTCGTCGAGCGCGTCGAGCCGCTGGCTCAGGGTGAGCGCTGCGGGTTCGGCGCGTTGCGCCAGCAGCCGGCGCAACACCCGAGCGAGCCAACGCCACGCGGTCACGGTCGCTCTCGCATGGCCCGCCATGCATCAAACGCGGGCGATGCAGGCGTGCGGCGCGGGAGGATCGGCGATGACCAGGGTTTCCACGCGCCGCCATCGAGGCGCTTCGACGTGTCGCGCAAGTCGAACCGCAGTGCTGGCCAGTCGAACGCGTCGAGCGGATCGCGGCGCGCTGGTGATCGACGGGTGCGCATCAGCTGGTCGCCACGCCCGTCAGGCGCACCAAGCGCTTCGGCTGGCGAATGACGGCGCGGTAGAACGCGCCGTGCGCCAACTCCACGAGCCCCTTCTTCCTGCTGGTGTAGGGGTCCTCGATCGTGTACACGCCCCAGTGGAACAGCGTGACCGCGCGGGGATCGCCGAAGAGAATCGCCGTCTCGTTCGTACCGGTGCCGAGGTTCTCGGGGATACCGGTCGTCACGATCACCGGCCGGTCAAGCATGAGGCCACCCGTCGCCAAGTAGTTGTTGTTCTCGACGGTGAGCGCCGCTTTCGCGTAGCCGGCCTTCGACGTGATGAAAACGCCGTTTGCCGGGTCCACGCCGACGTCCGCCGCGGCCTGCATGAGCGCCACCAGCTTCGCCCGTGACGGCGCCGCGGGCGCGCCGCCCATGGCACTGGTCGCGATGAGCGTGGACGTCGCCAACTGCAAGCCGATGTGCGCCTCGATGGGGCGACCGGTCGCGGTAGCCAGCGCGACATCCAGCATCGTGCGCTGGTCGGCCTCGCGCAGCCACTGCCTGGAGGCGCCTACCACACTCAGCGCCCACTTCGGGCCGACGAAACCGCCGCCCTGCACGGTCTGGCTGGCGCCGGTGTACTCCGCGCCTTCGGCGAGCTCTTCGCCGAGGATTTCGGTGCCGAAGCTGATACCGTCCACCTGCGAACCGCGCGCCCCTTTGTTCGTCACCGCTCGAATCAGCGATGAGTTGAAGGTCGGCATACCGGCGTCAACCTGCTCGTCCGACATCGGGTCGGTGCTGGTCGTGATCGCGGTGCGGTGCGCGCCGAACTGCGCGATGCGCCGCGCGTCGCGTTGCTGTCGCTTCTCTTCGCGATGCGCCGCCAGGCTCTTGGCTTGGTTCGGCGTCCAGAGCCAGCGCACGTTCTGGTGCGCGTTGTCGCGCACCTCGGGCAGTAAGTCGCCCTCGAATGCGCCGCCGTCGAACATCTCGGGCTCCGAAGTGCGGATGATGAAGTTGGGGGCGTTCACTTACCCTCCTTTCTGAGTGAAGCGAGAGGAACCGCGAGGTAGCTCCCGCCGTGCGCGTCGATGTGTCGGCCGAACGCGCCGTTGCGGCAGATCACGTAGCGCTCTCGCAGCTGCGCGATGTCGCACGCGTCGATGCGCGAACCGCGAGACACGATGTGATCAGGGGGCCTGTCATAGGGGAACAGCGCGACGCTGGCGCCGTCCACGATTTCGACGCACAGCATGCGCGAGCGGAGGAAGCAGAGGACGTGTCCCGTCTGCTTTCCGGCCTTCACGGGCGCGGCGCTCACTTCGGCTCCTTGCTGAGCGCCGCACGCTCAGCCTGAATCGCAGCTGCCCGCTCAGCCTGATTCTGGCGGTCAACGTCGAGCGCGATTCTGGCGCCCCGCTCCCAGTCCGCGCGAAAGGCTGGGTCATTTGCGAGCTTGGCATCGAAGGCGCGCCGTTCTGCCGCCTGGTGAATCGCGCGCTGCGCATCGACAGCGGCCGTCCACTTTCGCGCAATGAACACCTCGCCGCGGTCGACATAGAACGCAGCTCCATCGCCGATCGCGGCCTCGATTACCGCGTCAGTCCCGTACCCCCAACGCCGCGCCGGATCGGCGGCGGGCTCAAACATTCGTGCGAGTTGATGTGACACCCCTTCCTCCGTGAATGGTTACGGTCGGAAGGTGGCGCAATCGGTTCACTCTTCACACTAGCGCGCGTGTATAAACAATGCTAATCATTACGCATGACCAAGCCCGGACAGAAGCCACCGCGCGCGCTACCGCCGCACTGGGTCGAAGCCCTCTGCGGGAAGGGTATCCCGAAGGGTGAGCAGACAGCGTATCTCGCGCGACTCTTCGGCAAGAGCCCGCAAACCGTGCGCCTCTGGCGTCGGAAAAGGACCGCGCCAGTCTGGGTGGTTGATCGCGTAGAGGCTTTGACACGCTCGGGCGGTCCATCCGTCGAGGTGACCAGCGCGGTGGTGATCGAGGCCATTGACGCCCTCAGAGCCGCAGCGGTTGCCGTCAGTGCGCTGCGAGTTGGCATGATACCCGCCGACGCTCGCCCCGTGTTTCTCGGCAACATGGAATCGTTGCTCGATGCAACGATCAGCAAACTCGCCCCAGTGGTTCCAGGGGTGCGCGGAGATTGGGACACGGCCCGAAACCGCCTCGGCCTGAGTGGTGCGCTCGCTCGCAGCGGCGCCACGTGGACGCAGCCAGCGAGTCAGAGCGTGACATCTGGGCCGGGGCTTACGCCGGCGGATGCGCTACGGCTCAAGTCAGAGGTGCTCAATCTTGCGACGCTCACCGTCGAGCCGGTGACGATGCCCCAGTGCGTGGCGCCGTCCGATGCTGCGCTTACGCTCACGTCGCTTGGCTTTGCCCTGCTTCACAGCGAGCCGGATACGTCCGGTGGTCATCACACCACGTTGCAGAGCAGAAAGAGCCGCGCACCGTCCCCGCGCCATTCAAGCAAGTAACCGAGCGCGACAAGCCGCCGGATCACGCTGGCGGCCGTCGACAAGGGCACGCCGGCCACATGCGCGAGCACCAGCAGCTTACAGGGTTTGTATTCTCGTGAGTCGAGGACCGTCCACAGCGCGAGCAGGCAGCGCCGTTGCCGGGCGGTCAGGCGCGGGTCGACGGCCGCGGTCCGTAGCGCCGGCACCGCCAGCGCGTCAGTCACCCCCGGCGCGTCCGCTTCGGCTTGGCCGGCGAACGTTCGAGCAGCTCGCTCGGCTCGACCCCGAGCACGTCGCAGAGCGCCTCGATCATCTCGAGCGACTTGAGCTCGCCGCGGTTCTCGACCAGGCGGTACGCACTGGTGATCGAGATGCGGCCCCCCGACGCCCTCGAGAGGCCGTGCGCCGTCAAGCCGGCGCGCTCCATCAATTCGGGAAGGCGTATCCGCATGGTCCAAGGATAGCGGGCTTCCCGGTTCCGGCAAGTTCCCGCTTGCGGTACGTGCGCGGGGTTCGTAGGCTCTCGCCTTACCGGTTCCGGTAAGTCCGGTTTACCACCCCAACCCGTAGCGAAAGGAGACACCATGCACGCTCCGGCTCACATTGCAATACTTCACGTCCGGCGCGCGATCAAACGTCCGATCGCAGCAGCAGTAGGGCAGGTTCTCACCATCTGGCCCGGACACCCGACACACACTCTGTGCACGGTGGCGCCAGACACAAAGAAGGTGCTGGACCACAGGCATGTTTCCCCGAGCAAGCTCCCCGCTCTCATGCTCAAGTGGTACTGCTCGGCAAGGGTGACGCCAAGTAGTGTCGAGTGCGAGCGCACGCTACTCGGGGTCGTCGAGTGACACGCCTCTACGACGTCCTGACCGCGACGCTGTATCCCGTGCGCGCACGGGTCGGTGACCGCATCGTGGCTTGTCGCGGGCATGAGCGCCCCATCGTAGTCGTCCGGCGCGTTGCCCACAACTGGGAGCCAATCGAGATCGGTCCGCCGAACTTTGAAGCGCTCGAGGCATGGGAGGTCGACGGCGTGATCAAACTCCGTGCAATAGACCCGAGCCGGTAGTCGTCGCATGACGCTATTGATCCACTTCGGGAATCAGAAAGGCGCAGGCGGCGAGAATCGGAAACGGGTTCTCGCCGCTCGTGCTATGCGGAAAAATCGGGAAAGATTCGGAACCGGAAATCACATATCTGCTCTATCGCAGCCGGTCGCAGACTGCCCTCCGTCCGGACCTGCCCCGTAACCCGGGTGGGAAGGACCCGTGAACGGTTGACGAGCGTGCCGTGAGCCACGGCCGCCGCCAGTGCGGGGGGCGGAACGGGCGGAACGGTTGGAACGGTTGGAACGGCCGGAACGCTACCCCGGAGCCGTCGCACTTTCTTTTCTCTCGGCCCGGTGACCGCGCAGCAGCCCGGCTATCAGCTCGCTGGCATGATCGGCCGCGCGGCGGAGGGTCTTCTCAGCCAAGTGTGCGTAGCGTTGGGATACGTTTGACTCCCGGCGGTGACCAAGCAGCTTGCCGGCGATGTAGTCCGAGAACCCTTCGTTCACCACACTCGAGGCGAAGGAGTGCCGCAGGTCGTTGAGCCGGAAGTCGTCGAGGCGCGCGTCGGACCGAAGCCGGCGCCACGCGGCCGTCGTCTCTTGCAGGGACGTGCCTGGTCGCGCACCAGGGAACACGTAGGGTGAGTTCTGTTCGTGCGGCTGACGACGGAGTAGGGCCAGCGCAGCGGTGCCGAGCACCCGCACCGACTGGCCGGTCTTGGTGTCAGCCAAGGTGGCTGTCCCCTCGTGCATGTTGAGTTCATCCCAGCGCAGCCCCAACACTTCCTTCTCTCGCCAGCCTGAGAGCGCGAGCAGTTCGAGCGCATCAATCGAGCGCGACGACAGGTGAAACGACGCGCCCGTGCGATCGGTGCCACGGCGCGCGCGATCGAGGGAACGGCCGAGGCGCCGGTATTCCCATGGTGCGGCGTAGCGCTCGCGACGCGCTTCCTTGTGCTTCCGAATGCCCCGCGCGGGGTTGGTGTTGCGGGGGATGCGCTGGACCTTCTCAGCCCAGGCGAAGATGACCGACAGCATCGTGACGATGCGGTTGCCGACGGTGTACCGGTCGGCGTACTCGCCATGAATGCGCTCGATGAGTTCGTAGGTGATTTCAGGGAGGGGCAGGGCGCCGAGTCGGCCGGCGAGTTCCTTGTCCCAGACGCGTTCCCATTCGGTGCGGGTCGTCGCCTTCAGCAGCTTGCCGGGCGTGGCGAAGTAGTCGGCCACCAACGCGGTTGCCGTATCCCGCCGCGCGTGGCGAGACGCGTTCCTGAGGCGCGCCGGGTCGTGCCCCAGGACGATGCGCCCCAACTCCTCCTTTGCCTTGTCGCGCGCCTGCTCAAGGGTGATTTCCCCGAAGGCGCCAAGGGTCAGCACCTTGATCGGTGCGCCACGGCCCGTCCCCGCGCGGTAGCGCAACTGAAACGTGATCGCGCCGCTCGCCCAAACGGCCGCGTACAGGTTCGGTTGCTTCGCGTCGCGCACCTTCTTCGGCACGCGGGCGGCCGCGAGTTCGCGCAGTCGTGGTATCGTCAGCGGGACCATAGTTGAGTAGCGGCGGGGGTCTCTTTCAAGCTTCTGCGGTATCCCTGCGGTATCCCCAAATGGCCACTTTCGGTCATTTTCGGGCATCGTCGGCTACTCAATGCTAGTCGTAAGTGTATAAATAGCAACGCTTAGGAATTGATGGCCATTTTCACCATTCGCCTTTGCAAGGCGGGGGTCGTCGGTTCGATCCCGACACGCTCCACTGTATAAGAGACGGCCACGTAAGCACTTATGCTTGCGTGGCTGTTTTCTTGGTCGGAAACCGTGCCTTTTGTGTTCCTTCTTCTGTTAGCAGGGCGCTGCCGTCATCGGCTCCACACGAGTCGCTGCGCTTGACCGCGTATTGACGGACTGGAATGCGTCCTTGTCGTAGGCAAGTCGGGCTATCCCGACCACCTGCTGGGCAGGGGCCTTTCCTTTCTCCCACGGTAGCTCGGCGTGAGCGGGCAACGAGATCGGATCACCGTGAACAAGCAACGCATCAAGCATGGCCTCTAGCGCAGAGAACAGCTCTTGTTGCAGCTCTCTCTCGTCTGAGCCAACCGCGACGAGACCAGGAAGCTCTGAGACCCGCGCGACGAGATCGCCATCCTCCGAAGTAACCTGAACGGTCCAGGGGAGAGCGAGCAGGTGTTCTCGTTGCTGATCCAGCGTCCAGGTGCTCATTGAGTGCCTCCTTCTCGCGGAATAAGTCCTGCAGAATCTAGGATCTTCACCATGTCACGGATGTAGGCTGGCTTCATCGTACCGCTTCCAGCGTCCTTTAAGGCGACGACTAGAGTGGCGTGAACGTTGCCACCTGGGTCGGGTCGGCGCCAGACTCGGTGGCTGCCGGAGGGTTTGGACTTGGCCGGCGAGAACCCGAGGCCGACGAGCACTCGTACCGCGTCCTCGTAGGCATAGTTCCGGGGATCCGTGTCAGCGGCCATCTGCACGAGCAGCTTCCGCCACGAACTCATGTGTCGTCGGGACCGTCGACGTAGAGGGGCGTCCTGGCAAGCTCGACACCACTGATCGAGAAGATCACGTCATAGTCGCCGGCAGCAGGGAGCTGGAGTGCGCGCAACTCCACGACCAGATGAGCGCGCAGCGGTCTGCCACGCCTGTTCACCTTGAACTCCACCGTTCCGACGTTCGCGTTGCTGATGATGTTCTGCCCGTCCTCGTGCTGAATCGAAAGCCCGAAGGGGTGCTGCAATCCGTCTGCTATCGAGGCAGTGAGGATGACGAAGAGCGAGAGCGGTGCAAACACTCCGATGGCCTTCACTGCGGCCTCTGCCTGTGTCCCAGGCGTGAATGCGAACTGCACCGTGTCGACGATGCCCGCTATCGTCGTTTTTCCATCTGCCGAGATTGATGTGTACTCTGCGAGCGCGATCGCCACGCACTTCAGTGCCATTGCCTGTCCCTCGATGTGATCTCGTCATGCCACGAACAGTGGCCAGACGCTGGGCCAGACGGGGGTAATGCTGTGTCCACGAATGGCGCGGTGATGACTACTGCGGACTCTCAGTTTCGCCAGCTACTTCCGGGCTTTCAGGGCTCTCTCTCCTTGTCCGCAGTCACCCCGCAGTGATGCCCGCGGCTCCCGCAGTTCGCCGCCAGCGGTTGGCGACGTCCCCTTCCTGCCGGCCCAGCCGACGCACGATCTCCGCCGCCGGCACCGCGTCGCTCCAGTGCCGCCCCTGCTGCGAGTAGCACTGCAGCCGCGTCAGGCGCAGGGCATGCTCCGCGCTTTCGACGCCTTCGGCGATTACGTCGAGCCGCAGGCCCTGCGCGAGACGCACCATCGACGCCACGATGGCCAGGTCGCTCGCGTTGCCGAGCATGGGGGTCACGAACCGGCGATCGAGCTTGATGCCGTCGAGCGGCGCTTCCTTCACGAACGTGAGCGAGGAATAGCCGACGCCGAAGTCGTCGACCACCAGGCGCGTGCCAAGGGCCTTGAGCAGGCGCAGCGTTTCGATGGCGATCTCGCCGTCCACCAGCATGCTGTTCTCGGTCAGCTCGAGCGTCAGCACACTGGCCGGGCAGGACGTCTCATCGAGGATATTGGCCACATGCTGCACGAAGTCGCGTTCGCGCAGTTGCACGGCGGACACATTGACGGCAACCCGCATCGCGGCGCCGCCGCTGAGCGTGCGCCAGTGCATCACGGCTCGGCAGGCGTCGCGCAGCACCGTGTAGCCGAGTGGCACAATGAGCCCCGTGTCCTCGGCCAGCGTCATGAACGACGGCGGATACTGCATGCCCCGATCGGGATCGTTCCAGCGCAGGAGCGCTTCGGCGGCCATCGTGCGGCCGGTGAGACCGTCCACGATGGGCTGGTAATGCACCTCGAATTCGCCGGCGTGGATGGCCTGCCGCATGCGCGCCTCACGACCGGAGGGCCCGGCATCAAGTGGCACGTCGACCCGGGTATCGCCCGCGGCATCACTGACCGCGCGGACGCCGGTGATGGGAGTCGGGGCCCGGCCTCCATGGCGCTGGCACTTGTCGCGGTACATGTCGGTATCCGCGGCGTCGAGCAGCTCCTGCGCGGTCAGCCCGTCCAGCGGTGACATGGCGCCACCAACGCTGGCCTCGATGGTCATCATCTGGCCGACGCCCACGTCCATCGGCTCGCGCAGGAAGCGCAGGATCGTGTCGCGGACATGCGCCACGTCGCGT
>CAZPON010000113.1:0-9473 GCA_964588045.1 uncultured Gemmatimonas sp.
TGTGAGTGACGGGGCCTGGGCAACCCTTCGACACTCCCCGGTGTCAGTCAAGGCAAGTCTGCCTTCCACACGGAGTCGCGATGTCCCGTTTGCGCTCTTCCTCCTTTCGCATTGCCCGTGCGAGCCAACTCGTTGTCGGCGTGCTGTTCAGTGTCGTACAGATTCGGCCACTGGCCAGTCAGGCGTCAGTATTCGATGTCCGCGCATTCGACCACGCGCTCGATTCGCTGGTCCGGGCGAATCACTTGCCTGGCGCGTCGGTTGCGATCGTGAAGGATGGTCGCATCGCCTGGTCGCGCGGCTACGGCTTCGCCGACCTCGCCAGGCAGACGCCGGCCACGGCGCGCACGCCGTATCGACTCGCATCGGTCTCCAAGCCCCTCGCGGCCACGGTGCTCATGAAGCTCGTCGAGGAAGGGGAGCTCACCCTCGATGCGCCGATGCGCGATTTCAACATCCACGCATGGTTCGAGCCCAACGCCGGGTCGTGGGCCACGTATCCCGATCGCTATCGCGCGTCGCCGATCACCGTGCGGCACGTGCTCACACACACGAGCCAGTCGACGCCACCAGGGAACACGTACGGCTACAATGGCAACATCTACGCCGACCTCACATGGGTGCTCGAGTCGGTGACGAAGGAGTCGTATCCGGTCCTCATGCGCGACCGGCTCTTCGCTCCGCTCGGCATGACCCGCACGATCACCGGACAACTTGTACCGTGGGGCCAGGATGTCGCGCGCGAGATCGCGACGCCCTACGCGCTCAAGGACGGGCGCGCCGAGACTGGCACGTATCCAGGGTTCGGCATCGAACCGTTTGTGGATGTGAAGCCGTGGAACCTGAATCCCGCCTTCGCGCTGCCGGCAGTGACAGACTCCGCGCGCCGCGCACTGCTCGGCAGCCGCTACACGCCGCTCTACTCGTCGCAGACGGCAGCGGGCGTAGTGTCCACCGTCGAGGACCTCGCCCGCTTCGATATCGCGCTCGATGCCGGACGGATCGTGAGCGCTGCGACGCGCGAGCGAATGTTCACGGCGTCGCGTGACACGGGCGGAAAGGCTCTCCCCTACGGACTCGGGTGGTTCGTCGAGGAAGTCGACGGCCGGAAGATCGTGTGGCACTACGGGTGGTTTCCCCCAACCGTCTCTGCGCTCTACCTGAAGATCCCTGACCGGAACATCACACTGATCCTGCTCGCCAACACCGACGCGCTGAGCGCGGGGATGTCGTGGACACGTATGGGGATTCGCGCATCACCGCACGCCCGGGTATTCTTGGAGCACTTTGCGAAGCCGTGATGCCGCAAGACCCCACCATGAGAGAAATGCCATGTCCATCGAGTCTCCCGACGATCTGGCGGGCCTGCAGCGCGCCGGCGCCGTGGTACGCGCTACGATTGCCGCGATGACCGCTGCGCTCGAGCCTGGAATCACCACGCGCGAGCTCGATGCCATCGCCGGCTTCGTCATCCGCCGGGCCGGTGCGCGGTCGGCGCCACGGCTCGTCTACGCGTTTCCGGGCGACACGTGCATCAGCGTGAACGACGAGATCGTGCACGGTGTTCCCGGCAATCGGGTCATTGTCGCCGGCGATGTGGTCAAGCTGGACGTGACCGTCGAACTCGACGGCTACATGGCTGATGCCTGCGAATCGGTGGCCGTGCCTCCTGTTGCGCCCACGACGCAGCGACTCATCGACTGCGCGCGCACGGCGTTTCACGCGGGCCTCGCTGCGGTCCACCCCGGCGTGCGGGCCTTCGAGATTGGCGCGGCCGTGCATGCCACGGTGCAGCAGGCGGGGTTCTCCGTGGTGCGCGAACTGATGGGTCATGGCATCGGGCGCACGATTCACGAATCGCCCAGCATTCCGAACTATCGCGAACCGCGGTGCGCCGACGTGCTGACCGAAGGATTGGTGTTCACGATCGAGCCGATGATCGTTGCCGGCAGCAGCCGCACCGTCACGCTGCGCGACGGCTGGACGGTGCGCACGCGCGACCGCTCGCGTTCGGCACACTACGAGCACACGCTGTTCGTCACCGCGACTGGCGCGCAGCTCCTGACCGCGTGAATTCACCGCAGTGCGTCACGGAATCGGCGAGGCGAAGCGGGCCGCTTCGGCCTGCTTTCCCCAGGTCGTGTACAACCTGGCCAGCCGACGACGCGCCAACAGCGTCAGCTCGGCCGAATCACCTCGTGCCAGCCGCAGTTGTTCGTAGGCCGGAAGGAGAAGACGCTCGGATTCGGTGAACCGGCCGCGCAGCAGCATGGCCTCACCGAGTGCGCTGCGACTGGCGGCAATCAGCCAGTGTCCGGGTGGCAACGCTCGCTCCCGAATGCGCAGGGCATCGCGCAGGGCGGCTTCACCCTCCGCCACCCGGCCGAGGCTGAGCAGGCTCTGGCCCTCGAGAATCAGGGTGCTGCCGATGGCCGGATGATCGTCACCGAGGGTGTTGCGCAACACGAGCACGTGCGCCGCCTCGTCCAACGCCTGGGCATAGCGTTGGGAATCGTGCAGCAGCCAGCCGAGGTTCATGTAACTGCGAGCGGTCTCCGGATGATTCGGACCGAGCGACTCCACACGAATGGAGAGTGCCTCGCGATACAACGACTCGGCGGCCGGCATACGGCCCTGCGCCTGCACGGCAAAGGCCAGCGAGTTCAGCAGCGCCGCGACATCAGGGTGTCGTGCACCGCGTGCGGTTGTCGTGATCGCGAGCGCCGCGCGCGTGAGTGATTCCGCTTGCACCCATCGTCCGCGTTGTCCCTGGATCACGGCAATGTTGTTCAGGATCACGGCGATCGATTCGCCGCGCGGGCCATCCAGTGCGGTACGAATGGCCAGGGCTTCGCGGTTCAGCGCCTCAGCCCGCGTCAGGTCACCCCGGTACTGTGTGAGATCGGCCAGCGCAATCAACGCATCGGCCATGCCGATGCTGTCGGGCTTGCGCAGTGAGCGATACACCGTCAGCGATTCCTCGAACAACGAATCCGCCGGTGCCAGCTCGCCGCGCTCCGAATACACGGTGGCCAGGTTGCGCAGGCTGGCTGCGGTTTCGTTCGCCGCCTCCGGGCCGAGTGTGCGCCGCAGCGCCAGCGCACGTTGCAACAACCGTTCCGCATCCTGGTACTGCCCGAGGCCCAGGTAACTCAAGCCAATCGCCGTCTGCACCGAGGCGAGGATCTCCGGTTCCGCCGACAGCGACGAGTCTGCACGCTGCGCCGCATTGGCCAGCGCCGCAGCCACCGTGAAGCCGGGACCGGATGCGCGGGGATCGGCCGATCGCAGCATGTCCTGCACAAACTGCGTGACGCGATTTGCCTTGGCCGCCTCGATGCGCGCACGGTCACGTTCATCGGCTGCCGCGCGCGCCTGCCTCACCGAGATGGCAAATGCCGCGATCAACGACACGACGCTCAGCGCAGTCGCGATCACGCCGACGCGATTGCGTCGTGCGAACTTCAGGGCGCGGTAGCCGAGGGAATCGGGCTGCGCAAGCACCGGCAGTCCATCCATCAGGCGTCGCAGGTCGTCACCGAGCTGCTCGGCCGATGAATACCGACGGCTGTGATCCTTGTGCATCGCGCGGCCAATGATGGCATCGAGATCCGAGCTGCTGCCGGTGCTGGGCGGCGCGTCGGTCAGGATGCGCTGGCGCATGGCCGTCGTCGTGGCGCCCGCGCCGCGAAACGGGTGCGAGCCGGTGACCACGGCGAACAACACCACACCAAGCGCGTACACGTCACTCGCCGTGGTGACCGGCGCACCGAGCAACTGCTCCGGGCTGGCGTAGGCCAGCGTGTACGGGCTTGGCTCCACGCCGGTCACGTCGTGGACAGGTGCACCGCGCTCATCGTCGGCAACAAGAACCTTCGCGATGCCGAAATCGAGCAGCTTGACTGTTCCGTCGGCCGTGACGAGAATGTTGCCCGGCTTGAGGTCCCGGTGCACGACCAACGACTGGTGCGCGAAGTGCACGGCACCGCAGACCTGTCGCATGAGCTGAAGCCGTTCACGCAGTGACAACTGATGTGCGCGGCAGTACTCGTCGATGGGCTCGCCGGCGACATACTCCATGGCGAAATACGGCGCACCTTCTGGCGTGATGCCTCCATCGAGCAGGGCGGCGATGTTGCGATGCTCCAGGCGGGCAAGAATGCGGCGTTCGCGCCGAAAGCGTTCGACGATTCCCGGCTGGGATCGCCCGACGCTGATGGTCTTGAGCGCGACGCGTTTGCGAGAATCGTCGTCAACGCGGTACGCCTCGAACACCGATCCCATGCCACCGCGGCCCACTTCGCGCACCACGTGATACGGCCCCAGCGTTTCGCCCGCGGCGAGCTCCGGGCGTGTTGCTGGATCGTCGGTGACAATCACCGATGCCGGCTGGGCAAAGCGGGCACTCGCCGCCTCCTGCGCACGCAGGAGGCTCTCGACTTCCTCGCGCAGTCGTGGCTCCAATGCTTGAAGCCGGGCGGCGCGCGCGTCATCAGGCGATTCCACCATCGCCTCGAACGCCTCGCTGACGCGCGTCCACCAGTCGTTGGCAGAGTGCCCGGGTTCCCGCATGCCCATAGTCGAGGTTGTGGCCACTTGGAGCCCACGTCAAGTTACGGTGACTTTCGGGAGAGGCGTGATGACGGGCGACCGCACCGATGACGTAGGCAAGGCGCTCAGCGCGGTCGAGTCCGGCACACCGGGCGCCCTCGATCGCGCCTTTGCACTCGTGTACGACGAGCTGCATGCCCTCGCCGAGCAGACTTTTCGCGACGAGCGACCCGATCACACCCTGCAGGCCACGGCGCTGGTACACGAACTGTACTTGCGACTGTCCGCTGTGCCTTTGCTGACGTGGGAGAACCGGCGGCACTTCTTCGGGATCGCGGCACGCGCCATGCGTCGGATCCTGGTGGAGCACGCGCGCGGTCGCGGAACCGTGAAACGAAACGCGGGACAACTGATCACCCTGCAGGATGATCTCGTTGGCGTCTCGTATGACACCGACGACGACCTGGTGAGTCTCGATGACGCATTGCAGCGGCTCGATGCGATCGCGCCGCGAGCCGCCCGGGTTGTGGAGCTGCGCTACTTCGCGGGGCTCAGCATCGAACAGACGGCAGAGTCGCTTGGCGTATCACCCGCAACCGTGAAGCGGGACTGGCTCACCGCGCGCGCGTGGTTGCAGCGGGACTTGACGTGAGCCGGCCACTCCTTCGTCCGGTGGAATTGTCTCCTGGTCGCGACTGGAAACTCCCCGACGGGACGAGCGTCGCAGCGGACGAAGCCTACGCGATGTTCGTGGCCGCGCGCGAGGGAGATTTCGCCGCAGTGAAGCGACTCGTTGCCCGAGCGCCGCTGCTGGCGACGATCGAGTACAACTATACGCCCCCGATCCACTTCGCCGTGCGTGAGGGGCACCGGGACATCGTCGAATTCCTGCTGGATCACGGTGCAGATCCGGCTTACCGCAGCTATCCGTTCCAGGAATCGCTGCTGACGTTCGCCGAAGATCGTGGTCATGTGGTCATGGCGAGCTTGCGGACATCCTGCGCCGCCGGCTGTCACGGCGGTTCGCACTCGCGTCAGGGACACAGGCGATCATCACGGCCGCAGGAGCGGGGGACCTCGCGGCGGTCGAAGGCGAGCTGGCCCGCGAGCCCGCACTCGCGGCATTGGCCAACGAGACGGGCGACACCGCACTCCACCACGCCGCGAAGCACGGACATCTGGCGGTCGTGCGCACCCTGCTGACGGCAGGCGCGAACGTCGACGCGGTGCGCGGCGACGGGTACCGCCCGGTGCATTGTGCGCTCATGCCACACTGGTTCTTCCAGGTCAGACTCGAATCGCGCGTCGAAATCGCCGAGGCGCTGCTGACGCGTGGCGCACGCAACACGATCTTCATTGCCGCCCTTCGCGGGGATGCCGAGTTCGTGCGTGACGCGCTGGCCGCCGACGGCGCCCTCGCCAATTTCGAGGATACCTGTCACCATCGCGTGCTTTCGGCTGCAGTGCGTCGGGGGGACGTTGCGATGACGCGGCTGTTGCTCGAGCATGGCGCCAATCCCAGCCTGCCGGAAGAAGGCGCGCCACGCGGCCTCTCGCTCTGGATTGCGGTCAACGATCGTCAGCACGAGATCGTGCGAATGCTGCTGGAGCATGGTGCCGACCCGAACGCTGATGTCGAGTCGTCCGGCACTCCGATGTTGCACGCACAGTCCCGCCGCGACGCTGAGCTGGTGGAGCTGCTCCGTCGTTACGGCGGCCACCAACCGCAGCCTTCCGGACGGGATCGCGCCCAAGCGCTCCTCGAGGAAGGAAAGCTCGAGGAGGCGGAAGCGTTGCTGCGCGCCAACCCGGAGTGGATCCATGCCGATGAAGCCGGCTGGGGAGACGGCATCCTGGCCGGTCCGGCGAACGAGGGCCGCCACGATATCATCGCCATGCTCCTGCGACTTGGCGCGCGAATTCCGCGCGTGACGAAGTGGGCGCCGTACTACTACTTCAAGCACGAGGCAACGGCCGCGTTCCTGCTCGAGCAGGGCATGGATCCCGATCACATGAACTGGCACCGGTTCACGCTGCTGCACCACATGGCCGCCGATGGCGAGCTGGCCAAGGCCCGACTATTGATTGCTCATGGCGCGAACATCGATGCGATCGACGACGAGTACCGCTCGACACCACTCGGCGTCGCCGCCCGACGCGGGCAGGAAGCGCTGGTGCAGCTGCTGCTCGACAGTGGTGCCGACCCGGGCGCTGCCGGCGCGCCCTGGGCAACACCGCTCGCGTGGGCAGAACGAAAGGGTCACACGCGCGTCGCCGACATCCTGAGAGCAGTCCAGCGGTCACGCTGACGGCAGTTGGTCGCGCAGGGTACTCCGCCGTTGCGCGAGGTGACGCTGCGCCGGAGCGGGCAGCGTGCAGGCAAGCGCCTGGTCGAGCGCGGCGATGGCGGCGGCGATGTCGCCGCGTCGTTCCGCGACTTCGGCGCGTGCGACATGCCAGTTCGCCCATTGCTCGACAGACGACGTGTGCGAAAGCGCTTCAAGTGCATCCCACGCACCCTGTGCATCGCCGGCTTCCGCGAGCGCGATGGCGCGCGCCAGCGCGGCGGCACGTGAGGGCACGATCGCGAGCAGTCGGTCATAGGCGCTCACGATTGCCGGCCATGGCGTCTCGGCGTACGTCGGCGCGAACGAGTGCAGCCCGGCAATCTCGGCCTCGATGTGATACCGCGAGATGTGTGCACCCGCTGCGGCCCGGTCGAGCGCGCGAAGCCCGCGCGACAGCAGGGCGCGATCCCATCGACTGCGATCCTGCTTGGCGAGTGATCGCCATACTGCATCCCCAACGCGCGCTGGCACCCGCGCTGCCGCGAAGCAGCAGAGGGCCAGCAGGGCGTGTGCCTCGGGAGTGGCCGTCGGAGGCCACGCGACGAGTCGCTCGAGGCAGCGAATGGCCTCGTGACACAGGTCCATCCTCACGAGCGCGTCGCCTTCAGTGGCCAGGTGGCCTTCGCTGAACATGGCGTAGCAGACGGCGAGCACATCGTCGAGCCGCACAGGAAGCTCGCTGGCCGCTGGCAGCTGCCACGTGATGCGCGCGTCGCGCAGCAGCCTCCTGGCGCGCACGAGTCGCTGTGCAACCGCGCGCGTGTCGGCGTGCAGGGCGCGCGCCACTTCCTCGACGCTGAACTGCGCGACGACCTTGAGTGTGAGCGCAACGCGCGACTCGGCGCTGAGCGACGGATGACAGCAGGCGAAGAGGAGCTGAACCTGGTCGTCTTCGAGCGGCGTGAGTTCGCGTTCGTCGATGCCGGACGGCTCGGCCAGGGCGGCGGCGAGGGCGAGCGGAGCATCGACCTCGTGCTTGCGGCGACGATGGGCATCGCGCAAGCGGTTCCGCGCCGTGTGGACGAGCCACCCGGTGGGATTGGCCGGCAGCCCCGCCAGCGGCCAGGTGCGAACCGCCGCCACGAACGCGTCCTGCACCGCATCTTCCACGATGTCCAGCTGATGGGCACCGTAGAGGCGAAGCAGCATGGCCGTTACGTTGGACGCCACCTCGCGGAACCACCGGGGGTCATCCCACGGTGAGTCCGGCGAGAAACTGTTCGTGGCGTCGGTCATGTCGATTTCTGTCAGGCTGCTGCGTCAGGGGTTGTCGAGGTCCCGCCGCCCGGCGGGTACCAGGCGTTCACCTCGTTCGAAGGAAGCCGAGCCATGTCCTCGTTCATGCTGCTGCTCCACGAAGATCCGAAGGAGTACGACAACCTGTCGCCGGCCGAAGGCCAGGCTATCGTCGCACGCTACATGGCCTGGTGGCAAGGCCTGAAGGCGCAGGACAAGATCGTACACAGCAACAAGCTGCAGGATGAAGGCGGTCGTGTGATCACCCGCAAGAACGGTTCGCAGGTCGTGGTCGACGGCCCGTACGCCGAGGCCCGCGAGGTGGTGTCGGGATACTTCGTGATCAAGGCGGACTCGTACGACGAGGCGGTGAGGATCGCCCTGACGTGTCCGCACGCGGAGCGTGATGGTCGCATCGACGTGCGCGAGATCGAGCCCATGCGGGGCTGAGCAGCACTGGCAGTACACGTTGACTTTCGACCAACGTTCTGACAAACATTCGTCTTCTCGTCACCGCGATGACCGCATGATTCTCACCATTGAGCGGCGGCGGCGCGGCCTTGTCGCCGCGCTGGCCTGCTGCATGCTCCCGACGTCTGCTGTTGGCCGTTCGGCGCCGCCTCAGTGGCGACTCGAACCGATCGCCACGATCGAGGGCCTGTCGGCGGACGATCCGTTGGGTGTGGTGCGCGGGCTCGCCCTGCACGCCGACGGACGTCTCGTGGTCACGGAGTCCAATCCGAAGCGCGTTTCGATGTTCGACGGCGCCGGCCGACCACTCGGCATGGTCGGTCGCATCGGGGGCGGCCCGGCGGAGTATCGCGAACCATATTCGTCCGCCTGGCTTGGCGACACGCTGGCCATCTACGATCCCGGTGAGTCGCGCGTCCTGTACCTGACACACGGGAAGTCGCACTTGCGCATCGAAGCAACGGCCGCAGTCACGGGCCCCGGCGTGCGTTTCTTTCCCGTATCGCGAACCAAGGCGTATCTGCAAACGAGCCTGCGCGACGGGAATCGCAGCAGGACGGCTTACGTTGGCCTGGGCGGAAAAGGCGCGCGCGACACGGTCTTCTTTCCCGAGCTTCCCCCATTGGCAACCGGCACCGTGTGCAAGATCGACCGTGGGATCCGGTTCTTTCAGTGGTACGAGGCACCCCGGCCCATCGGATTCCCCGTGCGCGCGGACGGCGCAATGGCTACTGGCAACACGGGGCAGTATGACGTTTCGATCCTGCTTCACGGCAAGAAGGTCGCTGCAATCGCGCGGAAGGACCTTGTTCCGGCGCCACTGATCGATGCGCTGTGGAAGCAGGGAAACGCGGACTACCAGAAGCA
>CAZPON010000114.1:0-1625 GCA_964588045.1 uncultured Gemmatimonas sp.
TGACCGGCCGACGTCACCGGGAACGGCCGGGGCCCGAGATGCCGCTGCGTGAGGATCGGGTTCCCCGTGAAGGGCACGTACGGCCCGCGCACATGGTCGCTCTTCAACACCACCTGCGAATGACCTTCGGCTGTTCCGCCTTCCGCCGCGGTCATGATGTAGTGGCCGTCCTTGCGAAAGATGTGCGGTCCCTCGATCCAGATCGGCTTCGTCGAGAAGTCGACGCCGCCGTTCACCAGCATCGTGCGCGGCCCCACCAGCTTCTCCGTGGCCAGGTCGAATTCCTGGATCCAGATGGCACGGTGACCGGGATACCGGGGCGTCCCGATCGGCGGACCATTGTTCAGGATGTACGCCTTGCCGTCGTCGTCGAAGAAGAACGACGGGTCGATGCCGTCGATCTCCCCGAGCCAATGCGGGTCCGACCACGGACCGGCCGGATTCGTGGCCGTCACGTAGAAATTGCCGCCGCAGTCCACACACGTGTTGAGCACGTAGAACGTGCCCTTGTGATGGTTGATCGATGGGGCAAAGACGCCACGTGAGATACCCAGCGTGTCGAAGTCCAGTTGCGTCGGCCGGTCGATCACGTTCCCGATCTGCGTCCAGTTCACCAGGTCGCGGCTGTGGAACACCGGAATGCCGGGGAAGTATACGAACGTCGAGTTGACGAGGTAGTAGTCCTCGCCGACCCGCGTGATACTCGGATCGGGATAGAATCCGGCCAGCACGGGGTTCACATAGTCGCCGGCACCGGGCGTGATCGTGTGATACACGCTGTCGTTGCCGGCATATTCCATCCAGTCGAACTGCGGGTCACGCGTCGCCAACGGGTCATCGCGGCCGCACGCCGACATGGCGCACAGCAGCAACGCCCCGCACCACCGTCGGTTCATCGTTGGACGCTCGGCCGGTAGTAGCTCTCCGGCGGGCCCAGGTAGCTGTTGGGCAGGTCTCTCGTCTCCAGCACCAGCTTCTGCAGCACCACACCCGGATCGACGACCCAGAACTTCACCGTGTGCGTGCCGGGGCCGCGCAGCTCATGTCGCGTCACCATCGTCACGATGTTGTCGCCCACCGACTTCTCCCACACCGCGTTGGTCGTGTCGGGAATCATGTTGACGACCTGCGGGGCCTCGTCGTCGATCGACATGGCATAGCGCAGGCCGGTCGCCGCACCGGTGAAGTTGAGCGTCGGCGACAGGTACACGCGGACGCGCACACTGCCACTGTCGGTCGTGTGCACCTGGTACTCGAGGCGCGGCGCCGTGCCGCCGGGTGTCTGGCTCGCCACCGTCACCGGCGTGGCGATCATGCCCGACCGCGTGCGTCCGAGATCCGGAATGCGCTGCCATTGCACGGCGGCCGATGTCACGGCGCGCGTAAAGTGTTCGGCTTCCATCGACACGTAGCCGGCGCCGCCCTGCACGAAGCCCACGACGCTGTCGCGATGCGGTCGCGCCGGGTTGTGGACGACGGCCTGCACCACGACGCGGCTGGTGCCGGGTCCGGTGATCGTGATCGGCACGGTGCGCGTGCCCGATGGCGCGCGCGACCAGTCCACACGAACCGCGAGGCGTTGCTCGGTCGTGACCGGCCCACTGGCCGGCGTCACCTCCACCCAC
>CAZPON010000114.1:1638-9470 GCA_964588045.1 uncultured Gemmatimonas sp.
GGCGGCGGACGCCGTGTACGTGAACGGCGTCTGTCCGCGATTGTACACATCCACATGCCACGTCTGCTGCGCGTAGACATCGAACGCCGGCATCGTGATTCCGGCGCCGGGTCCCGGCGGCGGGCCTCCGCGACCGCCGAACGTCGGCGCCGGACGATTTTGCTCGACGAGTGCGACGCCCATCTCCGCCGGGATTGGCACCTGAATGATGTCCACGCGCGGCATCACGTTCCGCGGCGGCTCCTGCCAGTAGGTGTAGCCGATATGCGTCTGGTCCATCATGTGGTTCCACTTGCCGCCGCTCAGCGTCCTGTTGTAGTACGCGCTGATTTCGGCATCGCGGTCGAACAGCGTGCGGACGCGATCGGCCAGGGCGTTCGTGCCGGCACGCCCCTGCAGCGCGTACAGGCGATTGCGCCCGGTGGTGACGTACAACTCGCCCAGGTTGCTGCTGGCCAGCACGGGATGCAGCACGAGCTGGTAGTACGCGTCCTGGTACGCCGCCGGCATCTGCGCCGCCAGGCGCTCGGCGCGCTCGCGCATCGCCACCCACTCGGCCACCACCGTCTCCGCCTCGCGGAAGTTCGTGTGGCTGTAGGTATCGGGGTCGATCATTTCCGGCTTGCGGCGGCTCGCGTACTTGAGGTAGGTCGTGACGATGTCGGCAATCTCGGTTGCATGTGTCGCGCCGAACTGCTGCGTGGCCCACTGCACCGTGTACGCCGGCAGCTTCTCCGCCGGGATCGCGTCGGGGTTCCACGCGTAGTCCAGGAAGAACTGGATCGGGAATTCCATCGGCTTGAGGTCGCCGACGTTCACGATCCAGATGCGATTGGCGCCGTATTCGTGCGCCAGGTGCATCTGCTCCCACACCCGCGCGATGGGGTTCGTGTTCAGCCACTTGTAGTTGCGCGGCCCGCCCACGTAGTCGAAGTGGTAGTACACACCGAACCCGCCGGGGCGCGCGCGCTCCTTCAGCTCGGGCAGGCGCCGGATGTTGCCCCAGTTGTCATCGGCAAACAGCAGCGTGACATCGTCCGGCACGCGCATGCCCTTGTCGTAGTAGTCCTGCACTTCCTTGTAGAGCGCCCACAACTGTGGCGTGGCCGACGGCGGTTTTCCGGTGACTTCGCTGATGATCGTGCGCTGATCGGCCACGATCCGCTCGAGCAGGGCGATGTTGCTGCCCTGCGTCATCGGCATGTCGCCGTCGCCACGCATGCCGATGGTGACGATGTTCTCGCGCGATCCCATGCGCTCGATGCCCTTGCGCCAGAAGTCGCGCAGGATGGAATCGTTCTGCTCGTAATTCCACGCGCCCTTCCCGTAGCGCCGCCATTCCGCCTGGGCCCGCGTGAGCGGCTCGTGATGCGAGGTCCCCATCACGATCCCGTACTCATCGGCCAGTCGCGCGTTGAGCGAGTCGTCGTCGGCAAAGGCATTGCCCCACATGGCCGGCCACAGGTAGTTGCCCTTCATGCGGAGAATCAACTCGAACATCTTCTCGTACACGAGGTGGTTGAAGCCGCCGAACTTCTCGTGCGTCCAGCCGGAGAATGCCGGCGCCTCGTCGTTGATGAAGATGCCGCGATACGTCACGGCCGGCTCGCCCAGCGTGCGCCGGGCAGCGGACACGGTAAGCCGTGCCTGGGTCGGCACCGGCACGTCGGCCCACCAGTGCCAGGGCGACACGCCGATGCGCTGCGACAGATCGTAGATGCCGTAAATGGTGCCCCGCTTGTCACTGCCGGCAATGACCAGCGCGCGCGCCACACCCGGCATCGGCTGCTCGACCACCGGCGGCACGAACGCCTCCCACTGCCCCGCCACACCGCGCACGTCGAGCTTCTTCCGCGCCACGAGTCCGTCGATCAACGGGCTGCGCCCGATGGTGCCAACCAGCACGACATGACGACCCGACACGGCACCGCGTGTATCGACCGACGGTGGCGTTCCGGAGACGCGACCGATATCGCTCTTCAGGTCGTTCACGGCGCGAATGACGCCCGGAAAGTCGGAGTCGGCGACGAACAGCGTGGCCGATGCACCGTCGACACTCAGCGGAAAGTCGTCGGCCGCGTCGAACGACGGTTCGTCGTCCAGCGCTGCCCACGGTCCCCGGCGCGCCGGCGCGACGAGCCCGGCACGCAAGGCCTCAGAGTCGCCCGTGGTCACCAGCGGCGGCGGCGCGCTCTTCCACGTGGACACGTGGATGACACCCGCATTGTGCCCGACGCCCCAGCGCGCCGATGCCTCGATGCCCAGGTAGTGGCGAATCTCGGCGATGTCGGACGGGGCCAGGCCGCGCAACGTCTCGATCCGGCCAAGCCGCGTGCTGTTGAGATACACCCACACGACGCTGGGCGTGCTGAAGCTGTCCGTGCCGCGCGGTTGCAACCACTGCGGATGCAGCGCCAGCACCGCCTCGTAGGCATTCGGGAACTTGTACTCGATGATCTGGCGCTGTGAGATCGTCGTCTTGTCAGCGGGCTCGTCGCGGTTGGCCGCATGGCGTGAACACGCGGCGCCGGCCAGCAGGCCGGCAACGACGAGGAAACGGACGGGATTCGGCAGCATACGCGTCACCGCGTGAAAGGTCGGAACGCCGGACGGGAGCCAACGCGCTGCCCGCCCGGCCGCACAAGAGTCACTGCAACGGGGCACGCAACGCGGCCGCGATGATCGCGTGGAAAGCCGGCTTGGGGAGATGGTTGCGGTCGAACAGCAGCGGATAGGCGGTGCGCCCTCGCACGGGCCAGTCGTTCAGCCAGGAGTCGCCATCGGCAACGCCCCAGAACGTGACACGATCGATCACGGCGGCGTGCCGCTGGTACACGGCGAAGATCTCCTCGTAGCGCTTGGCGAGCGCTTGCGACACCGAGTCGGGCAAGCCGGCCGCATACGGATCGAGCGCGGCGCGGGCCGCGGCGCGCTGCGAAATGTCGGCACTGTTGCCCCCCGTCGCACGCGGGAGCACGTCGATGTCGAGCTCCGTGATGTGCACCTTCACACCGAGCGCCGCGAACATCGTGATCGTGGAATCCTCCAGGCCGACGCTTGGCCAATCCATCTTCAGGTGTCCCTGCATGCCGATAGCCTTCACCGGGACCCCGGCCGCCTGGAGGCTCTGGATCAGTCGCACCGCACCGGCGCGCTTCGCCGGATTCTCCAGGGAGTAGTCGTTGTAGTACAGCTCCGCCGCCGGATCTGCTTCGTGCGCGTACTGGAACGCCTTGATGATGAAGTCGTCGCCGATGATGTTCAGCCACGGCGACTTGCGCAGCGTGCCGTCCTCGTCGAGCGCTTCGTTCACCACGTCCCAGCCGTGGATCCGGCCCTTGTAGCGCGTGACCACGGTCATGATGTGATCGCGCATGCGCGCCAGCAGCGTGTCGCGTCCCACCGGTTGACCCTGCGCATCCTGGAACACCCAGCGCGGCACCTGGCTGTGCCACACGAGCGTGTGCCCCACCACGAACATCTTGTTGCGCGTGCCGAAGTCCACGTAGCGGTCGGACGGCCCGAAGTCGTACTTGTCGAGCCCGGGGTGCACGTGCTCCCACTTGAGCACGTTCTCCGGGGAGATCGTGTTGAATTGCGACGTAATGATCCGGACACCCGCCGTGTCGCGCTCCTCGAACTGGTCGATATTGAGCGCTGCGCCGACGGTGAACGATTTCGCGAAGACCGCCTTGAGCGACGTCGACTCGGCAGACGTCGGCGTTTCGCGCACCCCCGCCTTCGCACAGGCGCCGGCGATGGCGGCCGTCAGGCCGAGACTCGCCAGCAACAACAACTGGCGCGCGTGGTGGCGACTCGTGGAGTGCGTCATGCCGGCAACGCCTCCCCGGGCGCCGGCATCGACTTGCGCCGCTCGGTCAGGGCCTCGGTCATCTCGACCTCCGTGCGACGGTCGATGCGGTAATAGTAGAGACACACGATGCATAGGAGGAATCCGATGGCCGGGAAGATGCTCGCGCTCAGCTTGATGCCCTCCAGCGCTTCGGCTGACTGCACGACGTTGGGGACGTAGCCGTACGCCGACAGCACGTAGCCGCCGATCGCGCCGCCCACACCCAGACCGGCCTTGAGGCCGAACACGATCGCCGAAAACACCACGCCGGTGGCGCGACGGCGGTTCTTCCATTCGGAGAAGTCCGCCACGTCGGCCATCATGGCCCACAGCAGCGGAATGGTGAAGCCGTACGCGAACTGGCGCAGCATCTCGGTGGCAACGACCATCGGTACGGCCTCGGGCGGCCACATCACGAACAGCCCCGTGAACAGCACCGTTGCCGCCAGCCCCGCGATGAACAGGTTGCGCTTGCCGAATCGGAGCGCCAGCGGCTTCGACAACAGCACCCCGACGATCGTCGAGCCGGTGCCCGCGACGTTGAAGATGCTGAACAGGTCCTCGCGCTGCAGGTAGTACTTGAAGTAATAGAGCATCACGCCGCCGCGCAGCGACAGCGTGATGAACAGCACGATCGTCAGGAAGAACATGGCGATCCACGGCCCGTTCTTGAGCAGGTCGGCGAAGTCCTGGCCGATCGACGATTTCTGGCTCGGATCGGGCAGGATGCGTTCCTTCGTCGTGGCGAACGTGATCAGGAAGAAGATCACCGCCAGCACCGAGAACACGCCGATCGTGAGCTGGTAGCCTTTCGCGTCGTTGCCGCCGCCGAAGTAGTGCACCATCGGCAAGGCCAGTCCCTGCACCACCAGCGCCGACAGCATCGCGCAGACGAAGCGATACGACGACAGGCTGGTGCGCTCGCCGATATTGCCCGTCATCACGCCGCTCAACGCGGAGTACGGCAGGTTGTTGGCCGAGTACACCATCATCAGCACGATGTACGTGATGTAGGCATACGCCAGCTTGCCCGACGCGCTCAGGTCCGGCGTCGTGAACGTCAGCACCCCCATGATGCCGAATGGCACCGCCGTCCACAGCACCCACGGACGGAACTTGCCCCAGCGCGTGTTCGTGCGATCGGCGATGACGCCCATCAGCGGATCGAACGCCGCGTCGAACACGCGGACCACCAGGAAGAGCGTTCCCGCCGCCGCCGCCGTGATGCCGAACGTGTCGGTGTAGAACGCCAACTGGAAGATGATCATCGTCTGGAAGATGAAGTTGGCGGCGGCATCTCCGATGCCGTAGCCGACTTTCTCCCGGACGGACAGGCGGTCGTGGTCGAGCGTCATGGGCTGTTGGGGTTCCGGTAGGGGATCAAAGGACGCGAAGCGTGAGGCGCGTCAGGTCGCTGTCGCGCGACGACGTGCCGATCATGACGGCGAACTCGCCGGGCTCCACCACGTACTGCATGCGCACATCATGGAACGCGAGCGCCCCCGGACCGATGGGCAACTCGACCGTGCGGGACTCACCGGGCTGCAGGTGCACCTTGGCAAATCCCTTGAGCTCCTTCACCGGGCGCGTCACCGAACTCACCAGGTCGCGGATGTAGAGTTGCACCACCTCGCTGCCGGCGCGTGCGCCCGTATTCGTGACGGTGGCCACCACGCGCGTGCTGCCGTCCCGCGGAATGACCGTGTCCGCAAGCCGCACGTCGCTCACGCGGAACGTGGTGTAGCTCAAGCCGTACCCGAACGCGAACAACGGGGACGCATCGTCGAACAGGTACCCGCGGCGCGCCGACGGTTTGTGGTTGTAGAACGCCGGGAGGTGTCCAACCGAACGTGGCACCGTGATGGGCAGCTTGCCGCCCGGGTTGCGATCGCCGAACAGCATCTCGGCCACGGCATGTCCCGTCTCCTGCCCCAGGTACCAGCATTCCACGACGGCGGGCACCTGCGCCGCAACCAGTGTCGCCGACAGCGGCCGTCCGTTGAACAGCAGCGCGACCACAGGCACACCCGTGTCCAGCATGGCCTGCACCAGCTCGTTCTGCTGGCCCACCAGGTCCAATCCGGTGCGGTCGCCCATGTGCGCGCGCGACCAGGCTTCACGCGACGTCTGCTCGTTGCCGCCGATCGCCAGGATCACCACGTCGGCCTTGCGCGCCACCTGCACCGCGTCGGCGATCATCCGGCGATCCTCGACCGGGTCACTGGCCTCCACCGCGTCCTGCTGCCACGAGCCACCCACCGTGATCTTGCAACCTTCGGCATACTCCACGCGCGCCCGATCGCCCACACGCGCCCTGATGCCTTCCAGCACCGTCACGACGTGATCGGGTATGCCACTGTACCCGCCCAGCAGGCTGCGATCGGCATTCGGGCCGATCACGGCAATCTTCATCGGCTTCTCGAGCGACAGCGGCAGGATGGACTGGTCGTTCTTGAGCAGCGTGATCGTCTCGCGCGCCGCCTCGAGCGCAAGCGCGCGGTTCTTCGCGCTGCCAACCACTCGTTCAGCATGCGCCGGATCGACGTAGGGATCGTCGAAGAGACCCATCCGGAACTTCCAGTACAGCATCGGCGCGACCAGGTTGTCGAGATCCGACTCCTCGAGGCGTCCGTCGCGCACGAGCGCAGCCAGGTGACGATAACAGTCCGGATCAGGCAGCTCGATGTTGACGCCAGCCTTCACCGCCAGCACACAGGCGTCCTGCTTGTCCTGCGCCACGAAGTGTCCATGCGTATCCGGGCGGTCGTTCAGCTCCCAGATGGCGTAGTAGTCCGAGACGACGAATCCGCGAAACCCCCACTCGCCGCGCAGCACGTCGCGCAGCAACCACTCGTTCGCATGCGAGGGCACGCCGTCCACTTCGTTGTACGACGCCATCACGCTGACCGCACCCGCCTCCTGGAGCGCAGCCTGGAACGGCGGCAGGAACACCTCGCGCAGCTCGCGCATCGACACGTTGACCGGCCCGCAGTTCTGGCCGCCTTCCGGCTGGCCGTGCGCCACGAAGTGCTTGAGCGTGGCCATCACCCGCGTCTTGTTCGCGAACGTGGCATCACCCTGGAATCCACGCACCGCGGCAACGCCCATGCGCGAAATGAGGTACGGATCCTCGCCGAACGTCTCCTCCACGCGTCCCCATCGCGGATCGCGCGCGACATCCACCACCGGCGTCAGCGCCTGATGCGTGCCGCGCACGCGCGCTTCCTCGGCCGTCATCGCGTACAACGACTCCACCAGGTCCGGATTGAACGTGGCGGCCAGGCCGATCGGTTGCGGAAAGCTGGTGCCGCCGACCGCCGCCTGTCCGTGCAGGCATTCCTCGTGGAACACGACCGGAATGCCGAGTCGGCTCTCTTCGATGAAGAACCGCTGGATGGCATTGGTCAGTTCGGCCTGCCCGCGAGCGGTCTTGCCGTCCTCCGGTGTCGTCGGCGTGCTGCCGGCGTCGCTCGGCCGTCCAACCTGCCCGAGGCCATGCCCATCGGCAAACGACGCGCGGGCTTTCGCCGCGTCGAAGTTCCCGGCAGCATCGACCAGGCGATTGGCCTTCTCCTGCCACACGCCCATCATCTGGGCGGCCTTCTCGTCCACCGTCATGCGTGACAACAGGTCGCCAACGCGCTCGTCGATCGACCGTGAGCTATCTCTATAGGGAAGCGATTCGTCTGTCATCGTGTGTCTGTGCGGAATGGTGCGGCCGGCAACCCCTCTCGATTGTACAACGTCGCCCGCTCCGGGCTACTTCCCCATGCATATCGCACCGCGGCCGGCGCGGCTACCGACGGACTCGAGACATGCACGGCGTTTCCAACGATGCGCGCATCGGCCCATACAAACCGGCCATCGGCGCCGGCGATCGCGAAGCCATGCACCACACTGTCGCCACGCGACACGAGGCCGCCGGCCACATGGTCGAACTGCACCTCGATGTGTTGTCCCACGACACGGTGCGCGCGAT
>CAZPON010000115.1:0-9469 GCA_964588045.1 uncultured Gemmatimonas sp.
GTCATTGCCGAATGGGACGGCGTGCCGGCCGGATTCGCGCTGTTCTTTCACAATTACTCCACGTTCCTTGCGCGACCGGGGATCTACCTCGAAGATCTGTTCGTGCGGCCCGCTCATCGCGGCCGCGGGATTGGCAAGGCGCTGCTGCAACATCTGGCGTCACTGGCGGTGACGCGCGGTTGCGGACGGCTGGAGTGGTCGGTGCTCGACTGGAACGAAGACGCCATCGGTTTCTACCGGAAGCTGGGTGCGCGTCCGCAGGATGACTGGACCGTCTACCGGGTCACCGGAGATGCACTCACGCGACTGGCTTCTGGCGAGGAGTAGGCGAATGGACACGGACACGAAGGCGTTGTCGCGACGGGCTGCGTTGCAGATGATGGCGGCCGGCGTGGCGGGTGGCGTGCTGCTGCCGCGATTGGCGGCGGCGCGCGAGCCCGCGTCTGATGCACGACGCATCGAGCGCATCGGGCTGCAGTTGTACACGGTGCGTCGCTCGCTGACGAAGGATCTCGAAGGCACGATCGCGGCCGTCGCGGCCGCGGGAATCACGGAGCTCGAGTTCGCCGGCTACTACAACAAGCCGGCCGAGTGGTGGCGCAGCACGATGAGTTCACTCGGCATGACGTCGCCGTCGACGCACATCGGCTTGCCGAAGACCGACGCCGAATGGGAGCCGCATTTCGCGATGGCCAGGGCGATGGGGCATGCGTGTGTCATCGTGCCGTCGTTCGGCGCCGAGTTCCGCGGCGAGGGCGGTTACCAGCGCCTGGCCGACCGCCTGAACAGCAGCGGCGAGATGGCGAAGAAGGCGGGCCTGCGCATGGGCTATCACAACCACAACGCCGAGTTCGCACCACAAGCGAACGGTCCGAACGGATTCGAAATCCTGGTGGCCAATACGGATCCGACGCTGGTGGACTTCGAGCTCGACCTGTACTGGGCGGTGAAGGCCGGAAAGGATCCACTGGCGATCATTGCCGCGCATCCCAACCGCATTGTCTACTGTCACGTGAAAGACTCGGGCCCAGCGCCCGAACTCGCGATGATGGATGTGGGCGCCGGTACGATCGACTTCAAGACGATCATTGCGGCCGGCCGCAAGGTTGGACTCGCGCACTGGTTCATCGAGCACGACAACCCGGCGGACGAGCTGGCATCGATTGCCGCGAGTGCGGCAGCCCTGAAGAAGATCTGAGCGGCCATGTCACGAACCACGTTGCCCCTGGTGGTTGCGGCCATCGGTGCGGTGTCGCTGTGCGCGCCGCTCGGGGCGCAGCGCGTGCCGATCGCGCCTGCGGTGCGTTCCTTCGTGCGTGTCGATACGAGTGTCTTCGCCCTCACCAACGTGCGGGTGATCGATGGCACCGGGGCTGCGGCGAAGGAAGGGCAGACGCTGATCGTGCGCGACGGGCGCATCGTCGCCGTGGCCGACGCGAGGGCGGCTGCGATTCCCGCGGGGGCTCTGGTCATCGACCTGGCCGGCAAGAGTGTCATGCCCGGCATGGTGATGGTGCACGAGCACCTGTTCTATCCCACCGGCCCGTCGATGTACGCGAACCTCACCGAGAGTTTTTCGCGACTGTACCTGGCGGGCGGTGTGACCTCGATGCGCACGGGCGGCAACATGAATGGCTACGCCGAGCTGCGCATCGCGAAGGCCATCGCGCGGGGTGAGAAGGCCGGGCCGTGGATCGATGCCACCGCGCCTTATCTCGAGGGACCTGGACTGAACTTCACGCAGGTGCGCGAGCTCGCCGATTCGGCCGACGCGCGGCGCCATGTCGAGTACTGGGCCGACCAGGGTGCGACGTCGTTCAAGGCCTACATGAACATCACGCGCGACGAGCTGCAGGCGGCGGTGCGCGCCGCGCACGCGCGCGGGCTCAAGGTGACCGGCCACCTGTGTTCCGTCACCTATCGCGAAGCAGCCGACGCGGGGATCGACGATCTCGAGCATGGCTTCTTCGCCATGAACGACTTCGTGCCGAACAAGCCGCCCGACAGGTGTGTCGGGCGTGGCGGCGCGGCGCAGTCGACGATGACGGCGCTCGATCCCGCGTCGCCCGAGGTGCAGGCGCTGTTCAAGTACCTCATCGATCGCAAGGTGGCGGTTACGTCGACGCTCACGATCTTCGAGACATTCACCCCGGGCCGGCCGTTGCCGCCGGGGCTCGAGGTGCTCATTCCGCAACTGCGCGAACAGTTCGAGCAGCGCCACGCGAGCACCGCCAGGAACACGCAGTCACCGTACATCGCGGCGTTCACGAAGGGTATGGCCATGGAGCGCGCCTTCGTGAACGCCGGTGGCACGCTGGTGGCGGGCACCGACCCGACAGGCGGTGGCGGTGTGATCCCGGGATACTCCAACCAGCGCGCACTGGAGCTGCTGGTCGAGGCGGGGTTCACGCCGCTCGAGGCCATTCGCATCGGCACGCTCAACGGCGCGACGTACCTTGGCCGCGGCGATGTCGTCGGGTCGATTGCGGTGGGCAAGCAGGCCGACCTCGTCGTCCTCGACGGCAATCCGGCGGCGCGCATCGGTGACGTGCGCAAGGTGCAGATGGTGTTCAAGCAGGGCGTGGGCTACGATCCGTTGGCGATCATCGAATCGGTGAAGGGGAAGGTGGGCCTGTGGTGATCCGCGTCCGCGCCAACTGATTTCACCGCGTATTTTTCCGCCTGCGGTTCCTTCATCGACTCCAGATCGACTCCACTCCATGGCTTCTCCACGACTTGGCATCGGCTTCATCGGCTCCGGCTTCAACGCGCGCTTCCACATGCAGGGGCTGCGCTTCGTGCGCGATGCCGACGTGCTGGGTGTCTGGAGCCCGAACGCAAAGAACGCGGCATCGGCGGCGCGCTTCGCACGCGAGATCGATGTCGGTGCGTGCAAGGCGTACAAGAGCATCACCGACATGGTGGCTGATCCGGCCATCGATGCGATCTGGCTGAATGGACCGAACCATGCGCGCATCGAGAACGTGCAGGAGATCTGCGAGGCGGTGACGAGCGGGAAGGGCACGCTCAAGGGCATCGCCTGCGAGAAGCCGCTGGCCCGCTCGGTCTCCGAGGCGAAGGAGGTGCTGCGGCTCGTGGAGAAAGCCGGCATCATGCACGGCTATCTCGAGAACCAGTACTTCGCGCCGCAGGTGAGCGTCGGGCACCATCTCATCTGGGGCCGTGGTGCATCGACAACCGGGCGCCCGTATCTCGCGCGCGCAGCCGAAGAGCACAGCGGGCCGCACATGCCGTGGTTCTGGAATGGCCAGCAGCAGGGCGGCGGCGTGCTCAACGACATGATGTGCCACAGCATCCTGGTGGTGCGCCAACTGCTCGCGCCGCCGGGCGCGGCGTTGTCGACGCTGGTGCCGAAGCGCGTCACCGGCCACATCGCCTCGCTCAAGTGGTCGCGCAAGGAGTACGCGGCGCAACTCAGGAAGTCGATGGGCGTGGACTATCTCAAGACGCCGTCGGAAGACTTCGCGAGCGTGAACATCGAGTTCGAGACGCCGGACGGTGGCATCGCGATCGGCGAGGCGACCACCAGTTGGAGTTACGTCGGACCGGGGCTGCGCCTGTCCGCCGAACTGCTGGGCCCCGAGTACTCGATGAAGTGGAACTCGCTGGAGTCGGGGCTCGACCTGTTCTTTTCACGCGCGGTCAAGGGCAAGACCGGCGAAGACATCGTGGAAAAGCAGAACGCCGAGACGGGGCAGATGCCCGTCGTGGTGAACGAAGCGATCGCGTACGGCTATGAAGCCGAAGACCGGCATTTCGTGCGCGCGTTCCTGGGCAAGGAGAAGCCGCTGCTCACCTGGCACGACGGACTCGATGTGGTGCGACTGCTCATGACGGCGTACATGAGCGCCGAGCAGGGCAAGACCATCGAGTTTCCGCCGCGCGGGATCGACAAGTTCGTCCCGCAGGTGGCGCAGGGGACATGGAAGCCGCGGTAGAAACGTGCCGATTCAGGGTTTCTTCGGCGGTGCCGGTGCCGCGGCGGGCGTGACGATGAGCGTGCGGGTCATGCCGGCCTTCTTGTGCGACTCGTCGGACATGGGGCAGAAGACTTCGTAGGTGCCCGGCTTGAGCGTGACGGTGAGCGAGGCTTCCTGTCCGGTGGGAATGTCGGCCGACCCTTTCTCGAAGGTGTCGTTCATCACGAAGATGCTGTGGGTGATCGTGCCGGAGTTCTTGATGCGGAACGTGACGGCGCCGGCGGGTACGGTGTCGCGCGTCATGACGATCTTGAATTCCGTGAGGGTCACGGCAACCGGCTGCGCGCTTGCCACGGATGCCGATGCGGCGAGGGCCACTGCGAAGAGGATCCGTTTCATGATGATTCCGGGAGAGATGGTGCGGAACACGGTGCCGGCGTAGGCTACGGCCGCAGGGTTGAACGCACGTAGTTGGCGTCCAGCTTCCGATAGTTTACGTCCATCGCGTCCAGGCGCTGCAAGTGAGGCCCCAGGCGGCGGAGGAAATCCTCGAAATCCTTGCGTGGCTTGGCGGTCCACACCGCTTCCGACAGCGCGACGAGGCGCGGGAACGCCATGTACTCGAGCTGCTTGGCGTTGGGGATGTACTCCGTCCACAGCTGGGCCTGGGCGCCGAGGATGTACCTGGCTTCGTCGGCTGAAAGCTCGGGCGGAATTGGCTCGAACCCGTAGACGGTGTCGATGGGTGTGAACCCGCCGATGGCCAGCGGCTCACCGTTCCGGTCGCGCGACTGGTAGTGATCGAAGTACGTGTGGCTGCCCGGCGTCATCACGACATCATGCTTGGCCTTGGCGGCGGCAATGCCACCGGCGACACCGCGCCACGACATCACCGTCGCGTTGTCGGCCAGTCCGCCTTCGAGGATCTCGTCCCAGCCCACCAGGCGCCGGCCGTTCTTCGTGAGGAAGACATCCATCTGGCGGATGAACCAGCTCTGCAACTCGTGCTCGTCCTTGAGCCCGAGTTGCTGAATGCGCGCCTGAATCTGCGGGCTGGCCTTCCACTGTGTCTTTACGGCCTCGTCGCCGCCAATGTGGATGTACGGACCGGGGAACAGCGTCAGCACCTCGCGCAGCACGTCCTGCATGAAGGAAATCGTGGCGTCATCGGCATTGAGGATGAACTCACTCACGCCCCACACCTGCATGACGCCCACCGTCGTGTCGGAGCGCACGCCCAGCTGCGGATAGGCCGCAATGGCCGCCTGCGCGTGGCCCGGCATCTCGATTTCCGGCACTACCATCACGTGCCGGTCGGCGGCGTAGGCCACGATTTCGCGCACGTCGTCCTGCGTGTAGAAGCCGCAGTGCTTCGTGTTGTCGAAGACGCGTTTGGCCGGGTCGGCGACGTAGCGGCCCACCAGCGTCTGGTCGCGACACGAGCTGAGCTCCGTGAGGCGCGGATACTTCTTGATCTCGATGCGCCACCCCTGGTCTTCGGTGAGGTGCCAGTGGAAGCGATTGAGTTTGTGTCGTGCGAGGAGGTCGATGTACTTCTTGACGAATTCCTTCGGCATGAAATGGCGCGACACGTCGAGGTGCGCACCGCGCCACGTGAAGCGGGGCGCGTCCTCGATGTGCACGGCCGGCGCGCGCCATTGCACGCCGGCCAGCGGCGCGTCACGGTAAATCGCGGCGGGGAACAGCTGCTTGAGTGTCTCGAGCCCGTAGAACGCACCGGCCGCATGTGCGGCACGGACGGTCACGCCAGTGCCGGTCACATCCAGTCGATACCCCTCGGCACCCAGCGTCGCCGTATCGCTGCCCGTCACGCGGATGAGGCGAATCGCGCCGGCCGCGCCGGTGCTTGCCCTGACAACGGTCAGGTCGAGTCCTGTGGCGTTGGCGATGTCGCGCGCGAACCGGCGTCCGACGGCGAAGAACGCGGGATCGGCGCGCACCGACGTGCGTGAGGTGAGCGTGAAATACCCGGGACGCGGTGTCATGACCGTGGGACGCGGAATCACGGCGTAAGCCGCCGAGTCGGACACTGCGGCAACGGGCGCCGCCTGCGCGTGCGCGGCGTTTGGCAGGAGGGCCGGCAGCCATGCCGCGACGCATGCGACGGCGCGCGTTGTGCGACGCATGGCACGTGACGCGAAAGAGGACAGGTGAAACACGAAGGTCACCGATTGGGGGGAGCGTCGCGCCCGGCCGGTTCGGCCAGCGCGCGCACGACATCGCGCACGATCGCGGGATCGGTGCAGCGGGCATGCACTTCATGCACCTGCGAGCGGGCTATGAGCTCGCGCACGTTGTGGCCGCGGATACGACCACCGGCCAGCACGACCAGGCGGCCCTCGGCACGCGCTTGCATGACACGCAGCGTTTCGGCGCCTTCGAGGGCGGTGTTGGCGTGGCCGGCGGTGAGCACGTAGTCGACGCCAAGCTGCAGCAAGGTATCCAGCGCCCGGGGTGCGCTGGCCGTGAGGTCGAACGCACGGTGAAACGTCACCTTCATCGGGCGCGCCAACGCCATGAGCTGCGCCAGTTGATCGGCATCGATGGTCTGGTCCGTCCGCAGCGGGCCCGTCACGATGCCATCGATGCCCAGCGATTTCGCGATGGCGATGTCGTCACGCATGACGTCGAGATCGTCGTCGTCGTACACGAACCCGCCGGCATTCGGGCGGATCATCACATGCAGGGGCAGGTGCAGCACATCGCGGCAGCGCGTCATCAGCCCGTGCGACGGCGTGGTGCCGCCATCGCCGGGCCCGCACAACTCCACCCGCCCGGCGCCGAATGCCTGTGCGGCGCGGGCGGTGTGCAACGAATCACAGCAGGCTTCGACCAGCACGTCCGGCGGAGCAGCCATCACGTCGTCCTGCAGCAGGGGGCTCAGGGTGTCGAGGCAGTGGTACCCGCAGGTGCGGGTCGGAACACCAGGAAGAACACGACAAACACGCCGAGCGCGAACAGCGCAGCGAACTGCCAGATCTGCATCCAGTCGTGCGAGACGGTTGCGCCCGTTCCCGTCGCGTACTTGCTCACCACGGCGCCCGACATGGCTGCGCCCACGAAGTAGCCGACGCCGTTCGTGACGAGGTTGAGGAAGCCCTGTGCGGCCGCGCGGATCTTCGGGCCGGCGCGCTCGTCGGTGTAGATCTGTCCGGCGACGAAGAAGAAGTCGTAGCAGATGCCGTGCAGCAGGATGCCGCCGTACACCATCCACATCACCGGGCCGTTCGCGCCCTGGCTGAAGGCGAAGTACCGCAGGGCCCACGCCAGCATGCCGATGAGCATGATCCACCGGATGCCGAACTTCCGCAGCGCGAGCGGCAGCAGCAGCATGAAGCCGATTTCCGACCACTGCCCGAAGCTCTGGATGAAGGCCGGCTCGGGTGCGCCGATTTCATTCAGGTACGGATTGGCAAAGGCGTAGTAGAACTGCAGCGGAATGCAGAGGAAGAACGATCCCAGCACGAAGTAGCGGAAGTCGCGGTGCCGGAGCAGTTGCAGCGCATCGAGGCCGAGCGCATCGCGCACACGGAAGGCCTGGCCAATGGCCTTGGGCGGCGTGTGCGGCAGCATGAGCGCGAACAGGCCGAGCCCGAGGCTGGCAACGGCCGCCACGATCATCGGCAGCGCCAGCTTGTCGGCCTGCAGGAACTTCCCGACCACGGTCCCGGCGGCAATCCAGCCGATGGTGCCGAGCACGCGAATCATCGGGAAGTCGCGCGCCGAATCGGTGACGTGATGGAAGGAAATGGAGTTGGTGAGCGACAGCGTTGGCATGTAGCAGAACGCGTACGCGAGCAGGAGCGGATAGAAGCGGCTCCACTCGGTTTGCTGCGACACGAGGTACATGAGCGCGGCGCCGGTGAGGTGCAGGATCGACAGCAGGTTCTCACTGGCAAAGAAGCGGTCGGCCACGATGCCCATGAAGAAGGGCGAGACGATCGCGGCGATGGCCATGGCACCGTATGCGGCCCCGATCTGCGTGTCGGTGAAGCCACGCGTCTGCGACAGGTAGGTGCCCATCGTGACGAACCACGAGCCCCACACGAAGTACTGCAGGAACATCATGACGGACAGGCGCAGCTTGGTGCTCATCGGCGGGAGGGCTCCGGAGGCGGGCGGCGGGTACAGGGAGGCGTACCGAACGCGGCGGGACCGCGCGATCGCTATGGTATGCGCGGGGCCGACGCCACGGAAGAGAGGCGGCGCAATCTTCGCGTAGTCCCTTGCCGGACTTCCGCCCACCGCGAGCGGCGCGCACTTTCCCGGGGTCCGTCCACGATCCGGGACCCTCACCTGATGGAGAGCACATGGATCATTCGCCGGGGTTCCTGGCACACGTCGCGTCGCGGCGATCGAAAGTCCGCGAGGTGTCAGTGACCCAAGCCCGGGCCGCGCTGGCGGCGAACCCCAAGGCCCGCCTGATCGACGTGCGCGAGGATCGCGAGTATGCGGCCGCCCACGCGGTTGGCGCGATGCACGTGGCGCGCGGGATCATCGAACGCGATATCGAGTTGCAGGTGCCCGATCCCGATACGCCCATCTACCTGTACTGCGGCGGCGGGTTTCGCAGTGCGCTGGCCGCCGACGCGCTCCAGCAGATGGGCTATCGCGCCGTGCACTCCATCGATGGCGGATGGCGGGCCTGGCAGGAAGCCGGTGCGCCCATTGTGGCGCCACGGGAGTCGATCGACGCCATCGCCAACCAGTTGCGCGAAGCCGGCTTTGCCGTGTTCGAAGGGCAGCACGATGACGAGGGCGAGCCGACGGTGCTCATCGAAGGTGAGGACGGCGTGTTCCAGTTGCGTGCCCTCGGGCCACGGAGGCTCATCTCATGAGTGAGTCCCTGTCGTATCCAATCGGCCGGCATACACGACAAGCGGCCTATACGCCCGACGACCGGGCTGCGATGATCGCGCGTCTCGCCGCGCACCCCGCGGCACTGGCGGCCGCGGTGAGCGGCCTGGTCGACGCGGGGTGGGAACAACCGTATCGGCCCGGCGGCTGGACGATACGACAGCTCGTGCACCATGTGGCCGACAGTCACATGAACATGTTCATTCGCGTCAAGCTCGCGCTGGCCGAGGATGAACCGACGATCAAGCCGTACGACCAGGACGCCTGGGTGCTGCAGCCCGACGTCGCCGCAGTGTCACCGATGGTGTCGGTGGCATTGCTTGCCGCCGTGCACGAGCGCCTGGTGGCGCTGCTCAATGCACTCACGCCGGCGCAGTTCATTCGCGCGCTGATGCATCCCGAGAACGGCCGTATGACGATCGAGCAGGTGCTGGCGCTGTACGCATGGCACGGGGATCACCACATCGCGCATATCCGGGCGTTCCGGGAGCGGGAGCGGGTATACGGCGCGGGCCACGTGGAGAGTTGGGAGTAGGGAGTGAACAGCATAACGCGGATGACGCGGACAAGCGCGGATGGTCCCGTGCAGACGGAGCCATCCGCGCTTGTCCGCGTCATCCGCGTTATGCTGTTCACTCCCTACTCACTCC
>CAZPON010000116.1:0-9445 GCA_964588045.1 uncultured Gemmatimonas sp.
GCAGAGATCCCGCGGCAGGTGCCGCACCGTGATCGCAGTCATGGGTCCCCTACGGCTCGGAGTTCGCCGCCGTGTCAGCGGGCGGTGTCAACGAAAGACGCGCCAATCGCTGCCCCGCTTGACGCATCTCCCGGCGCAGTGCATCGAAGTCGCGGTCGTACGCGGGTGGGATCACCCGCACGACCACGTCCATCGCCGGCAACATCGGCAACCACTCGAGCCGCACCAGTTCGCGCAGCCGTCGCTTGAGGCGGTTGCGCGCGACGGCCGAGTGCTTGTAGCGCGGCACGACCACACCGACCCTCGCACATGCACGAAGGGAAGCGATCGCGCGCACGTCCATCGTGGCTGTGCGCACACGCTTCCCCCCCGTTCGTACTGCAGCGAGCTCAATCCCGCGCGTCAGTCGCTGCGCGCGCGGAAATGCCCGCGAAGCCTTCGGCGAATCAGGCGCCAGCGTACTTCGACGGCAGTCGCACCGAAATCTGCTTGCGGCCCTTCCGGCGGCGACGGCTGAGAACTTCGCGACCCCACTTGGTCTCCATGCGGGCACGGAACCCGTGCTTGCGGAGACGACGCGTGTTGCGGGGACGATATGTGGGCTTGCCCATGGTGATTCTCTGAAGTGCGATAGCCCCGCCGTGCACCGGCGGGTACGGAGTGCGCGCAACGCAGCGCCTGCAGCTGAGCGCGTTGTGAGGTGGAGCCTCGTAACATACGCAATTGCATGGCTTTCGGTCAAGGACAGCAGGTGTATCGATTCCGTTTGGCGTGGCTTGTCTGCACTCACGAACGCCGAGTGATGGTCACGCAATTGACTTGTCCACATGCGAGGGGATAGCTTCGCCCCCCGTTCTTTTCCCCTCGCCCCCGCTGATGTCGCTTTCGCCAGCCGAACTCTGGGACCGCCTTCGCCAACGTGCGAGACAGGTCCTCCCGGAGCAGACGTACCGCACCTGGCTCGAGCCCACCGAGGCGCTGGCCGTCGAAGGCGATACCCTCATGGTCGGTGCCCCCGACCAGTTTTCGGCCGACTGGAACGAATCCAAGCACGCCGACCTGCTGGCCGGTTTTTCCCCAGTCGCGCTGGGCCACCCGCTCAGGGTCCGCTTCAAGGTCCACGAGGAGCGGGTGGGCCGAGTGCAGATGGACATGTTCGTCCAAGCGCCACCAGCCCCTGTTTTAGCGCCATCATCGCAGCAGCAATCGCGTATCTCAACGCCACTCAACCCGAGATACACGTTCGATCAGTTTGTCATCGGTAAGTCCAACGACGTCGCAGCCGCCGCCGCCCAAGCGGTTGCCCAAGCCCCCGGCAAGGTCTACAACCCGCTCTTCATCTACGGCGACACCGGACTCGGCAAGACGCACCTTATGCAGGGCATCGCTCATGAGCTCATGAAGCGCACGCCGACGCTCCGGCTCGCCTACGTGGGCTCCGAGCAGTTCACCAACGAGTTCATTGGCGCGATCCAGACTGGTCAGATGGGCGATTTCCGCCGGCGCTTCCGGGAAATCGACCTGCTCCTGGTCGATGACGTCCAGTTCCTGAAGGGTAAGGAAAGCACTCAGGAAGAATTCTTCTTCACCTTCAACGCCATCTACGAAGCCGGCAGACAGGTGGTGCTCACGTCCGACCGGCCACCCAAGGAAATCCCGGGGCTCGAATCGCGACTCGTCTCGCGCTTCGAATGGGGCATGGTCGCCAATATCGACAGCCCCGACCTCGAGCACCGCATCGCCATCCTGCGCAAGAAGGCCAGTCTTGACCACCTCGAGCTGACCATCCCGGACGAAGTCATCGACTTCATCGCGCAGCACGTCAAGTCGTCGGTGCGCGAGCTCGAAGGGTCGATCATCAAGCTGCTCGCCTACGCCTCGCTCAAGCACCGGGAGATTTCCGTCGACCTGGCCCGCGAAGCCCTGCGCGACAAGTTGCGCGGGGCGTCCTCCTCGGACTTTCCGGATGTGCCGCCCACCACCATCACCGTGGCCACCATCCAGCAGGTTGTGGCGCGTGAATGGGGGGTGACGCCCGACGGCCTGCGGTCGAAGACGCGCACCAAGCAACTCACCACGCCCCGACAGGTCGCGATGTACCTCTGTCGCGAGTTGCTGGCCCTGCAACTGGTGGAGATCGGCAACGCCTTCGGCGGGCGCGATCACTCCACCGTCATTCATTCGCTCGATCGGGTCGCCGAAGACATGGCCGGTGAACCCGGGTTTGCCGATCGCGTCCTGAAGGTACGAACCATGTTGGAAACGCTGAGGACAACCGGGCAACTGGGCACCTGAGTCCCCAGCCCGTCCACAGCGGTCCACACCGGCCGGCCCGGCGACGTGGAGGCGTGCGGAGATTCGGTACGTCCCGACATCGAATGCACATCAGCGGGCGTGGCGAAAGTCCTTTGAGTCACGTACTTTGCGGCGTCTGTCGACACGCCCACATCCCCTACTACTGCTACTGTCTTTTCTTTACAAGAACAACAACAGCAGTCTTCGGCAGTCCTTCCACACAACGGGCATGCGCTTCACGATCTCGCGCGAGAAACTCCAAGAAGGCCTTCAGGCAGTCACCGCGGCGGTGCCAGCCAAGACGACCTTGCCGGTCCTTGCCAACCTGCTCGTTGAAACAACCGAGCGCGGCATCCGCTTGTCGGCAACCGATCTCGACATCGCGGTCAGCACGGAAGTCAGTGCCGATGTCGAGACGGCTGGTGCCATCACCATTCCTGCGAAAAAGCTCGGTGAGATCGCGCGGGAACTTCCACCGTCACCGGTGAAGATGTCGGCCAGCGGTGAACAACGCGTGACCATCGAATGCGGTCGCTCGAAGTTCAAGCTGCTCGGATTGCCACGTGATGAATTCCCGACGTTCCCCAGCGTGCGCTTCAGCGACTCCTGGCGCGTGAAGTCGGGTGAACTGCAGAAGCTCATCTCGCATACGGCATTCGCCGTCAGCACCGAAGAGTCACGCCCGATTCTCAATGGCGTGCTCTGGGAATTGCGCGACGATCGGATGCGCATGGTGGCCACCAACGGTCACCGTCTCGCGAAGATGGAAGTGCCGCTGGAAGCCAGCAGTGCGCCGCCAAGTGACCTCATCGTCCCGCCGAAAGCACTCGATCAGATTCGGCGATTGTTTCCTGCGGAAGAGGAACTCGAGATCGCGCGCGGCGACAACCATCTGGGTTTCCGTTCGCCGTTCACCTCCGTGTTCACGCGCCTCGTGGAAGGGCCGTATCCCAACTACGAGCAGGTCATCCCGAAGGACAACGATCGCTATTGCCTGGCTGACAAGGGCGCGCTCACCAGTGCGCTCAAGCGCATGTCGGTCATCGCCTCCGACCAGACGCATCGCATCAAGATGTCGTTCAATACCGGCATGCTGAAGTTCAGTGTCACCACGCCGGACCTGGGCGAGGCGCAGGACGAGTTGCCGGTGCAGTACACGGGCGATCAGCTCGATATCGGGTTCAACGCCACGTACCTGCTGGAGATCCTGCGATTCATGCCCACCGAACAGGTGCGCCTGACATTCAAGGCACCGGAGCGTGCGGCCACCATCGAGCCCGAAGGGTGGGATGATCCAGCCAGGTATCTCTGCCTGGTCATGCCGCTGCGCCTGATGGATTGACGCCGTCGACCAGCGTGCACACCACGCCGGTCGGGCAGGAGGGCTCAGTTCCTGGTGACGACAGCGGTCAGGGTCACGCGCTGCGTGACCTGCTGGGTGCGCACCGCCGCCGGGCTCGAACGGTCGGTGACCGTCAGCGTCAGCGTGCTGGTTTCCTCGATACGCTGCACGGCGCCGCTCTTCACCGACACATGCGCCGAGAGGGTGGCCGTTCCGTTGCCATCGGCTTCCATCGCGCGCCACGGTGACAGATTCTTGCCTTCCACGCGTGAGCTGCTGGTGCGCCGGACAACGAGCTGCACTCCGTCCTCACCGGACACGGTGTCCGTGACGACATACTCGGCGGTCGTGCGCACGATCATCTGCAGGCTGGAACGACAGACGATCTGCACGGTGCTGTCGCGCCAGCGATCACCGATCGACAGCGACGCCGGTACGCGAATCAGGAGCTCGCGCGCGAGGCCCAGCGCCCCCGACTCGGGGCGATCGCACTCGTTGGCAAGCGGCGGTACGGTGACGACCCGTAACGCGGCAGAATCGAGCACCGCCTCAAAGGGCACGCTGTCGATGGCCAGCGGCGACGAAAGCGCCGAAGAGATTGCATACTGGTAAACCTGACCGCTGGCATCGAAGCCACCGTTCGCACGACGGCGCAAGCGCACGACCACCTGGGCCTGGCTCGACAGCCGCTGGGTGTCGCGCCTGCCGGCGCTGTCGCGTTCGATATCCGCCACACTCTCCACCCGATAGCGGGTGTCGGTCACCAGCGAGGGGACGGCGAATACGATCGGCGCCGGCGGTGGAGCCACTTCGACCGGTGGCGCTGGTGGCGGCGAATCCGGCGCGGGCGGCGCGACATGCTTTGGCCCACAGCCCCACACGACCACGAGGGCCACCAGGCCGAAGCGGAAGGAGTGACGAGCCACGCGGTCGCGAATGGGCACGAGTTGGGAGTCGGGAGTACTGAACTCCGAGTTCGGAGTATGGAGTCATGAGTTCGGAGTATGGAGTGAAACATTCCAGACTGACTCCAGACTCCGAACTCACGACTCCATACCCCGAACTCGGAGTGAAAGCGGTACGAGAAACCGCCGGCCTGTAAGCCGGGTTCTGTCAGCACACGACGTGCTGGACGGTCATTCCTCTCGGCGGTCGGTCACCCGAACGCTCCAGCAGCCTACCCGCGGCTCGATGTCGTGAGACACCGTGGTCGAGACGGGCCGTCTCTCGCCGCCTATTTGGCCTTGCTCCGACTGGGGTTTGCCGAGCCGTCATCGTTGCCGATGACGCGGTGGGCTCTTACCCCACCATTTCACCCTTACCGTGACTTGCGTCCCGGCGGTTTGCTTTCTGTTGCACTGTCCGTCGCATGCCGCTCGCGCCGCATGCGCCCAGGCGTTACCTGGCAGTCTGCCCTGTGGAGCCCGGACTTTCCTCGGAGCATCGCGCCGAAGCGCGGCACTTCGCGACCGTCCGGCCGACGACTTCCCGTTCCGCAATATACAAGGTCCGGGGCTTTGGCGGTCCAGCCAACGCGTGCCCCACGAAATCCACGCCGCGCAGTGACGCCGCGCTGACGCTCCTTGCTATCGTCGTGCATCGACCACGAGCACCGCGAGGACGACATGACGATCGAGACAGTGCGCTACGGCCAGGCGGTCGATACCACGAGGACCGCCGTTGCCACCTTCCTCACCCCCATCGAGCGACAGCGCGTCGATGCGGCCGGTCAGGGCTGCTACACCACGCTGCACCGGGAGTCCCTTGACGACCTGATGGTCGACCTGCGCACGCGGGCCGTGTCCGCCGTGCTGGTGTCGGTGGCCCGCTACCAGACCCAGCACGCCACACAGGTCGCTCGCCTCGTGCGCGAGTTTCCCCGCGTGCCGGCGGTGGCCTTGCTCACCATCTCCGAGCCACACACCACGCGATCGCTGCTTGCCCTGGGCCAGCAGGGCGTGCGCGCGCTGGTCAAGGGCTGTGCGAAACCCCAACGTGCGGTTCCATTGCCGACAAGGGCGTCCCGCGCGGCCGGCCGCTCGGGCATAAGAACATCTCGTAGGCGTGCGAACTGACGCGAGCGGTGCGGACACATTCCTGACGCGTCAGGAACGCGGGTGTCTTGGGCTGCTATGCAACGGTGAGCACCGCGTCCACGGCCTGGGACAGTTTCACCTGCTTGCCGGGAAGGCTGCCCACGCGGGAGTTCCCGACGATGGTTCGGAACGCACTCAATACTGGGAAACGCGACCGCCGCCGCACGAGGAGCAAAAGGCCGAGGACGTTCGACAAACGCCCTCGGCCTCCATCACGACATCATGGTCGCTTAACGCCCCGCAGGATTGCTCTGCAGCCACCCCTTGGCCGCCAGTTGCACGGGGCATGCCCGCCGCCCGCCGACCGTCTGGCAGTCGCTCTCATCGGTCGCGAGATGCTTCACGCGCGCCCGGACCTCGGCGTCGTTGACTGTCTGGAGTCCGCGCACCGCGTGATCACGGACGAATCGCTGAGGATCGTTGGTCAACTTGAGTAGCATGCCGCGCAGTTGACCAACCGACCCCTGTGACAGCCCGAGCGCCTGGCGACGTTCCATCGCGACGCCCGCAACCACGGCCGTCTCGCGGCGCATCTCCCATGACTGATGCTTCGCCCCCGCCAGAATCTTCGGCAGGGCGTGTTCTCCGAGATTGGCCAGTCCCGACGCGGCCATCATGCCTGTGGGAAGGGCGTCAAAGAGCACGTCGATCGCGGCGGGGTCCTTCAACGAGGCGACGGCGTCGATGAGGTCCCCATGGTAGGTCAGGTACCATTCGGCGAGTACGACGCCGGAGGTGCGAAACACGCGGGTATTCTCGCGATCTAGCAGCTGGATGAGTCCCGTGCGAATGTCACCGGCCTCCGCCGGGAACTCGCGCAGCACGGCCGCCGCCGCGACAGACGCCTTGAACCCCTGCTGCGCGCGATTCGCGCGAAGGAGTGCATAGAAGGAACGGGCGCGCGTAGAGTCGTTGGTGCTCCTGAATTGCGCAAGCAACACCGGTACCGTGAGTCGCACCGCCTGAGTCTGGGCTGGCGGCTGTGCTCCGGCAACGCGGGCCAGGCAGAATGCGACACCACAGAGGAGTACCGTACGCCGAAAAACGTTCGTCATGGTTGTATGCCGAGATTAATGTGCGCGCCAGTCACCGTGCGCGCAGTTGTACGCGCAGGGTCCACTCGCAGGCTCTCGATAATCCGCGTGTGCTACCGCCAACGCGTTGATCATCGTCTGCCACTCTGGTTGAGCGTTTGAGACTACGTTCCAATCCACCGCGTCTCCATACAGGTGACGGCTATTCACTGCGGTCGATTGCAGCACCTCGATCTGACGCCGTGGGCACCTATACGCGCTGTTGATGGACGGCGCGTAGCCGAGTGCGGTCACGGCCTTCTCCAGGCCATATCCGACACTGGCAGACACGAGTAGCGGTTGCCGAATAATCGCCCACGCGTGTTCGTTTTGGTTGGTGAAGCTCGGCCAGTTGTAATACGTATTCTGCGCGAACTGGGTAAACGAGGCGCACGTGGGATTGAACCCTACGCCGAACTGCACGTATTCCGCGATCATGGCGTCACGCCCATCGTTACACGCCGGAGACGATCCGCCTCCTGAACTGCCTCCGCCTCCGTAGGTACACCCAAATGGCCAGCACGGGTCGAAGTCGACGAACGGCGATTGGGGAGGTGTGCAGAAGGCGCCTTGAGAATAGGTGTAGTCGTCACAGACGGTCACACCACCGTTGCAAATCAAGTCCTGGCCGGACGTGACCCAACCGGTCTCGCACACGACGACCGTCTTCAACGCCGTCGTCGGCGTGACGGAAGGCGGTGTGATCGCGACGGACGGTGCGAGCGGTGTCCGATCCGCGCAGGCAGCGATGCCTAGCCCGATGGCCATCGTGGCCAGCATTCCGATGATCACTCTTCGCATGTTTTTCTCACCTACGTCTTGTCCTTTCAGTGTGCGATGAGGCCGCGGCCCAACCAGCATTTCGCGTGACTCATCGCACTACTGACTAGTGGTAAAAAAAGAGCGTTGGGGTTGGGCGCTGACAATATTGGTAGAGCTCGCCTTCCTGCCCCGGTCATCATGGGCAATCACCGGTCACGGTGGGCAATGAATTCAGGCTCTTCAGGAAATGGAGTGGGTGAGTAGCTTCTGGCCAGACCTTGAGGCCGGGAGGCGCGACGGTGGACGACCGAGCGTTGTATCAGACGATTCTGGGATTGCAGGCCCCGTGGGAGGTCGAGCGCGTGGAGCTCCGGACTGACCCGCAGGAGGTGGACGTGTGGGTCGGCGCCGCCGCGGGGACGCCCTTCGCGTGTCCGCACTGCGATCAGGCGGCCCCGATCTATGATCATGTCGAGCGGCGCTGGCGGCACTTGGACACCTGTCAGTTTCGGACGCTGTTGTGCGCGCGCGTGCCGCGCGTGCAGTGTGCGACGCACGGGGTGACGACGGTGCCGGTCCCGTGGGCCGAGGCCGGGGCGCGCTTCACGCGGTTGTTCGAGCGGCTCGCCATTGCGTGGTTGCAAGAGGCGACGCCGACGGCCGTCGGGCGGCGCTTGGGCGTGTCGTGGGACGAGGCGCGCGGGATCATGGAGCGCGCGGTTCGTCGGGGGCTGCAGCGCCGGCAGCCGACCGTCGTGCCGCATCTCGGCGTTGATGAAAAGAGCTTTCTCAAACGCCACCAGTACGTGAGTGTCGTGGTCGATCTCGAGGCGCCACGGATTCTGCACGTGGCCGACGACCGAAAGGCCACGAGCCTGACGGGCTATTTTCAGATGCTCACCCCCGCCCAGCGCGAGGGCATTGTGGCGATTGCGATGGATATGTGGGAGCCGTATCGGCACACCATCCGCGCCCACGTATCTGATGCCGACACGAAGATCGTCTTCGACAAGTTCCATGTGCTGCAGCATGTCGCGACCGCCGTCGATCACGTGCGCAAGCAGGAACACCGCGCCCTGATCGCGGCGGGCGACACGCGCCTGACGCGGACCAAGTACACTTGGCTCAGGAATCCCGCCAACTTCTCCGAACGCGCGTGGCGCGAGTTCGCGGCGCTGCGCAACAGTACGTTGGCCTCCGCCCGCGCCTGGGCGATGAAGGAAAGTTTGCGCCGGTTGTGGGACTACACCTATGTCGGCGCCGCGCGCACCTTCTTTCGCGGGTGGTACGCGTGGGCGATGCGATCGCGTCTGGAGCCGATGAAGAAAGTGGCGCGGATGCTGAAGGCCCACCTGGAGAACATGCTCACGTACCTGACGCATCGCATCACCAACGCGGTCACCGAAGGCCTCAACGCGAAGATCCAGTGGATCAAGTACAGCGCACGCGGTTACCGGAATCGGGACGCGTTCAAGAGGGCGATCTATTTTCACTGCGGGGGCCTCGACCTCGAGCCCCGGTCCTTGACCGCTACCCACTCGAAAGCCTGAAGAGCCTGAATTCAATCTTTCCGGAGATGCTGCCGCACACCGTGATTGTGCGAGCAATAGGGATGAAGTACGGACTACCGAGTACGGAGTTCTGAGTACTGAGTTCTGAGTAGGGAGGTGAACTCCGAGTCTGGAGTGTGGAGTCCTCAGTACGGAGTGTGGAGTGCGCTGGGACTCCGGACAACTCCGTACGCCATACTGAGAACTCCACACTCCAGACTCGGAGTTCAACTCCCTACTCAGTACCCAGAACTCAGTGTTGTACGGGAGGTCGCCGGCCTGTAAGCCGGGTTCTGTCAGCACACGACGTGCTGGACGGTCATTCCT
>CAZPON010000117.1:0-9400 GCA_964588045.1 uncultured Gemmatimonas sp.
GTCCACGGCGGGATTCGGCCCATGCGTGCCGTCTTCTACAACCTGATGACCGCCGGCGTGGCGATGGCCGGCGCGGCGCTCACGCTCCTCATCGGTCAGGGCGTGGCCGACCTCACCAGTCTCGTACTGCCGTTGGCAGCCGGCACCTATCTCTATATCGCACAAGCTGTTGGACGATCTTCCCTGCGCGACCGGCACGATGGCCCGGCCCACTGGGGACGGCTCGGCTGGTGCGCCGCGGGAGCGGCCATCATGCTGGCCTTCGCCATCACCGCGTAGACCTTGACCCAGCGTCCCGATTTGGGCATTTATTCAGGCTCTAAATCCTCGTCCGCTCACCCACTGCGGTGACGGGTTCGAGGGCTCCGCCCCCGCGGAGCTCCCCCAAGTACGCGATCCCGCCGGCAATGGGATCGCTCGATGGAGTCACAGATGGCCAAAGAAGGCATTCACCCGCCGTATCATCCGGTGGTGTTCAAGGACGCGTCCACGGGCGCGACGATCATCACCCGCTCCACGATGACCAGCGAGCAGAAGATCAAGCTGGACGACGGGAAGGAATACCCGCTCATCCTGCTCGAAATCACCAGTGACTCGCATCCGTTCTACACGGGCACGCAGCGCCTCATCGACACGCAAGGTCGCGTCGACAAGTTCAAGAAGCGCTACAACCGCTGAGCCGACGGCATTCGATCACCCGCGCGTCAACTTCGTTGGCGCGCGGGTTTCGCGTATGTGGAAACCGCTAAGGGCGCGCATGGAGAGCCCGGCAACACAGCTTCGAGCCTCCAGCTCGGCTCGAATGCTCTGTTGCCGGGCTCTCCATGCGCGTGTTTCCAGCCTCTCACTCCCCGGGAGGCGCCGTCGCTGTCAGCACGGCCGTGACACCCAGCACGACACATGCGAGCACGAGCTCCAGCCGCACGCTCGCCGCGGTCGGCGTCTTGACTGATCGCACCTGACGTCGGTGCCATGCGCCGAGCAGCAGGATCAGCAGCACGATCGCGATCTTTCCAGCGAGCAACAGGCCATAGTCGCTCGCCGCGACCTGCGCGACCGATGCCGCGTTCACACGGCGAAGCGCACTGCCCGCACCGCTCAACACGGCCAGCGGCGCGGCCACCACGGCCAGCCTGCTGAAGCGCGGCCACGACCCCGGCGAGGACACCGTCGCCGGCGAGAGTGCGAGGCACAACAGCGTGCCAATCCATGCACCGACGCCCAGCACATGCAGCGCATCGAGTGCGCGTGACAACAGTGGCGCGGTCTCGTCTGCGGCGGCGTGACCCAGACCACCCATCGACACGCCCAGCAGCAGCGCGAGCGACGCGCGGACCAGGAGGGGAGCGTGAAGGATGGACGCACACATGCCCGCCAGCGCACAGGCGGCGAGCACCATCCATCCCTGGCCCCATGTCGTCTGTCGTACCAGCAGCGCCACATCGTGCATCGTGGGCGCAAGCTCCAGCGCAATGAACTGCAGGACGAACAACAGCAGCAGCGCCGTCATGATGGCCAGCCACGCCATCACAGGCCGACGCTGTTCGCACGGCCGAATGCGGGACATCCACCCGTCGGCCCGCACCCACTGCACGCACACATCGCCGATGGCGACCATCACGCCCACGTACAGCAGCAGGCGCGCGACGATCGCCATCACGTCACGCGCTCCCTACCGGGCGGCCGTGACGCGGAAGCCGAAGGTGCCATTCACCACATGTCCGTCCTTCGACATGGCCTTCCACGTCACCGTGTACGAGCCCGCCCCGATCGGCTTCACGAGCTTCGCCACGAGTGGCGCGCTTTGCGCCGAATCACGCGTGACCGGCGCCAGCGCCACCGCGACGCCCGCGTCGGTGGTGAGCGTGATCTTCGACACCGCCGCCTGCGTCGGCTCCGACATCCACAGGCGAATGGCATCGGGCGATGCCGAGAGCACCGTGTCGGCCGCAGGCGATGACCGGTTCAGCTTGAGATGCCGCATGGCCAATGACGGACGCGCCGCGCCCGCCAGCGAGAGCAGCGCAACCAGCGTGAACACGGACCGTCGGTGCATGGCAGTGCGCATCAGAGACATGGATGGACCCGGAAGTTCTGGTGAAGGGCGGCTGCAGGAATGTGGCGTCACGCACGCCCCGACGGAACGCCGTGCGCGCTCACGGTCTTCGTCGCTCGTGCGACACGAATCCCAGGCGCTTGTTGACGGCAATCCGCTCGGCAGTCGTCATCAGGCTCCACCGGCTGATCTCGTCGATCGTCCGGCCGCATCCGCGACAGCGGTCATCGAGATCCAACTGGCACACCTTGATGCACGGCGACTCGGCGGTGGTGGCATCCTCACTCATAAACCGTCATGGAGCCGGTGTTTCCCCGAGAGCGCACGCCCGAATCCTCCGCTGCGCGCCATCACGACGCCGACCGCGTAACCCAGGATCGCCGCCACCACCACATCGCTGAAGAAATGGCCGACGGCGAGAACGCGGGTGAGCGCGCATCCGCCGGCCAGGAGGTACCACAGCCACCGCGCGCGCGGGAACAGGCGCGCAAGCACGGTCGCACCGGCAAACGCCACCATCACGTGGCTGCTGGGCATACCCAGGGCCCGGGATGAAAACGGGTCGTCGCTGAACGGCCGCCACTGATAGCCGAAGACGTCGGGCACAGGGCGTTGCCGACGGATGAGCATCTTGAGCACTTCGGCAATTGCACCGGAAATGGTTGGCGCCAGCACGACGAGGCCGCCGCGCCATCCCCAGTGCGCGGTCGGTTCACCTCCGGATGCCGACACCATCGCGTCCGCGCGATCATGGAGCCAGATGGCGCCGGCGATCACGATCCACGTGGGCAGGTAGCCCATCGATCGCAGCAACCGCCCCCAGTCGCGATCGTTGACCCGCAGCGCGCGCAGGTCCTGCCACACGACGCGATCGAGCAGGTGTGCGGCCACGATGGCCGCCACCGCAATGCCCAGAAACACGAGCCACTGGCGACGGGTGCGCAGCGCACTGAAGGCGGAGTCCGCCGAGGGGGTCATGTAGGCGAAATCAAACCGCCGTCAAGGCCTGCACGCCACTGCCTCCCCGGTCATATTTGAGCCATGGAACGCAAGACGCGGCAGCGCGACGCCATCCGTCAGGTATTCGAAGACATGCCCCGGCCGCTTGCACCGTTCGAGGTGCTGGCCGCCGGTCGCGCACGCGTGTCCGGCCTGGGCATGGCCACCGTCTACCGCACCATCAATGCGCTGGTGGACGATGGCTGGCTCGTGCCGGTGGAACTCCCCGGCGAGGCACCGCGCTATGAGCGTTCCGGGGCCGCGCATCATCACCACTTCCGCTGCCGCGATTGCACGCAGGTCTTCGAGATCGAAGGATGCCCGGGCAACTTCGCCGCGTTGGCTCCGCCTGGCTTTCAGCTCGAGGCCCACGAGATCGTGCTGTACGGCCGGTGCGCCGCATGCGCTGCGGCGGCGTGACGCTGTCAGTCCGGCGCCCCCTGGGGCGCCGCTCGTCATTGCTCCTCGGCGCGCTGCTGGCCGCTGGCGGCGCATGCAGCGGCGAGTCGCAATTGCACGGCGTGATGATCGACCCGCCGCGCGCGGTGGCGGCGCACGAGTTCACACTCCCCGATGGTGCACGCCTGTCCACGGCCGCCGAGTCGAAGCGTCCGATGCTGGTGTTCTTCGGCTACACGCACTGTCCGGACGTGTGTCCGACGACGCTCGCCGACTGGAAGCGCGCAAAGCAGAAGCTCGGAAAGGACGCGGACCGCGTCCGCTTCGTCTTCGTGACGATCGATCCGGAGCGCGACACACCAACGCTCGCCGACCGCTATGCCAAGCAGTTCGATGCATCGTTCGTGGGGGTGTCCGGCGATTCGGCGACCACCCGGCGCATGCTGGCGGACTTCGGCGTGTCCGCCGCGCGCGAAGCGTCGCGCGCGGGCGCGGCCGACTCCAGTTACTTCGTGAGTCACTCCGCCCAGGCGTTCCTGGTCGACGACCGCGGACGCATCCTCGCGATGTACCCGTTCGGCATCGGGTGGGAAGCCCTCGCCGCCGATCTCGAGACGATTCTCTGATGCGCGTTGCCCCGTTGGTACTGGCGGCCGCCATCACCTGGTCGGCGTGCAATGGCGCACCGGCTGATGCGCCCGCGTCGCAATCCACCGGACCACTCGCCGTTCGTGACGCGTGGGTGCGCGCGGCGGACTCGGGCGCGACGGGTGGTGCGTACCTCACGCTCGCCAACATGGATACGATGGCGCTCACGATCACCGGACTCTCGACGACGGTGTCGACACGCGCCGAGTTGCACGAAACGATGCAGATGGGGGGCATGGTGCACATGATGGCGCGCCCGACGGTCCAGCTGATGCGGGACAGCACGCTGGCCATGACCCCCGGCGGCGTGCACATCATGCTGCCGGCACTCACCCGCGCGCTGCAGGTCGGCGACACGGTGCACCTCACGCTCACCCTGGCCGACGGGCGCTCCCTGCCGGTGGCCGTGCCGGTGCGCGCACCATGACCACCGACGTCACGCCCGACGCCGTGATGCGCACCATGTCCGACGCCCTCGACGAGGAACTGCAGGCGCTGCAGGCTGCGGGACTTCGGCGCACCATGCGCGCCGTGCAGCAGCGTCGCGCCGGCACCGTGCTGCTGCACGGTGAGCGCGTCGCCGACTTTGCGTCGAACGATTATCTCGGACTGGCCGCCGATGCCCGCATCGCGCGCGCGGCATCGGCGGTGCTACAGGCCGAAGGCACCGGCGCGGGCGCGGCCCGCCTCATCTCGGGCAACCACCCGATTCACGATTCGCTCGAGCGGGCGCTGGCGCGATTCAAGGGTTGCGACAGCGCGCTGCTGTTTCCGTCGGGGTACATGGTCAACATCGGGGTCGTGCCCGCGCTCGTTGGCACGGGCGACGTGATCTATTCCGATGCGCTCAACCACGCCTCGCTGGTCGACGGCTGCCGATTGTCCAAGGCCACGACGCGAATCTTTCCGCATCGTGACCTCGACGAACTCGGCGCAATGCTCGAAGCCGATCGCGGGAAGTACCGTCGCGCGCTCATCGTCGTGGAAGGCATGTTCTCGATGGACGGCGATGTGTTCCCCCTTGAGGGATTGGTAGACCTCGCGCATCGGTTCGGCGCGTGGACGTACGTGGACGATGCGCATGGCACGGGCGTGCTGGGCGCCGAAGGGCACGGGACCATCGAGGAATGCGGCGTGACGGGACAGATCGACGTCGTGGTCGGCACGCTGGGCAAGTCGTTGGGCACGTCGGGTGCGTGGGTGGCCGGCTCGCAGACCCTGATCGACTTCCTCACCAGCCGCGCGCGCTCGTTCATCTTCACCACGGCCAGTCCGCCCGCACTGGCGGCGGCAGCGCTCGAGGCATTGCGCCTGTCCGACGTGGAGCCGTGGCGTCGCGAGGCCGTGCGCGATCGGGCGCGCCGCCTGCGTGACCGGTTGCGATCGGCCGGACGCGACGTGCCGGGCACACCCGATGGCCACATCGTTCCGGTGATGGTGGGTGATCCCGTGCGCACGATGCATATCGTTGGCGAACTGCGGCGCCGCGGGTTCATGGTCGGGGGCGTTCGTCCACCGACAGTGCCGGCGGGTACGTCGCGATTGCGCATCTCCGTTTCGGCGGTGCATCCTCCGGAACTCGTCGACGCGCTCGCCGCGACTGTCATCGACGTCATGCAGAGCACGTTCTGATGAGTGACCGAATGACCGGGGACGCCGACGACACCGGGCACGACATGCCCGACGCCGTGCTGCTGTACGACGCGGCGCACGTCTGGCACCCCTACACGCAGCATTGGCGCGCACCGCTTCCCATGCACGTGAGCCGCGCCGACGGCGCGTGGCTGTACGATGCCGATGGGCGTCCGGTGCTCGACGCCATCTCGTCGTGGTGGGTGACGACACACGGACACTGTCATCCGGACATCGTGCGCGCGGTGGCCGGGCAGGCCGCAACGCTCGACCAGGTGATCTTCGCCGGGTTCACACACGAGCCGGCGGCCGCGCTGGCCGCAGAACTGGTGTCGCGACTGCCACGCGGCCTGTCGCGCATCTTCTTCAGCGACAACGGCTCGACAGCGGTGGAAGTCGCCATCAAGATGTCACTACAGTCGTTTGCCAATCGCGGCACACCGCGACGCCTCGTTGCCGCCCTCGAGCATGCCTACCACGGCGACACGTTCGGCGCGATGGCGGCCGGCGCGCGCGGCATCTTCACGCAGGCGTACGAGCCACTGCTCTTCGACGTCGCGCGATTGCCCGATCCGTCCGAGGGCGACACCATCGCGGCGCTCGACGCGCTGATTGCCACGCGTGGCGCCGAGCTCGCGGCGGTCATCGTGGAGCCGCTCCTGCTGGGTGCCGGCGGCATGCGCGTGTGGGATGAATCGGTGTTGCAGTCCATGCGTGAGCGGACGTGGCAAGCCGGCGTCCACCTCATCGCCGACGAAGTGCTCACCGGCTTCGGACGCACCGGGCCACTGTTCGCCTGCGAACGCGCCGACGTCACCCCCGACGTGCTCTGCATGTCGAAAGGCCTGACCGGTGGTGTGTTGCCGTTGGCCGCCACGGCGGCCACCGAGGCCATCTACGATGCCTTCCGCAGCGAAGACCGTTCGAAGATGTTCTTTCATGGTCACTCGTTCACCGCCAATCCGATTGCGTGTGCGGCCGCCCTCGCGTCACTCGAGTTGTTCGACGAGGACAGCGCCGACGATCGCATCCGCATCGAGGTCGCGCACGCGCGTCACCTGCAGGCGCTGCGCGGAGCGCGCGGGGTGCGCGCGGTCCGGCAGATCGGAACCATGGCCGCCGTCGAGCTCGACGCACCACCGGGTTACCTCAGCGACATCGGGCGCGAATTGGGCGCGTTCGCCCTGGCCAACGGTGTCCTGTTGCGGCCCCTTGGGCATGTCGCGTATTGTCTTCCTCCCTACTGCACGACGGACGACGAGCTCCACCGCGTGTACGACGTGATCCAGCGCTTCCTCGATGGGGAGCGTTCCTCATTGCCCGACAGCACGCTGCCGGGTGCGGGAGGACCGGTCGATGACTGACGCGGGACTGGTACAGTTCGGTGTCACCGGCACCGACACGGGTATCGGGAAGACGATCGTCGCCTGTGCGCTCGCCGCGCGCGCGCGGCAGCTTGGGCTTCGCGTGGCGGCCATGAAGCCGGTCGAAAGCGGCATCGTCGATCGGATCATCACCGACGGCGGACCGGTGTCCGATGCCGAGCGCCTGCGGATCGCCGCCGGCGAGGACGATGCGCTTTCGCTCGTCCGGCCATACGGACTCGAGGAGGCGCTGGCGCCGATGGTCGCCGCGCGCCGCGCCGGCGTGGAGATCGACCTGGCCGTGCTCGACGACGCGCGTGCAACGCTGTGTGACGCACGACAGTTGCTGCTGGTCGAGGGGGCCGGCGGACTGCTCGTACCGCTCACGCCGGCCTGTTCGATGCTCGACCTGTACGCGCGATGGCACTGTGAGTTGATCATTGTCGCCGGCAACCGGCTTGGCGTGCTCAATCACGTGCTGCTCACGGTGCGCGCGGCCGAAGCGGCCAATCTCCCGGTGCGCGCGGTGATCCTCACGCAATTCAGCAGCCGCGATGCCGGCATCGCCGAAGCCACGAACTTCGACGCGCTGGTGACGATGTTGCCACGCCACACGATCCTGCGCTTTCCGTGGGTCGACCGCACCGACGACATGGCTGCCCTCGCAGCAGCCGCAGAAGGCGGCGGCCTCGATGTGCTCCTGACCGACGCCGTGCCCGGACCGTCCGACGATACGGCGACGCTTTCCCCCGTCTGAATCTCCAATGCACAGCCTGCACCATTCGATCGACACCGACTGGCAGCGTGTCGCCGACCTCGCACTCGCCGGCGAGGTGCTGTCGCGTGAACAGGCCCGCGCCGTGCTCGACGCGCCCGACGCGGAACTGCTGGACCAGCTCGCCGCAGCGTATCGCGTGCGCCGCGCGACGTGGGGAAATCGCGTCCGCCTGCATTTCCTGCTGAACGCGCAGAGCGGACTGTGCCCGGAAGACTGCCACTACTGCTCGCAGTCGAAGGTCTCCGCCGCTGACATCGAGAAGTATCCGATGCTGGCGCAGGAGCGGATCATGGAAGCCGCCGATCGCGCCGCCGCACTCAAGGCCGGCACGCTGTGCATGGTCATTTCCGGCCGCTCGCCGGGTGAGACGGTGTTCGGCAAGGTGCTCGATGCCGTGCGCGCGGTGCGCGAGAAGCACGACCTCAAGATCTGTGCCTGCCTCGGCCTGCTCGACGCCGGGCAGGTGCAGCGCCTCAAGGCCGCCGGTGTCGAGACGATCAACCACAATCTCAACACATCCGAGCGCTTCACGCCCGAAGTCGTGTCGACGCACACATTCGGGGATCGCGTCGACACCGTGCAGGCGGTGAAGGATGCGGGCATGAAGACGTGCAGCGGTGGCATCCTTGGCATGGGAGAGACCGACGACGACATCATCGACCTGGCGCTGTCGCTGCGCGAACTCGACGTGAAGAGTGTGCCGGTGAACTTCCTGATCCCGGTGGCGGGCACGCCGTTTGCCGACGTGCGCGCGCTCGATCCACGGCGCTGCCTGCGCATTCTCGCGCTGTATCGCTTCCTGTTGCCCACGCAGGAGATTCGCATCAGCGGGGGCCGCGAGGTGCACCTGCGCAGCATGCAGGTCATGGGGCTCTATCCGGCGAACTCCATCTTCATCGGCGACTACCTCACGACGCAGGGGCAGACGGCGCGCGACGACCTGAAGATGATCGAGGATGCCGGGGTCGTACTGGAGACACCCGACGGCGAAGCGTTTGCAGGCGACCCGTTCGCCGACCTGCCTGCATCGTATCCACGCGCACCGCTGCCGCTCGTTGAGGTCTGACCGGTGTCCATTGCACATCTTCGCCGGGACTATCGACACGCAACGCTGTCGGAAACGGAGGTCGATGCCGACCCGATCGTCCAGTTTCAGCGGTGGTTCCAGGACGCGTTGCGTGCCGAGGTGGCGGAACCCAATGCGATGTTCCTCGCGACCGCCACGCCCGACGCGTATCCCTCGGGGCGCGTGGTGTTGCTCAAGGCCGTCGACGATCGGGGCTTCGTGTTCTTCACCGACTATCGCAGCCGAAAGGGGCAGGAGTTGTCGGACAACCCGCACGCGTCCCTGTGTTTCTTCTGGACCGAGCTCGAGCGGCAGGTCCGTGTCGCGGGAGCGGTGCAGCGGGTGAGCCGCGCGGAATCGGAGGAGTACTTCCAGTCGCGTCCGCTGGAGAGTCGCGTTGCCGCCTGGACGTCACGCCAGAGCTCGACACTGGCATCGCGCGAGGTGCTGGAGCAGGA
>CAZPON010000118.1:0-9372 GCA_964588045.1 uncultured Gemmatimonas sp.
GACTTCGGCGTAGCCATGGCGGTGCATTCGGCCATCACGGAGGGCGTTGGCGGTGCACGGAAACTCACCGGCGCCGGCGCGTCATTGGGCACGCCCGCGTACAGTGCACCGGAGCAGATCGTATCGGCCGGCACCGTGGACCACCGCGCGGACCTGTACTCGTTCGGGTGCCTGGCGTACGAACTGCTGGCCGGATCGCCGCCGTTCACCGCGCGAGGCCTGCGCGACATGCTCAACGCGCAGATCAACGAGACGCCCCGGCCCATCGATCAGCTGCGGTCGGGACTTCCGCCGGCGCTCAGCCTTGTCATCATGCGCTGCCTCGAGAAGTCGCCGGACAAGCGACCGGAATCGGCGGCCGAGATCATCAGGGTCATCGACAGCGTCACGCTGTCATCGCTCACCGACTCCGGCGAAGTACGCCCGGTGACACGGGAGCAGGCACGCGTTGCTGCTGTCCCACCGATGGCCCCCGCCGCAGCTCCGACGCGATCGCGTGTACCGGCCGCCATCCTCCTGGGCGTCCTGACTATCGCGGTCGTGGTCGCCGTCCTCTTGATGCGCTGAGGTCACCGGGGGGCGGATGGCCTTCCGTCGCCCGTCGTTCGGCATGAGATTCCAACGTCTCCCACCCCGTCCCCCTCCTGCCATGCCCATCAGTCTCAAAGTCAACGGCACGGTGCGCACGATCGACGTGCCCGCAGACATGCCCCTCCTGTGGGCCCTGCGCGACGAACTCGATCTCAAGGGCACGAAATACGGCTGCGGCGTCTCCCGCTGCGGCGCGTGCACGGTTCACCTGAATGGCGTGGCCACCCGGTCGTGCCAGACGCCGGTGTCGCGCGCCCAAGGCGCCGAGATCACCACGATCGAGGGCCTCTCGCCCACCGGTGTCCATGCCGTCCAGAAGGCCTGGGAGGAGCTGGACGTGCCGCAATGCGGCTACTGCCAGGCCGGCCAGATGATGGCCGCAGCGGCGTTGCTTTCCAGGAACGCCAAGCCGTCGGACGCCGATATCGACACGGCGATGAACACGAACCTGTGCCGGTGCGCGACGTATCTGCGCATCAAGCAGGCCATTCATCGCGCCGCGGAGATCAAGGCGAGTGCACCCGTTCCGGCTTCGGGAGCGAACGCCGGAAAGTCCGGCTCCCCCGACCAGCGCTGAGGAGTCGACCATGACTACCAAGACCGAGCCCACGCGCATCGTCACGCGCCGCGACTTCCTGCGCGTCACCGCCCTCGCCGGCGGCGGCATCATGCTGGCGAGCTACACCGATCCGCTCGAGGCTATCGAACGACTCGGCTACACGCCGTCGCTCGCCGATGCAACGCTCAGCGCGTATGTGCGCATCACGCCCGATGGCATCGTGACCATCATCGCGAAGAATCCGGAGGTCGGCCAGGGCATCCAGACGATGCTGCCGATGCTGATCGCGGAGGAGCTCGATGTCGAGTGGGCGAACGTTCGCGTCGAACAGGCAGATCTCGATCCGACGCGCTATCCGGCGCAGACCGCCGGTGGCAGCACGGCCACACCGACCAATTGGCTGCCGATGCGTCGCGTCGGCGCCGCCGGTCGCGCGATGTTGATGGCGGCGGCAGCGAAGGAGTGGAACGTGCCGGTCGCTGAACTCGAGACCGACAAGGGCGTCGTGCATCATCGGGCCAGCAATCGCAACGCGACGTATGGTGCGCTGGCGACGGCGGCGGCGACCATGGCCGCTCCCGATCTCGCGACGATTCCGCTCAAGGACCCGACGCAGTTCAAGATCGTCGGCACGCGCACGAAGACGGTCAACATCCAGAACATCCTGACCGGCAAGCCGATTTTTGGCATCGACGTGACGGTGCCGGGCATGAAGTACGCGACGTTCTTCAAGTGCCCGGTGTACGCCGGCAAGGTGAAGACCGCCAATCTCGACGCCATCAAGGCGATGCCGGGCATCACGCATGCCTTCGTCGTGGACGGTGGAACCGACCTGAACGGACTGCTTGGCGGCGTCGCGATCGTTGGCAACAGCTGGTGGCTGGTGCAGCAGGCGCGGAAGAAGCTCATCGTGACGTGGGACGAAGGCGCAACGGCCACGCAGAGCAGCGCAGGCTTCGCGGCCAAGGCGGCCGAGCTGTCGCTGCTTCCACCGCAGCGTTCACTGCGCAAGGACGGCGACGCCGATGCGGCGCTCGCCACAGCGGCCAAGGTCGTGAAAGCCGCGTACGTGTATCCGTTCATCTCGCACGCGCCGCTGGAGCCGCAGAACTGCACCGCGCACTTCAAGGACGGCAAGTGTGAAATGTGGTCGCCGAGCCAGCTGCCGGAGAGCGGTCGCGGGTTGGTGGCCACGACACTCGGCATCAAGCCGGCCGATATCACGGTGCACATGACGCGCGGTGGCGGCGGCTTCGGTCGCCGGCTGTACAACGACTACATGGCCGAAGCGGCCTGGATTGCCAAGGAGACCGGCGTTCCGGTGAAGCTGTTGTGGACGCGCGAAGACGACATGCAGCATGACTTCTACCGTCCCGGTGGCTTTCACTACTTCACCGGCGGCGTGGATGCGAACGGCAAGGTCGTGGCGTTCAAGGATCACTTCGTGAGCTTCGGCGAAGGCCAGCGGTTCGCGCCCAGTGCGGATATGGGGCCCACCGAGTTTCCCGCGCGCTACGTGGAGAACCTGTCGCTCGACTCGTCGGTTATGCCCTTGGGTGTGCCGACCGGCGCGTTGCGCGCGCCGCGGAGCAACGCGATGTCGTTTGCGTTTCAGGGCTTCGTGGACGAACTCGCCGTCGCGGCGGGCAAGGACCCGCTGCAGTTCCGCATCGACCTGCTGAACAGTGAGATTCCGGCACCACCAGCGGCACCGCCCGCTGCGGGAGCCGCCGGTGCCGCCGGAGCGCGTCCGCCGCAACAACCGGCGGGGTTCGACTCGGCGCGCATGCGCGGCGTGCTCGAGCAGGTGCGGGATGTGTCGGGCTGGGGCAAGACGACGCTGCCCAAGGGCACCGGCATGGGCGTGGCGTTCTACTTCAGCCATCGCGGCTACTTCGCCGAGGTCGTGAAGGCGACGGTGACGAAGGCTGGCGTGCTGACTGTGGACAAGGTGTGGGCGGTGGGCGACGTCGGCAGCGACATCATCAATCCGAATCACGCCGAGCAGCAGGTGCAGGGCGCGGTGCTGGATGGATTGGGCCAGGCGCTCGCACAGGAAGTCACGTTTGCCAACGGACGCGCCGAGCAGTCCAACTTCAACACGTTCCAACTGCTGCGTATGCGTCAGGCGCCGCCAGTCGACGTGTCGTGGCGCAAGACGGAGTTCGCACCAACCGGCATCGGTGAGCCGGCCCTTCCGCCGGTCATCCCGGCGTTGGTGAACGCGATTTACGCGGCCACCGGCAAGCGTGTGCGTTCGATCCCGCTGTCGAAGGTCGATCTCAGGTGGACCTGACGGGAAGCCGCGCATGATCGTTCGCATCATCGAGACGTCCCCGTTCGCCGACCAGCGACCGGGGACGTCGGGTTTGCGCAAGCGAACAGCCGTGTTTTCGCAGCCGCACTACCTGGAGAACTTCGTCCAGGCGCTGTTCGACGTGGCGGCGCTGCCCGCAGGAAGCACACTCGTGGTGGGCGGCGACGGTCGCTACTTCAATCGCGAGGCTAACGCGACGATCATCCGCATGGCCGCTGCCAACGGCATCGGTCGCGTGATCACGGGCCGTGACGGGTTGCTGTCGACGCCGGCTGCATCGCACCTGATCAGGCTGGGTGCGCAGGGTGGCATGATCCTGTCGGCCAGCCACAATCCTGGTGGCCCGCAGGGTGACTTCGGCCTCAAGTACAACGCGGCCAACGGCGGTCCGGCGCCCGAATCGTTCACCAACGCCGTCGCCGAACGCGCAGCGATGCTGACGTCGTATCGCATGGCCGACCTGGTGGACTTCTCGCTCGCTGGCGTCGGCCGGCAGGTACTGGGTCCGTTCGTGCTCGAGATTGTCGACCCGGTGTCCGCCTATGCGGAGCTCATGGAGTCGCTGTTCGATTTTCCCGCGATCAGCGCGCTCTTCGCTGGTGGCTTTCGCATGCGTTTCGATGGCATGCACGCCGTCACCGGCCCGTATGCCACCGAGATCCTCGAGCGACAACTGGGTGCGTCACCGGGCACGGTGATCAACGGCACGCCGCTTCCTGACTTTGGCGGCGGCCATCCGGATCCGAACCTCACGTACGCGCACGACCTGGTGGAAACGCTGTTCGGTGACGACGCACCGGACTTCGGCGCCGCGTCGGACGGCGATGGCGACCGCAACATGATCCTGGGCCGCCGCTTCTTCGTCACGCCATCGGACAGTCTCGCCGTACTCGCGGCAAACGCAACGCTGGTGCCTGGCTATTCGCGCGGACTCGCAGGCGTCGCGCGTTCGATGCCAACGAGCGCGGCGGTCGATATCGTAGCCGGGTCGCTCGGCATTCCCTGCTTCGAGACGCCGACAGGCTGGAAGTTCTTCGGCAACCTGCTGGACGCCGGACGCATCACGCTGTGCGGTGAGGAGAGTTTCGGCACCGGGTCCGACCACGTGCGTGAAAAGGACGGCCTGTGGGCGGTGCTGTTCTGGCTCAACATCATCGCCGCGCGCAATGAGTCGGTGGAGTCGATCGTGCGCGCACACTGGGCGCGCTACGGGCGCAACTACTACACGCGCTACGACTACGAAGGCGTGCCGACCGACGCTGCAAATGGCGTCATGGCGCACGTGCGTGCGCAACTCGCCGCGTTGCCGGGATCGACCCTGGCCGGTCGCACCGTGACGACCGCCGACGACTTCACCTATCACGATCCGGTGGACGGATCGACCAGTGCGCGTCAGGGATTGCGCGTGCTCTTGGACGACGGTGCGCGCATCGTGTTCCGCCTGTCCGGTACCGGCACCGAGGGTGCGACGATTCGTCTCTACATCGAGTCGCGCGAAACCGATGCGTCGCGTCTCGATATGCCGGTGGCCGACGCGCTGCGGCCGCTGGTGGAAGCAGCGTTGTCGCTGTCCGAGTTGGTGTCTCGAACCGGACGTGGGGCACCCACCGTCATCACCTGAGCCAAACTGCATGACGCGGATGACGCGGACAAGCGCGGATGGTCCCGTAAACGCGACGGACGGACGGAACAACTTCGGACACATTCCCATTTTGTTGTCTGTGTTCGCAGTGAGATCCCCGCCTCGGCTCGGGACCATCCGCGCTTGTCCGCGTCATCCGCGTCATGCAGTTTCAGACTCCGCGCCTCCTCATGGTTGCAGCGCCTCCAGTGCGCTCCGTACCTCCACAGGAATCGGCATCTTCTTGCGGGTCACCCGATCGACGTACACGTGCACGAAATGCCCGTGGGCGGCGGCCACTTCGTCGTCGTTGCGGAACAGCCCGATCTCGTACCGTACACTGCTGGTTCCCAGGTGTGGCACGCGCAGCCCTGCCGTCACGCGATCCGGAAACGTGATGGACGCCAGGTAGCGGCACTGGGTCTCGACCACCAGACCGATGGTCGGACTGGTGGCAATGTCCAGCACGCCCTGTTCCACCAGCCAGCGATTCACCGCCGAGTCGAAGAAGCTGTAGTACACCACGTTGTTCACGTGGCCGTACGCATCATTGTCCATCCATCGCGTATCCATGACCGCAAGGGCCCGGTAGCGATCGCGCGTTTCGACGATGGTCATGTGTGCACGGGTCAGAAGGCTTGTCGATACAGCGCGCGGGCATCATCCAGCGTGACCTCGCGCGGATTGTTCACCAGCAGACGTTGCACCTTCATGGCGTCGATGGCGAGCGTCTCGAGGTCCGTCTCGCGCACACCGACGTCGCGCAACCGCCGTTCGATGCCCAGGTCGCCGACCAGCTCGTCCATGGCGCGCACGAATGCGTCGCCGGTATGCTGGGCGCACGACGGCCGGCCATCACGACGCAGCGACGACGCCAGCTCGCCGTACAGCGCATGGGCGGCCGGCAGGTTGAACTGCAGCACGGGCATGAGCACCAGCGCGTTGCTGTGCCCGTGCGGCACATGGAAGTGACCGCCGATCGGATAGGACAGGGCGTGCACCGCTGCCACCGGGGCGTTGGCGAACGCCATGCCAGCGAGCATCGACCCCTGCAACATCGCGCGACGCGCGTCCAGGTCGCCCCCCTGCTGCAGCACGCGACGGAGGTTGTCCGACAGCAGGGCGAGCGCGCGCACGGCCAGGCTGTCCGACACGACATTCTTGCGATGACGCGACGTGTACGCCTCGATGGCGTGCACCATCGCATCGATACCCGTCATCGCCGTCACCCGTGGCGGCAATGCCAGCGTGAGCGTGGCATCGAGCAACGCCAGGTCGGGATAGAGCAGGCTCGACACCACGCCCACCTTTTCATTCGATGGCGTGGTCACGATGGCGATCGGCGTGACTTCGGAACCGGTGCCCGCCGTCGTCGGCACCTGGATGAGCGGCAGGCGTGGGCCGTGCGCACGCCCAATGCCATAGACGTCGTCGAGTTGCTGTGATGTGCAGGCCAGCAACGCGACCAGCTTGGCGGTGTCGAGCGAACTGCCACCGCCGAACCCGATCACACCATCCACCGATTCCGCTCGCGCCTGCGCGACGGCGGCCTGCACGGTCGCTTCCGGTGGATCGGCTTCGACGCGATCGAACACCGTCACGCCAATGTCGCTGCGCCTCAATCCGGCCAACGCGTCGGCCGCGATGCCGGTCGATATCACCCCGCGATCGGTGACCAGCATCGCGTGGCGCACGCCGAGCTCGCGCGCATATTGCGCGAGCCCGGCGGCACTACCGTCGCGACAAATGATGCGACGTGTGGTCTCGAAGCTGAATTCCGTCACCGCCTGAAGTTGCGGTCACAGCGCGCCGCTGGGCAATGCTGTGCGACGACGCCACGTGCGAAAGCGACGCCACGACAGCGCCAATCCTGTGTACACCAGCAGCGATGCCCCCAATGACACCAGTCCGGCGATCGTCTGTCCGACGAAACCCAGCACCTCGCCGGTGTGCGCGAATCGCAGGATGCTGCGCCAGCGCCGCGCGGTGGACTGCGAGTCGAACGGCTGCCACCGACGCTCCGTGCCGTCGGCGTCCAGCGCCAGCGTCGCGCGCTTGGTTGGTTCGCCGCCCATACCGCGGTCGATGGTGAACGCGAGCGCCGCCGTATCACTCCGGGGCATGGTGAGCGAAATCGTGCGCCAGTCGCTCACGCGACCTGTGGCCGTCGCGAGCGCCGCGTCGATCGAGATGACGAGCGGTCTCGCCGCTTCATCGCGGGAGCCCGCGGCCAACGTCGGAGCCGCCGCCGGAGCAGCCGGCGGCGGGGCCGTCTCACGGCGCGGCGGTGGTTCACCCGCCACGCGATATACCAGGTCGCTCGCCCACGGATACGAGATCACCGCGCCCGACGCGACAATGATCGCCAAGGGAATGAACGACCAGAACCCGATTACATGGTGCCAGTTGAAGTCGCGCGCCTTGCTGCTCACGCCGGTGCGAAAGCGCAGGATGTTCCGGAATGCGACGCGCGTCGTGTGCCTCGGCCACCAAAGCCAGATGCCGGTGAGCACCAGCACCAGGAACGCGAGGTTCGACACGCCGGTGATCATGCGTCCCGTGACCCGTCGCTCACCGGACATAGCCAGCCAGCGATGCCAGTCGGTCATCACGCGGAAGAACTTGCGCATCCCGGCCGAACCGCTGCCCAGCGCATCACCAGTGTACGCGTTCACGAAGAGCCGACGTTGCTGCGGGAGCACCAACTCGACGGGCGCGTTGGGACGGTTGCGCCATACGATGCTGGTGGGCGTCAGGCCCGAGTCGCTGCGCAATCGTGTGAGCAGGGAGTCCGCAGAAAGCCGAGGTGCGCCGGCGGACGGCGGGCCACCGGCCAGCCCGCGCAGGTCGGCCCAGCTCGTCATCTGCTTCTGGTAGGTGAGCGCCACGCCGGTCACCGACATGATCAGCACCACCACGCCGCTCACCAGCCCGGCAACCAAGTGCGTCCAGAAGAGGACCGGACGCGCCCTTCGCCGGAACCATGATGGTCCCATTCGCTCATTGGCACTCTCCTCGCCTTCGGCCACGAGCTCGGCCTCAATGACTGCTCCCACGCACCCTCCCGATGAGAATGCCTCTCAGGTAGTCTTCGAGGCGACCGGGGAGCATATGTGTCAATCCGGAGAAAATCAATCGGCATTATTACGGCGCAAACTGGTTGGAGGCGGAAGACGCAGTGCCCTCTGGCCGAGTGTCTCCCGTCTTCCGTCTCCCTTCTCCCGTCTTGACTGGCCATGCCGACCTCCCTGACCATGCGCGCCGGTCCGCAGGCCCTCGCGCTCATTCGCGAACGCGGGCTTCGGTTCGACGATGTCGACGTCCTTCCCGGCGCGTCCGGCGGCGCGAAGTGGCTCGCCCTCGCCGGACTCGACCGCTACCTGTTCGGCACCTTCATGCAGCCGGCCAGCGGCCGCGCGCGGCCCCTGCACTGCGTCGGTTCGTCCATCGGCAGTTGGCGCATGGCCTGCCTCGCGCAGCGCGATCCTGTGGCCGCGCTGGCCCGCGGGCATCATGCCTACATCTACGAACAGCACTACTCGTCGAAGCCGCGCACAGCTGAAGTGACCCGGGTGCTCCTGCACTGTCTTGGCCAACTGCTGGGCGACACCGGTATCGAGGAGATTCTCGCGCATCCGTTCGCGCGGCTGCACGTCATCACCGCGCGCGGGCGCGGTCTCGCCACCAGCGACCGGCGTCTCCTGCTCGCCACGTCCATCGCGCTGGCCGCCGCGGGAAACGCCATCGGCCGGCGTTCACTCGCGTGGCACTTCCGCCGCACGGTCTTTCACGGCGCGGGCGACACCACACCGTTCGCCGAGTGGCGTGACCTCCCCACGACACACCGCACACTGACGCGCGACAACCTGCGCGATACGCTCATCGCATCGGGGGCGATTCCGCTGCTCGTCGAGGGCGTGCGCATTGCCGGATTCCCGCGCGAAACACACTGGGACGGCGGCGTCCTCGACTATCATCTCGACCTGGACTTCGGCACCGGCGACGGCCTGGTGCTGTATCCGCATTTCTATCCGCACATCGTCCCGGGCTGGTTCGACAAGGGACTGCCGTGGCGTCGCGCGCGCGCCGCGAACTTCTCGCGCGTGTTGCTCATTGCGCCGAGCGCCGGGTTCGTGGCGTCACTGCCCGGCGGCAAGATTCCCGATCGTCACGACTTCTATGCGTTTCCGCACGCCGAGCGCGAGCGGCGCTGGCAAGCGGTGCTCGACGCGTCGGAGCGGCTGGGCGACGAACTCCGTGACCTCGTCGAGAGCGGACGCATCG
>CAZPON010000119.1:0-9285 GCA_964588045.1 uncultured Gemmatimonas sp.
GTATGTGAACGAACGCGGGGTCTCGGTGCCGTTCGGTTCGGTGGCCCTCGACGCGGTTCGCGCCCTGTTTCCGGAGCAGGCGGATGGCGTCGCCAGTGGGGCGTTGCACCTCACCGACAGTCGTGGATTGCCCGTGTCACACGACACGCCGCTTGCCGGTGGCGCGATTTTTCGTGTGGTGCCGGTGCGCGATCGCGCCGGGGAGACCGGATGAACGAGGTGTCTCCCGCATTCGCCGACGTGCTGAGGCGGATGCCGAAAGTCGAGTTGCACTGTCATCTCGATGGGTCGCTACGCCCCGCTACGTTGCTCGACCTGGCGGCCGCGCAGGGACATCCGTTGCCAGCGCTCACCGCCGACGATCTCGGCGAGTGGATGCGCGTGGATGATGCGCGCAACCTCGACGATTACCTGGCGCGCTTCGACATCACGCTGGCGGTGATGCAGGACGCAGCATCGCTCGAACGCATTGCGCACGAGCTGGTGCTGGATGCGGCGCTCGACGGCGTGCGCTACATCGAGGTGCGCTTCTGCCCGGCGCTCAACACCGCGCGCGGCCTGAGTCTCGAGGAGGTGGTTGGTGCGGTGCTGCGCGGCCTCGCGCGCGGTGAGACCGAGACGGGCACCGTGGCGCGCGCGATCATCTGCGCCCTGCGCAGCCTGCCGTGGCCGCATGCGCTCACCATGGCCGAACTGGCGGTGGCGCTCAAGGACAGCGGTGTGGTGGCGTTCGACCTGGCCGGTGGCGAAGCCGGCAATCCGGCGCACGTTCATGCGGCGGCGTTCGACTTTGCGCGCGCGAGCGATCTGGCCGTCACGGTGCACGCCGGAGAAGGCGACGGACCACTGTCGATTCGCGAGGCGATTCATCGCTGCGGCGCCGATCGCATCGGCCACGGTACCCGCCTGTACGAGGATCCGTCGCTGGAGGCCTATGTGGTCGACCGGCAGATCCCGCTTGAGATCTGCCCCACGAGCAACGTGCAGACCCGCGTGGTTCCCGTGTTCAGTGAGCATCCGCTGGCGCGCTATCGGAAACTGGGCGCGGTCGTCACGCTCAACACGGACAATCGCCTGATGAGCGGCGTGTCACTCACCGACGAGTTCGTGCAGTGTGCGGGACACCTGGGCTTCGACCTGCCGGAGCTGGCGGATATTGCCCTCGCCGGGTTTGCCGCGTCGTTTCTCCCGCACGGCGAACGGATGCGCATGCTCGACGCGGCTCGCAACGACATGGCCTTGCTGCTGCGCCACGACGCGTCGACACGGCAGTCTTCCGGAGGAAACGGGTGAATACACACTTCAGGACGGACAGCCACGAGGCGAAGCGCGAAGCCGCCGGTGCGCCCGAGGCACGCGTGGCGGCCGAATACGTGCGGCGACGCGTGGGTGAATCGTTCCAGACGCCGGTGTGCGGCATTGTGCTGGGTTCGGGACTCGGCGGTCTTGCGGCGCAAGTCGAGCAGGCGACGCGCATTCCGTTCTCGCACGTCCCCGGGTTTCCCCCGGCAACCGTGACCGGCCATGCCGGACAACTGATTGTCGGGACGCTCGCTGGACGTCCGGTCGCAATGATGGCCGGGCGATTCCACATGTACGAGGGCCACTCGGCCGCGCTCGCGGCGTTTCCCGTGCGCGTCATGCAGGCGCTTGGGGCACCGGTCTACCTTGCGTCGAATGCGGCCGGCGGCGTGTGCCGCACGCTGTCACCGGGCGACCTGATGCTCATTGCCGACCACCTCAACCTCATGTATCGCAATCCGCTCACCGGACCGGTCGAGGCAGGCGATGAGCGCTTCCCGGATATGTCGGATCCGTACGATCGCGCACTGCAGCAGCAGATGCAGGACGCCGCGCGCGCGGTGGGTATCACCCTGCAGGTCGGCGTGTACTGCGGGCTTCTCGGTCCGACCTACGAAACGCCGGCCGAAGTGCGCATGCTGCAGCGACTCGGCGTGGATGCCGTGGGCATGTCGACGGTACCGGAAGTGGTTGTGGCGCGCGCCATCGGCATGCGCGTGGCCGCGGTTTCCTGCATCACCAACAAGGCGGCGGGGTTGTCATTGCAGCCGCTCGATCACGCCGAAGTCGTGGAAACCGGGAAAGCCGTGGCGAAGGATTTCGAGGCGCTGATCACCGAATTCGTGCGGCGGCTGTAGTTGCTGGTGCGGTGACCGCTTACCGTGCCCGCGCACGCGGCAGCGACGCCAGACGGGCCTTGAACGCCTGATATCCACGTGAGTCACGGGTGAGCGACGCAAGAATCACCGGATCGATCTTGGCGATTTCCGCTTCGGTGGTGTGAATGCGGCTCTCCTCCACCGGGTGCGAGGCGAAGAAGTTGTCGACGGCACCCGGACGCACCTTGCGCTCGGCCATCAGCGTCTTGAACATGCTGGGCATGCCGCGCGGGTCGACGCCGGCGCGCGTGACGAACTTCACGCCGAGGCGGTCCGCTTCGGCCTCGTCGTCACGACTGAACTTGGCGAATGCGCCGCCCGCAATCGTGTTGATGGCCGCGCCGCCCGCGCTGTTGTTGCACACCGAGGGTGCGAAAATGCAGCCGACCGTCACGCCGATGTTGGCCAGTTGCTGGTCCCGCATCTGGTGCATGCTGTGTCGTTGCGTGACGTGGGCAATTTCGTGGCCAATCACGCCGGCCAGTTCCGACAGGTTCGCCGTGCGCTCGATCAACCCGCGGTACACGTAGATGTGTCCGCCCGGCACGGCGAACGCGTTGATGTCCGGCTGGTCGATCACCATGAACGTCCACTTCAGGCTGCGGTCGTCGGCCACACTGGCCAGCGAGTCGCCCAGCACCTTGATGTAGCGCGCAACCTCGGGATCGCGGATGATCGGGAGTTGCTGGGCAACCTGCGCGGCGTACTGGTCGCCCATGTCCACTTCCTGCTGCGTGGAGGCGAGGCAGCCACTGGCCGCCAGGAGGGCGGCGGTGAGCCCGAGGGCGCCCACCGTGTGTGCGGAAATACGAGGTCCCATGCGGTACGTTTCCATCCTATGGTGTCGTCGCCGGCGCATATTGATGGCTACCCCTGGCCGGTGGCATTTGAGCCGTGGCCTTCACCCCTCGCCAGTCCGTCATGAAGCTACTGTCGCTCGCACGGGATCTGCGGCGCCGCAAGGCCCGGGAGCGGCAGCAATGTTTCGTGGCCGAGGGCGTCCGATCGGTGGAGGCGCTCCTCGAATCACCGCTGGCGGTGCAGGGGATGCTGGTGACGGCCAGCCTGGGGTTGGAGCCCAGGGGGGCCGCGCTGCGGGGGGCGGCCGAGTCGCGCGGGATCCCCGTCCGCGAGGTGACCCAGGAGGAGCTGGAGAGCGCGGCCAGCACCGAATCGCCGCAGGGCGTGCTGGCGGTGGCCGACATTCCCGACGTCGCCCTCGAGGCGCCGTCTCCTGGAGCCGTTCGCTATCTCCTGCTGGACGCCCTGCAGGACCCCGGCAATGTCGGCACGATCCTCCGCACGGCGGCGGCCTTTGGCGTGACGGCCACGGTTGCGCTGCCGGGAACCGTTGACCTCTGGAATGCGAAGGTCGTCCGTAGTTCGATGGGGGCTTTGTTCGTGCACCCCGCGCCGGCAGCGACCTGGGACGTCGTGACGACCTTCCTGGATGCGCATGACATCGACTGCTGGGCGGCGGACGCGGATGGTCTCGTTGTCGACTCGTCTGATGACCTGCGCCGGGAGCGCCTGCCGGCGCGTCTGGCCCTGGTGGTCAGCAACGAAGGTGCTGGTCTGTCGCCCTATGTCGCTGCACGCGCGTCGCGGCGTGTGGCCATTGGCATGGCACCGGGTGTCGAGTCGCTCAACGTGGCTGTGGCCGCCGGTATACTGCTGCACGCGCTGCGCCCGGCCTGATTCGGGACGGCTCCTGCAGTCTCTTCCTGACATGATGCTGCCACTGACCGCCGATTTCGTCGCCATGGTGCTGCTGCCGGTCTTCGTGATCGGTGCGTCCATCGGGTCGTTCCTCAACGTGTGCATTGCGCGCTGGCCCGCGGAACTGAGCGTCGTCAGGCCGCGGTCGCGCTGCCCCAAGTGCGAGCGCCAGATCGCATGGCACGAGAACATCCCGGTGCTCAGTTGGCTCCTGCTGCGTGGCCGCTGTCGCGGATGCCAGTTGCCGATCTCCATGCAGTATCCGGCGGTGGAACTGCTGGTGGCACTCGGCTGGGTGGCCAGCGTGATCGTGTTCGGCGTGACGCTCGAGGCGCTGCGCATCGCGATCTTCGGCACGATCCTGTTCGGTATCGCCGTTACCGACGCCAAGCACTACCTGATTCCCGACGGCTTCACCATCTCCGGGCTGGTCATCGTGCTCGGCATGGCCGTCGCCAATTTCTTCGTCGGTGAAACGACGCACTTCGCATCGCCGTGGGCCGCGATCCTGGGTGCCTGTGTCGGCGCCGGCGCGATCACCATCATCGGCTGGCTGGCCGAAGTCGCCATGAAGCGCGAAGCCATGGGCTTTGGCGACACGACACTGATGGCGGTTGTCGGTGCCGCATTGGGGCCTGAACGGGCGTTGCTCACGATCATCGGCGGCGCGTTCGTGGGCGCCGTGTTCTTCCTGATCGTCGTTGGACCGGTGGTGTGGGTGCGGAGCCGCAGGAACGGCACGGCATTCGAGTTCCCCGACGTGCCCTTCGGTGTGTTCCTTGCGCCGGCTGCATTGCTGGCCTTGCTTTGGGGTGATCGCCTCATCGCCTGGTACGTGCAGCGCACTTTCCCCACGTGACGAACCGCACCATCTCCCACCGATTCCCAATGCGTCGCGGCCTGACCGCATGCGTGCTGATCGCCCTCGCCGCCTGCGGCGACCGCCGTCCCAAGGGCGAAGGGCCGTATGGCGCCCTGGTCGCCGACGCCGTGCCGAAGATCGAGCGGCAACTCGGGCTCGCGTTCAAGACGCCCCCCAGGGTCGAATCGCGCTCGCGCGACCAGGTCGCCGCGTTCGTGATGCAGCAGCTCACCAGCGAGCGTGCGAAACTGCAGATCGAAGGACAGCAGGCCGCCTATCGCGTGCTCGGCCTCATGCCGGACACACTCGACCTGGGTGCGCTTCTGCAGCGGCTGCTCGAGGAGCAGATCATCGGCTACTACGATCCCGCCACCAAGGTGCTGTACGTGGTGGAAGGATCGCCCAAGGCCCTGCTGCAACAGACCGTCACGCACGAACTGGTGCACGCGCTGCAGGACCAGTATGTGAAGATCGACTCCATCCAGGCGCAAACCGACGACGCCGACCGACAGGGATCGGCGCAGGCCATCCTCGAAGGGCAGGCCGTGTTCACGCAACTGCTGGTGGACCCGAATGCCGGGCCGATGCTCAAGATGCCGGGCGGGTGGGATCGCATTCGCGACGTGATTCGTGACGGCCAGGGTGGCATGCCGGTGTTTGCGTCGGCGCCGCGTGCTGTGCGCGAAGGGCTGCTGTTCCCGTACCTCGGCGGCGCCGATTTCGTGCGCCGCTTCACCGAGAAACGGCCCATCGGCGAACTGCTCACCGACCTGCCGGTGTCGTCGCGGCAGATCCTCAATGACGACGCGTACTTCACCACCGATGCGTCGACGCGCCAGGTGCCGTCGGTGGTGAGGCTGCCCGCGCCGAAGGTCGGCACGGTGGTCTATTCGAACACGTTTGGCGAGTTCGAGACGCGACTCGTACTGGTGCAGCACCTCAAGGACGAAGTGCTGGCGCGTCGTGGCGCGGGCGGTCTCGATGGCGATCGCTACGCCGTGATTCGTACGCCGCAGGGCGACGCCCTCGTGTGGGCCAGCGTGTGGGATTCGTCGGTCGAAGGCGGCGATTTCCTTGGCCTCCTTGCCGACGCCGCCCGCCGCCGCTACGACATGGCACGCCCGCAGGTACCCGACGGCGCGACGTCGCGGCGACTGGACGTGCCCGCGGGCAAGACACACGGCGCGCGCACGGTCGTCGTATCGCTGGAACAGCGGGACGGACGACCCGTAGTACTGTTCATGGACACTCCGGCAGCCGTGGGCCCTTCGTTGATCGATCCCGCACGCATCACCGTCGGACGTTGACGGCATGACGTCCGGCACGACGTCGGTGGACGTGCAGGAGATGCCCGCGGCGCTGCGCATCACGCCCGACGATGAGATCCGGCGCGTCCGTCTGGTGCGCATGAAGCGGGTTGCCACCGCGATGCTGGTGGTGGTGGCGGCGCTGTTCATCGTGACCCGCATGTACGAGCCGCGCTTCCCGTGGCTCGGCTACGTGCGCGCCTTCGCCGAAGCGGCCATGGTGGGCGGTATCGCCGACTGGTTCGCCGTCACCGCGCTGTTCCGCCATCCGCTGGGCATCCCGATCCCGCACACGGCCATCGTTCCGTCGCGCAAGGATCGCATTGGCACCGCGCTGGGCAACTTCGTGCAGCGCAACTTCCTCACGCGCGAAGTCGTGGCCAGCAAGCTGGCGGCCATGAAACTGGGCGAACGCGCGGCTGCGTGGCTGGCGCAGCCCGAGAACAGCCGCCGGCTTGCGCGACACGTGGCGCGCGGATTGTCTGGCGCCGCCGGTGTCCTGCGCGACGAAGACGTGCAGCAACTCGTCGACCGCGGCATCGTGTCCCGGTTGCGCACGGTACGCGTCGCGCCGCTGCTGGCGAAGGTGTTCGGACTGCTCACTGCCGGCGGCCGGCATCAGGCGTTGCTCGATGATGCGCTGCGCCTCGCGGCGCGATTCCTCGAGGAGAACGAGGATGTCATCCGCGAACGTATCAAGGCGGAGAGTCCGTGGTGGATCCCCGGCGCCGTCGACGAGAAGCTCGGCGACAAGGTCATGAGTGGCGTCGAGAAGACGCTGGTGGCCGTTGCGGCCGATCCGGAACATCCGCTGCGACAGCGCTACGACCTTGCCGTCGACAAGTTCGTCATCTCATTGCGCGAGAATCCCGACGTGATCGAGCGGGCCGAGCAGATCAAGCTCGAGCTGTTGACGCATCCGTCGGTGAACGAGTTCTCACGCAGCGTATGGGACGACGTCAAGCAGCGGCTCACCGGCTATGCCGAACGCCTGGCCGAGGACGTGGAAGCGGAGCCCGACCAGGTTGAGCGCTGGCTCACGGGGTTGGGCCACAAGGTGCTGGCCGATGCGGAGCTGGCGGCGAAAGTGAACGGGTGGGTGGTGGAACTGGTCACCTATGCCGTGGAGCAGGCGCGCGAGGAAGTAGCCAAGCTGATTGCGACCACCGTCGCACAATGGGACGCCAATGCCACGTCGCGGAAGATCGACCCGCAGGTCGGGCGCGACCTGCAGTTCATCCGCATCAACGGCACCATCGTGGGCGGTATGGTGGGCGTGTTGCTGTATATCCTCAGCGGGTATGTGTAGTCCCGTGTGACGATGTGCCCCGGCGCGCCGGACGGATGTCCGCCGGATCGTCCGATACCGGTGCCACGTCGGCGTGCAGTTGTTCCGGCAACGGCAGCAGCGCCAGATGGAACACTTCGTCCATCGTGCTCGCGAACGTGAACGCCATCTTGTCGCGCACTTCCTGCGGCACGTCGCGCACATCCTTCTCGTTGCCCTTGGGCAGGATCACTTCGCGCAGGCCGGCACGATAGGCGGCAAGCACCTTTTCCTTTACGCCGCCGATTTCCAGCACCTTGCCGCGCAGCGTGACTTCACCGGTGAGCGCGTTGTCACGGCGGCCCGTGCGCCGCGACCTCGCGCTGGCCAGTGCGAGGGTGACGGCAATGCCGGCCGACGGTCCGTCCTTCGGGATGGAACCGGCCGGGAAGTGCAGGTGCAGGTCCGCCTCGCGAAATTCGGTGGCGTCGATGCCCAGCGGCACGGCGCGTGAGCGCACGAACGAGAACGCCGCATCGACGCTCTCGCGCATCACGTCGCCCAGTTGTCCCGTCACGGTGAGCTTCCCCGTGCCGGGCATCCGCAGTGCCTCGATGGTGAGCAGGTCGCCGCCGGTGCTGGTCCAGGCGAGGCCGGTGACGGCGCCGATCTCCGGTTCCATATCGGCTGCCTCGTTGCTGAACCGCGGCGCGCCCAGGATCTGTTCGACGCGTTCGATGGAGAGGTCCCACAACGTGTCGTCACCGTCCGCCTTGGCGCGCGCGCGCTTGCGCATGAGCATGGCGATGGACCGCTCGAACGTGCGCAGCCCCGCCTCGCGTGAGTAGCGGCTGGTGATGAAGCCCAGCACCGGTTCCGCCAGCGTGATGTCTTCGGTGGTGAGTCCGTGGTCGGCGAGGAGGCGCGGCATGAGGTAGCGCTGCGCGATCTCGACCTTCTCCTCGATGGTGTAGCCGGCAATGCGGATCACTTCCATGCGATCGCGCAACGGGCCGGGAATGTCGAACAGGTTGTTGGCCGTGGCGATGAACAGCACGCTCGACAGGTCGAACGGCAGGTTCAGGTAATGGTCCACGAAGCTCGAGTTCTGCGACGGGTCGAGCACTTCCAGCATGGCCGCCGTCGGATCACCCGAGCTGCCGCCGTTGCTCATCTTGTCGATCTCGTCGATCATGATGACCGGATCGCGCACCGCCACGCGGCGCAGCGCCTGCAGCAGCAGTCCCGGCATCGCGCCCACGTACGTGCGACGATGCCCGCGAATCTCGGCTTCGTCACGCACGCCACCCACCGAAATGCGATAGAACTCACGGCCGATGGCCGTGGCGATGGCTTCACCCAGTGAGGTCTTGCCGGTGCCCGGTGGTCCGACGAAACAGAGGATCGGTCCCGACGGATCGCCGCCACGCAGCTTGCGCACGGCGAGGTATTCGACGATGCGCTCCTTCGCTTCGTCCAGCCCGTAGTGCCGGTCGCCGAGCGCCTCCTCGACGCGCGACAGCGTGATCTCCTGGTCGTCGGCGGTACGCGCATTCCACGGCAGCGCGAGCACCCAGTCCAGGTACGTGCGCAGCACCTGATACTCGCTGCTGGCCGGCGACAGCAGGCGCAGTCGCTCGGTTTCGCGACGCGCTTCCTGCACCACCTTCTCCGGCAAGCCTGCTTCCTCGATGCGGCGCAACAGGTCGACCGATTCCTTTTCGTTCGGGTCGGCTTCGCCCAGTTCCGACTGGATGGCGCGCAACTGCTGCCGCAGGTAGAACTCGCGCTGGTGCTGCTCGATCTTGATTTCCGTCTGCTTCTTCACGTCTTCCATCACGCGGGCGCGCGCCACTTCGCGCTCGAGGCGTGACAGGATGAACCGGATGCGCTGGCCGATATCGAGGCGCTGCAGCACCTCCTCCTTGTCGGCGATACGCAGGTTCATGT
>CAZPON010000120.1:0-9257 GCA_964588045.1 uncultured Gemmatimonas sp.
GGTCCCGGGTCATCGGTGTCTGCATGTAGCCGGGGCTCACCGCGTTGGTGCGGATCACGGCGGACGCACTGCCGAAACCGGCGCCGAAGAAGAAGACGGTCGCGAAAACGCCGCAGACGATGCAGGAGAAGAAACGCCGACGGTGAACACGCTGGACATTCCACCGGGCAGGCGAGGACGGCTTGCGCTCAAGATCGCACTGCTCGCCAGCGGCGTGTACCTCACCAACCACCTCTGGCTGAATCAGCTGGTGCATCTGCTGAAACTGGGCCTGTGGCACTGGCTGGCCGTGTTCTGTGTGATCTGGGCGAGTGCGGTGGCGGCCCTGTTGTACGTCGCCTTCATGTCACGACGAGGTGCGCGCGTCGTGTGGGCCGTGCTCCTGAGCCTCTCGACACTGATCGGTGAGGTTCACTTTGCGGTGGTCGGCGACTGGCTCTCACTCGCGCGGCTGGATGCCATGTGGGATCCCGCCTTGGCCAGCGTCGACACCGTGGCCTTCTACGGGCGCCAGGTCGGGCGCGCGCTGCTCGAGACTGCCGTGCTGATGGCCGGCTTGCTCATTCCGTTGCCGTTGCCGGTCATGCCGCGAGTACGCGCGTTGCCATGGCTGCCGCTGGCCCCGTTCGTGCTCATTGGCGCGCTGACGGTGTACGACGCGGGTTCGTCCGGCCTCGAAACACGCGCCCTGCCCTCCCAGTTTCACAGCATGACGGTGCTCGCGCTCTATCCCCTGAGCACGCCACCGCCCACCGAGATGACGCCGGTCGACATTCCACTGGTTGCCGCACCCGCCGCGCGTCACGTGGTCCTGATCGTCGACGAAAGCGTGAGCGGCGACTTCATCGACGTGAACGTGGACCGCGGCACCACACCGTACTTGCGTGCGCACTCCGCGGGTTTCGTCAACTTCGGGCTCGCCACGTCGGCCAGCACCTGCAGCAACGCCAGCAATGCGATCCTCCGGCTGGGCGCCAGGCCCGAGCTGCTGGGCACCGGCAACTATTCTCCGCTGTCGAACCCGTCCATCTGGAGCCATGCGAAGCGCGCCGGCTTCACGACGAACTTCATCGACGCGCAACGTCTGGCGCGCCACCATCAGCACTTCATGTTCCCGGCCGAGCTCCGCTTGATCGACCACGTGCTCACCCCCCCGCCTCGCACACGGCTGCCACAGAAGGACGTCGAAGTGCAGCACCTCCTGCGCGTGGTGCTGACCCGGCCCACGCCGCAATTCGTTTACATCAACAAGGAAGGGGCGCATTTTCCGTACCAGTTGCGCACGCCGCTGAGTGAAGCACCGTTCCAGCCCTCCATGGGACCGCGCGAACCCATGGGCGATCGGGCGCGCCTGGTCAACGCCTACAAGAATGTCATCCGCTGGTCCGTCGACCACTTCTTCGAGACGCTCCTGCCAAACCTCGACCTCTCGAACACCGTGATCATCTACACGTCCGATCATGGTCAGAACCTGCTCGATGACGGCACGCCGGTCACGCACTGTCGGCGCATGGGTGTACAGGTGCAGGAGGCCGTCGTGCCGCTGCTCGTGTGGACCGGGAACGCGGCGCTGCATGAACGGTTCCAGCAGTCGGCCACGATGAACGTCGGCGCCGCATCGCACTTCGAGGTGTTTCCAACCGTGCTCGAGTTGTTCGGCTACGATCCGGACTCGGTACGGAGCCGCTATCATCAGAGTCTGTTCGAGCGCATTGACACACCCATGGGCTTCATCTCCGGACCGGTCACCAACCGCTTCGGCCGGAAGCCCGTGTGGCACCCCAGGGATGGCCTGCACCAGATGACCCGTTGACGATCATGACCACACCACGCCTGCACTGGACCGTTGGCACCCTCACGGAACCGCTGAGCGGACGCCAATGGGATCCGCCGGAGATCACCCGACAAGTGCAGTTGCGCGAAGCCGCCTTCCTGTCGGACGGCATCCAGCCCGGTGATCGCGTGTTGATCCACTTCGGCAACAGCCTGGAATTCTTTGCCGAGCTGTTGGCGGCGTGGCGCGTGGGCGCGTGTGCCGTTCCCGTCGACGCGCGCCTGACGGCGTTCGAAGTCGAACGGCTGGCCGTGGCCGCGCAGGCCCGCTTCAACGTGGTCGACGATGACACGCCGGCAACCACGGCGTCTGCCGTCATGGGAACCGCGCTGCGCCACACGCGTGACCTTCCGGCGGTCATCACGATCGGGCAGGTGACGCATCACGCGCCATGGCCGCGACTCGACGACGATGCGCTCATCCTGTTCACGTCCGGCTCCACGGGAGAGCCCAAGGGCGTCGTGCATACGCATCGCTCGCTGCTGGCGCGTTGGTCAACGCTGCAACAGTCACTGGGTCTCGAGTCGTATCGTCGCACGCTCTGCCTGCTGCCCACACACTTCGGTCACGGGTTGATCTGCAATTGCCTGTATCCGTGGCTGGCTGGCTGTGACCTGTTCATCGCGCCCCCGTTCAAGGCCGACCTGGTGATGCGCCTGGGCACACTCATCGATGCGCACCGCATCAGTTTCATGTCATCCGTTCCTTCGGTGTGGAGCCTGGCGCTCAAGACCGCCGCACCACCACAAGGCGGGCATCTGCGTCGCGTGCATGTCGGCTCTGCTCCGCTGTCGGAGAATGTCTGGAGCAAGGTGCAGCAATGGACCGGCACGCAGGAAGTGTTCAACGCCTACGGCATCACCGAAACAGGAAGCTGGGTGGCCGGCACGAGCGGCGAACCCGTCGTGCCGGAAAGCGGATTGATTGGCCAGCCATGGGGCGCAACGATCAGGGTGTGCGAGCATGTCGCCCACGACGAGTCCGCACCGCAGGGTCGTGCGTGCGAACCCGGCGAAACGGGCATGGTGTGGCTTCACACACCGGCACTCATGAAGGGCTACTTCCAGCGCCAGGACCTCACCGATGCGGCGGTGCAGCGCGGCTGGTTCAAGACAGGCGACATCGGCATGATCGACGCGCGCGGGCGCCTGTTCCTCAAGGGCCGCGAGCGCGACGAGATCAACAAGGGCGGGCTCAAGATCTTTCCGGCCGACATCGACGAAATCGTCGAGCAGTTTCCGGCCACGCGCGATGTCTGCACGTTCGGCTACGAGGATGCGTTCTACGGCGAGAACGTCGCGCTGGCCGTGGTGCTCGAGAATCCGGGTGACGACGCCATGCTGGGGCTCTACGATTGGATCCACCATCACCTCGCCGAACACAAGCATCCGGTGCAATGGTACCTGCTCAGTGAGATCCCGCGCACCAGTCGCGGCAAGGTCAATCGCGACTCGGTTCGGCGCGCGTGCCTGTCGGCCACACCGTTCGACATGCGCCAACTGCTCGCCCGTCGGTCCGGTTGACCATGGACCGGGCGAACACGCGCGCCGCGCTGGTGAACTTCCTGCATTCGGTCGCCAGGACAGGTCGAACGCCTGCGCATTTCGAGGATGACACCAACCTGGTGCAGGCGGGTGTCATCGATTCCTTCGCCGTGATCCAGATCATCGCGCACCTGGAGCAGCAGTACGACGTGAACCTGCATGCCATCGGCGTCGACCCGACGGATCTCGTTTCGCTTGGCGGCATGCTGTCGGCGATCGAGCGCGCGCGGAGATGAACGACACGCTGCGCCAGTGGCACGAGCACGAGCGGCTCGTTGGCTGGGCTCAGCGTGCGCCGGGCCAACTGGCGGTGTGGGCCGTCGCCTCGGCGTTGCTGCTGTGGAACGGCGACAACGGGACAATGGTGGCGGCGTTCACCGCCGTGCTGCTGCAGCCATCGCGTCGCCGGCTGTTCCTCTCGGTTGCCGCCATCGCGATGCTTGCCCAGCGTTTTTTCGAGCTGCCGGACCTGCGCGCGGCCGGCATGCCATGGGCGCCCGCTGTGCTTGCAGCCACCGCAGGTATCGGCCTGCTGTACGTGCTGTACCTGGTGTCACAGCGGAGTGCATCATGGTCCGCCGTGGTGCAGCGACATCCGGTGCTGACCGTGCACGCCGGCACATGGTTCCTGTTGTGGGCCGGCACGCTGCCGAAACTGGGAGCCCTTGGCCTCGTGCCGTTCTTCGCATGGCGATTCAGCTATCTCGCGGTGTCGGCCACTCGCGGCAAGCTCGCGGGCACGCGCTTTCGCGATCACCTGTTCTACCTGGTGCCGGTGTATGGCGGCACCAACACGCCGTACGGCAAGGGCCTCGACTTCCTGTCGCGTCACGAAGCCGGTGACGCGCCGTCCATCGCTCGCGCACAGTTGGCGGGCATCAAGCTGCTCCTGCTGGCTGCCGCGTGGACACATGCGCGAGAGCTGCTGGGCATCGTCGTGTTCGGCACGTCGCCACGACGACTGGCCGGTTGGCCAACGGCGTGGATGGACGGATGGACCCTCGGCTGGCCAACGCTGGCAGAAATCCTCCGGTCAGGCGTGTTCCCCGCATGGTACCTGGGATGGACGACGGCCTTCCTCGAGATGATCCGGGCCACGCTGGCGCTGGCGGCCATGGGCCATGTGATCGTCGGGTGCCTGCGTCTCGTGGGCTTCAATGTGTTTCGCAATACCTACAAGCCGCTGTTGGCCGAGTCGATCCTCGAGTTCTGGAACCGCTACTACTACTACTTCAAGGAACTGCTGGTCGACTTCTTCTTCTATCCTGCGTACCTGCAGTTGCGCGCACTCCATCCCACCGCGCGCATGATCGCCGCGGTGTTCGCCGCCGCGCTCGTTGGCAACATGTATCACCATCTGCTGATCGAACCACAGCGCATCGTGCATTTCGACCTGGAACGCCTCTGGACCCGCTGGAGCCCGCGGCTGGTGTACTGCACGCTGCTGGCGATCGGGGTTTCCGTGTCCATGCTGCGCCAGCAGAAGCTGCGCGCGAGCGGCGTGCCGGCTCGTCCGGGCTTGCGCCTGCGCCGCATCGCCGGGGTGTGGGTGTTCTACGCCATCATCCAGACCTGGAACGTCAACATCAGGGGAGTCGGTATCGGTGATTGCACGGCATTCGTCCTGTCGTTGTTCGGTGCCTGAACCGGTGCGCACCGCACGCCACAGCACGGAACTGCATGACGCGGATGACGCGGACAAGCGCGGATTGCTCCGTGACGCGTGAAAGCTCCGCGGGCGTGCTGCAACGCGGTCGAAAGACTGAAAATGTCGCGACCGCACTGGACGACTGGATCAACACGGAGCAATCCGCGCTTGTCCGCGTCATCCGCGTCAAAGGACAACCTTGTCGATATCATGGACAATCCGCGTCATGCAGTTGGCTAGAATCCGGACAGCTTGGTGATGCGGCCACCCATGCCAACCGCCCATCCGGCGTTCGGCGAGGCGAATCCCACGGACCAGTAGTTGAAGCTGTCGATGGCGATCCACGTGATCCCTTCGTCGCGGGTGACCATCGCACCACTTGGACCAACCGCGACGACCGTGGGCGTCTTTGCGTTCGGGACGTACACGCCGCCCCACACGCCGCGCGCCAGCGGCGGGCTGGTGCGGGGTGCCCAGCGTGACCCGCCGTTGTCGGTTGTCGCGATGAGCACATCGCCAGCCACCGCGTTGTTACCGCCGCCAAGCACCATACCGTGCTGCGCATCACGAAAGGCCACTGACTGCGGGCCCGATCCTTCGCGTGTAGTGATGGGCAGCGTATCCACGCGCCAGGTGCGTCCATAGTCGGACGTATGCAGGAGGCGCGCATGCTGCGGTGTGCTGGCGACGATCCACGCGTGCCCGCCCTTCCCCGTCACGAGGCAGGTGCCGCTTGCCGCGAAGCTGCCTTCACCCGGCTGCGCGGGTGGCAGTGATGTCGCGGGCACGCGCGTCCAGTGCGTGCCGCCGTCGTCGGTGCGCAGCATGGCAATCGTCCCGTCCAACGCATCACCAATGACGAGGCCCCGCTTGTCGTCCCAGAAGTCCATGCAGTCGTAGAATCCTTTCGGCTCGTCGTTCACGAACTGCGTCTGCCAGGTTGTGCCGCCATCGGTGGTCTTGTAGATGCGCGACTGCGGACCGTCGCCGATGCTGAGCAAGTACGCAGTGTTGGCGTCCACCGCGTGCACATCGCGAAACTGCAGCGAGTCGGCACCGGGGACGCGCCCGGACTTCCACGTCGTGCCGCCGTCCATGGTGCGTACCCATGTGCCGCGCGTCCCGCTCACCCACACGACCTGGTCGTTGACCGGGCTCACGGCGATGAGGAGCGACGTGGTGTTGCTCACCTGTTCCGTTCGCACCACGGCTGGAGACTGTGCGGAGGCGGCAGTTGCCGCAGCGAACGAAACGAGCAGCGCGTTGGTTGTGAAACGAGTCATGTCATACCTCAAGGCTCTGGTCATACTCGAATGACCCGCAGGCATTCAAGGCGTCAGGTCCGCCCGATAGCTGATGGCGAACTCCAGGAAGCGCGAGATGTCCACGATCGACGAGGCGCGGAAACGGATGGTATGCGCATCGACGCGATCCACGCCGGGCATGTACGCCATCATCTCGGCCGGTGTGTAGCTCTTGTACGACAGCTCCAGTGCGAACGGCCCGCTGGCCGGCATCGGCTTGAAATCCTGGAGGCGCAGCATCGCCGCTTTCGCCTTGGCGCGAATGAGTGCCTGCGACGATTCAGGCGTCATCACGGCCGCGGCATGGAAGCTGATGGACTGCTTCACCACGGCGCCTTCCACGTTGCCCGTGAGCTTCTGCACCTCGCCCACCGCCTGGTCATCGCCTGACACCATCACGACGGGCACTCCGAAATGCCCGGCAATGGTGGCGTTGATGCCCGACTCGGCCATCGGCGCACCATTCAGCTTCACGGCGGAGAACGTCGCACTGGAGATCGTGTGCGCTCGCACGCCCTGCGCGTTGGTGGTGGCCGAGTGATAGCCGATGAACATGGCGGCACTGAACGACGAGTCGATACCCTGCATCATCATGAGCGGCCGCGGCGATCCGCGAATGATGGTGACGCCGGCCGGGAACTTGTCGATGAGCAGGTTCTGCATGTTGCCGTGCGCATCGGCCACCACGAACTCCGTTGCACCACCCTCACGCGCGCCCGCAATGGCAGCCAGTGCCTCGGCGGTCATGAACTCGCGAAACCGCGCGTACTCGAAGCCGGCCGGGCCGAGCTGGTCGGATGTGACGACGCCGCCGATGCCCTCCATGTCGACGGAGATGAACACCTTGATGGGACGCTGGGCGGCCAGGGGCATTGCACCGAGCGTCCCCAGCAGCAGCGCCATCGCAAGTGCCTTTCGGCTTGACATTCGAGAACTCCCGGGAGTGGTGGTGGAGTGAGAAGCACGTATGCGCCGCACGCTCAACGCCAGGGAAAGATAGCGCACTCAGTGGCATGTTGATCGATCTGGGCCGGCCTTGGCGGCCATGCCGTGTGCGCCGTGTCCGGCGTGAACGTCGCCATGTGCGGCAGCGTGTCCGGCATGCCCGCTGACGTGCATGTGACTGGCTGACGCGAGATCGGCGCGGTAGTATGGACTCGCGGGATCGACTGCCGGCCAGGCGCGTGCGTCGTCAGGAACGAATGGCCCGACCATGAATGCCATCGCGCCGTTGGTAATCGCCTCGCATGTCGGGTTGTCGTAGGTCGATACCACGCGATACTTGCGCCCGGCTTCCAGCCGCAGTCCGCCACGCGTCAGAAGAAACTTCTCCATCTCCACGCTGCGCACGGCACCGGTCGCATCGCGATCCGTGCGCAACCGGGCGAGCGTGCGCCCGCTCTGCACGTCCTCGAGCCGGATCTCGACGGCATAGTCGTGAACGTGCCCGCCGATCGCGCGCATTCTGCCGCCGAGTGGAAGCGTGAACTCGGCCGATGTTACGGAGATCCCTGGCGGAACGTCGAACGAGCGCGTGGAGCCGTCGGCCGGCTTCGCGTCGAAGAAGACCGGAAAGGTCTTCTTCAGGCGGTCGTTCGTGCCCGCGGGAATCCACGGGACTGTAAACCGCAGCGAAACGTCGCGCAGGGCCGTGTCAGCTGGGTTGACCAGCATGAAGTAGGCGATCAGTGGTTGATCACTCTTCATCGGCACGCCCATCCCGGCGGGGAGCGTGACGGGGGCCGTCTCGCGGCCGGCGGCAATGAGTCGCTCGGCCTGCGGAGACAGCAACTGGCGACGCGCCAGATTCACGATTCCCGCATGATGCAGCGTGGTGCGCGGCAGGAGGCTGCCGTCCGCCCCGAGCACATCGATGCGGTACCCTCGCATCCATCCATCCGCAGGCCAGGTAAATGTCACGCGCTCCTCGCGCGCCGCCGAGTATTCGCCGCCGGCGGCGAGCTGCAGCCCGGTAATCGTGATGGTAATCTGGGTGGCCGATGTGTCGATCCGGACGACCGGACCGGCCGGCGCGGAAGTCGTATCGGTCGCCATGAGGGCGCTCAGCGCAAAGCAGGCCAGGTATGCGATCATCGGAGTGTCTCCTCGTGTGAGTGACGGCGCGTGTGCCGTGTTACGAGGTGACAATGCCGACGCCGGGAGACCGATCCCATCCGTCAGATGACGTAGGACAGCAGTGGCGATGACGTACCGGGTTGGCGATCGACGACTGCCCTTTCAGCGCATCGTAAACGGATTGGCGCTGCCGGCGCCGGTGTTGATCCAGACACTCTTGACCTGCAGGAACTCGCGAATGGCGTCGGCACCGTTCTCCCGGCCAAGCCCGGAATCCTTGTAACCACCGAACGGCGACATGTAGCTCAGCGCCCGGTAGGTGTTGACCCACACCGTGCCAGCCTGGATGCGCTCGGACATGCGGAAGGCGCGGCCGATGTCGCTGGTCCACACGCCGGCGCCGAGTCCGAAGCGGGAATCGTTGGCGATCGCTACCGCGTCGTCCTCGTCGGTGAACCTGATGATCGACAGGATCGGGCCGAACACTTCCTCCTGCGCAATACGCATGCTGTTCCGCACGCCGGAGAAGATCGTGGGCTCGATGAACCAACCGTTCCCACACTCCGGCCGCGTCGCGGGCACACCGCCCATGAGCAACTCGGCGCCGTCCTGCCTGGCGATATCGATGTAGCTCAGCACCTTCTCGTACTGCGGGCGCGTGGTGATGGGGCCGACCTGCGTATCCATGCTCATGGGATCACCCATGCGCGCCGTGCGGGCCAGCGCCGTGAGCCGCTCGACGAACTGGTCATGGATGCTTTCCTGCAGCAGCAGCCGCGACCCGGCGATGCACGTCTGGCCGGTCGCGGCAAAGATGCCGGCGACGATGCCGTGAACGGCGCCGTCGCCGG
>CAZPON010000121.1:0-9211 GCA_964588045.1 uncultured Gemmatimonas sp.
GCGTAGTTCGCGACCACGGCCGCCTCGAGCGCTGTGGCCCCGGCGGCCGTGGTCGCGAACTACGCAGCGGGTGTGGAGGTCGGCAAGCTGGGGGCTGCGACAGTCACGGCCGAGGAAGTGCTCGAAGCCTACGATCATCATCTCGCGGAGGGATGACGATACTGACAGATTACAGGATGCGGTCCGGTAGCTTAGCTGGTCAAAGCAGCCGACTCATAATCGGCCGATCGTGGGTTCAAGTCCCACCCGGACCATTGCACCACGGGGAACTGCCGGAGGGGTGAGCAACCGAAGGGTTGAGGGAAGCGGGGCGAGCCAGCGAGGGTAGACTGTGCGCCCGCTGGGATCGTGAGCTGGAAGCACAGTCTGCCCTCGCTGGCTCGCCCAGCTTCCCTCAGCCCTTCGGTTGCTCACCCCTCCGGCAGTTAGGGGTTCCGTGGTCTCGTCGGGCCCGTTAACCTTCCGATCCCGCTGGAAACGCGGGCGTGTAGCTCAGCTGGTTAGAGCGCTGCTTTCACACAGCAGAGGTCCGGGGTTCGAGTCCCTGCACGCCCACTGTACGTCGAAAGGGCCGGTGATCATCTCGATCGCCGGCCCTTTCGTGTTGTGTCCGTGCCGCGCCATCGATTACGCGGCGGCGGTCACCGTGATCCGGGCACCGGCGTGTCGCAGCCGGCCAATGGTGCGTTCATCGAGCCGGGCCCGCACCACCATCACGTCCTCGTCCGCGCGCTGATCCAGGACTTCGCCTTCGCGATGCACTTCGGCCAGCAGCCGTCCGTTGGCCGCCGGGATGCGGATCTCCAGCACCGGACGGCGACGGCGCATGGCCTCGCGCAGCATCTGCCGCAGCGGATCGAGCCCGCCCGGCGCCAGTGCCGAGACAAGCAGTGAATCCGGCGACAAGTTGTTGATGCGATCGCGCACCGACGATGCCTGTTCTTCGGGAATCGCGTCCATCTTGTTCATCAGGTAGCGCATCGGCCGCTCCGACAACCCAAGGTCGGCAAGTACGCCGTCAACGACGTCGCGCTGCTCTTCCCAGGCCGGATGACTGGCGTCGATGACATGCAGCAGCAGGTCGGCCTCCCGCGCTTCGGACAGCGTCGCGCGAAACGACGCCACGAGATGGTGAGGCAGCTTGCGGATGAATCCGACCGTGTCGGTGAGCAGCACGGTGTAGCCTTCGCCGATATCGACCTCGCGGGTGAGCGGGTCGAGCGTCGCGAACAGGCGATCCTCCACGAAGACCGCTTCATCGTGAGCCATGCTGCGCAGCACCGACGACTTCCCGGCGTTGGTGTAGCCCACCAGTGCGACACGGAAGTGCGAGTGACGCCCCTGGCGCTGCACCTCACGGGCGCGTTCCACATCCACCAGGCGCTCCTTCAGCAGGCGAATGCGATGCTGGATGAGCCGGCGGTCGGTTTCGAGCTGCGTTTCACCGGGACCTCTCACACCGATGCCACCGCGGAACTTCTCGAGGTGGGTCCACATGCGCGTCAGGCGCGGCATCATGTACTCGAGCTGCGCCAACTCCACCTGCATGCGCGCTTCGTTCGACCGCGCGCGCGTGGCGAAGATGTCCAGGATCAACTCGGCGCGGTCCATCACGCGCGTTCCCACGATCGTCTCGACGTTCTTGCCTTGCGCCGGGCTCAGTTCGTCGTCGAAAATGACGAGCGTGGCCTGCAGCGTCTGGATGAGCGCCTTCAGCTCCTCGACCTTGCCGCTGCCGAGGTACGTGGCCGGATGTGGCCGATCGAGCTGCTGGGTGAGCGTGCCCACCACCACCGCACCGGCCGTATCGGCCAGCTGCGCCAGTTCCTCGAGATGTTCGTCGATGTAGTGTCGCGCAGAACTGCGCTTGGACGGCGCACTGACGAGAATGGCGCGCTCAACCGGCGGCGTAAGGGAGATGATCTCGCGACTGATAGTTCGATCCGGACAGGGACAACTGCAAGCGGGCGCGTGCCCGAAATCTAGCGGCCTTTGCCCGACACCGAGGAATAGTGGCCCTTCTGGTCGTACGGGCGCGTGAAGTTCCCGAGCGGTGTGGACACCGTGAAATCGCCGCGCACCCGGTAGTCGATCGTACCGGTGTTGAGGAGCGAGCGACCGGCGGCACCGAGTCCCGCGTACGTGAAGCGCACCGGCATGCGCACCGTCGAGGAATCGCCACTCTGCACGACGAACCGGTCCTGGAGTTCACCCTCACCAACTTTCATGGTATCGACATCGACCCGATACGTCATGGACACCGCATCGAGCTTGTAGCCGTTGGGATTGTAGACCTGCAGCACCACGTCGAGGCTGCCGCCGGTGACGCCGAGCCCCGTGATGGCGAACTCCTTGACCGTCACCACCGGCTCCTTGAACGACTTGCCGAAGCCCGCACATGCGCCCACGACCACGGTGAGGCCGGCCAGCGCGACGCTGGCGAGCCACCGGCGACGCACGCGCAACAGCACACTCCTGTTCATCGACGACACACGCGGAATCATGTTGTCTCTCCACCTGAAGGATCGGACTCGGCCGCGCGGGCGCGTCGTTCGGCCCACCAGGCCAGCCGCTTGGCAATATCACGCTCGAACCCGAACGGCCCGGGCTCGTAGAACAATGCGTCCTCGAGCCCCTCGGGCATGTACGACTGCGGGATGTAGGCGTCGGGCACACTATGCGCGTATTGGTACCCTGCCCCATAGCCGAGTTCCTTCATGAGGCCGGTGGGTGCGTTGCGCAAATGCAGCGGCACTGGCGCGGCAGGCGATCGCCGCGCGGCATCGACAGCGGCCGACCACGCCTCATAGACGCGCGCCGACTTCGGTGCCGTGGCGAGATACACGGCCGCTTCGGCGAGTGCCAGTTCACCCTCGGGCGAGCCAAGTCGTTCGTAGGTCTCGGCGGCGGTCGTGGCCACCACCAGCGCCTGCGGATCGGCCAGGCCCACGTCCTCGCTGGCCATGCGAATCATGCGTCGCGCGAGATACCGCGGATCCTCACCGCCCTCGATCATGCGCGCGAGCCAGTACAGCGACGCCTGCGGATCGCTCCCACGCAGCGACTTGTGCAGCGCAGAGATGAGGTTGTAGTGACTCTCACCGGTCTTGTCGTAGTGCGGCACGCGCCGTTGCACCGCCGCTTCCACTTCGCGTCGCTGGATCACCATGCCGTCATCGAGCAGCGCGGCGGCCGCTTCGAGGATGCCCAGCGCGCGCCGCGCATCGCCGTCCGCCTGCTCAGCCAGCAGGTCGCGCGCCGACTCGTCGATCGTGAGGCGTCGCGCTCCGAGCCCACGCTCGGTATCGGCCAACGCACGCTCGACGAGTGACCGCAACTCGTCCACGGCAATCGGCTGCAACACCAGCACACGCACGCGCGACAGCAGCGCGCCGGTGAGGGCGAACGACGGATTTTCCGTAGTGGCGCCAATGAGCACGACCGTGCCGGCTTCAACATGCGGCAGGAACGCATCCTGCTGCGCGCGGTTGAACCGGTGGATCTCGTCGACGAACAGGATCGTGCCACGCCCGGCGTCGCGACGATGCTCGGCTTCCGCCACCACTTCCCGCACGCGGGCCACACCATCGCTCACGGCACTGAACGACACGAATGCGGCATCGGCCGATTGCGCCAGCAGTCGCGCCAGGGTGGTCTTGCCGACGCCCGGCGGACCCCAGAACACCATCGAGTCCACACGCCCGCGCGACAGCGCCTCGCGCAACGGCATGCCGGCGCCGAGCAGGTGGTGCTGGCCGATGTACTCGTCGAGTGTGCGCGGCCGGAATCGCGACGCCAGCGGCTCCGGCACTTTCGCCGCGAACAACGATGGGCTGCGCGAACCGCCCGACGACGAATCGGATCGAGACCCCCGACTCATGGTCGCGGCTCCTCCGCGAGGCGTTCGACCGCGGTGGCCAGCGCCGCCGACAACTCCGGTGCGTGCGACCAGGGTACGGCGTCCGCGCGAAACAGCACGGGCGGTGCGCTTTCCCGAGGCACCACACCTTCCGCCTCGAGCAACGCTGTCCATCGATCGCTGCGCGCATAGATCACGAGATCGAGCGTGGGCATGAGGGAGAGCTGGTCATGGGGCGTGACCAACGTGAGCTCCACGCCGCCCGACGAAGCCAGCGGCCAGCGGAGGCGGGCCAGCGCGTCGCGCACCGCGGGCAGCGGTCGCAAGGCGCCCAGCCAGCTCGTGCCATCACGCACGTGCTCGATGACCACGTCCACCACCGTATCGAGGTGCGCCGACAAGCGCAGGAACAAGTCCACCGCCCGTTCGCTCGGCGCATGCACACGCCACATGTGCAGATCGCCCGTGCGGCTCGCAACCGACCATTCACTGTCCCGGTGGAAGCGAATGGCGATGTCGCTCTCCTGATTGGTGAAGTCGGGCATGTTCAGTCCTCGCCGGCCGGCGACGTGCGCAGGGACGACACACGCGCCAGCAACCACTCCCGCGTGTTGCGCGCGGGATCGTCGAGCACGTCCTCGAGCAGCCGCGCCAGCAGCACGCCATACTCGGGGCCCGGACGAACGCCGGACTGTCGCAGGTCGTCGCCATCGATGACCAGGTCCGCAATCTCGACCGGCTCGCGGAACGCCGCACGCAACAGCCGGCGGTGCAAGTCGCGAACCCGCCCGACATCGGGCACACCGAACTCGGTGAAGCTCGCGCGTCGCGCACCCCATCGCGCGGCCGCCAGCCTCATGAAGGCGCCAACGCGAAGACGACCCACACGCGCGGCAAGCCGACGCACATCACGCGCGGTGATCCCGTCGGCCGAACAGAGCAACGCGGTCAGCCACTCGTGCTCGGCATGCCAGCAGCCCACCAGTGCGCTGATCCAGGCCGTATCGTGGTTGGAAAAACGCAGCGCACGCAGTGCCTCAACGGTGTCGCGCGCGGTGAGGTCACTGAGCAGGGCCGCGATGCGCAGCCCGCGGCGCTGCGGACGACCGGCCAGCCCCGGCAGCGGAAGGCAGTCGAGCGCATCGAGCACCGGCTCGCCAATCGCGTCGAGGGCGGGCACGAGTGATGCGAAGGCGCCCGCGTCCCGCCAGCGGCGAAACGCTTCCGATGGGCGGCGTGCCTGGTCCATCGTCTTTTCGATTTCCTGCTTCACGCGCTCCGGTGACAAGCGCGACAGGTGCGGCGCGCTGTTCACGATGGCGCGCCACGTCGCCGCATCGAGCGCGAAATTCAGTCGCGCCGCGAACCGGATCGCGCGCAGTGCACGCAGCCGGTCCTCGAGCATGCGCGCTTCCGGATCGCCCACGGCGCGCACCAGCCGGCCACTCAAGTCATCGAGGCCGCCAAACGGGTCGTGCACGCGCTGCTCCACGGGATCGTAGGCAATGGCGTTGATCGTGAAGTCGCGACGCGCCAGGTCTTCGTCGAGCGACGCTCCAAACTCCACCACCGCATGCCGACCGTCATGCCGGACGTCGCGGCGAAACGTGGTGACCTCGTGCATGCGACCGGCACGATCGAGCACACCCACCGTGCCGAACTCGATACCCACCGGCACCGTGCGCTCGAACAGCCGTCGCACCTGCGCCGGTGTCGCCGCCGTGGCGAGGTCCCAGTCCAGGTGCGGGTAGCCGAGCAACGCGTCGCGTACGGCGCCGCCCACGCACCACGTCTCGAACCCCGCGCGCTGAAGCGTGCGAACGATGTCGAGCACCGTGCCCGGTGGACGAATGTTCCCCCAGGGCGCGTTCATGCGGCGGTCAACCGCAGAGGACGCTTCCGCCATTCACGTTCAGCACTTCGCCCGTGACATGGCGCGCCAGCCCGCTGGCGAGAAACAGGATCGGGCCGGCAATATCGACCGGCGCGGCCACGCGCCCCAGCGGGATCGCCGATTCGATGCGCTGTCGGCCCGCGCCGGCGAACGGCACCGTGACGGCCTCGGTGTCGACCCATCCCGGCGCGACGCAGTTCACGGTGATGTCGCGGGGCCCGAGTTCGACGGCCAGCGACTTCACGAACGAGATCATCGCGCCCTTGGTGGCCGCGTAGTCGGCGTGACCGGCCTCGCCGCGCTGACCCGCCGTGCTCGACACGAAGATCATCCGTCCGCCGTTGCTCATCACACGCGCGGCCGCCCGTGCACCGAAGAACATGCCGTCCAGGTTGATGGACAGCGTATCACGCCAACGCACAGTGTCCAGTGTATCCACATTCACCGGAATGGGTGGCCAGATACCGGAGTTACCAACATAGATGTCGACGCCACCGAACTGCTCATGCGCCCGCTCGATGAAGGCCTCGTTGGCCTCGGCGGTGGAAAGATCACCGCAAAACGAGAACGCCCTGCCACCCTGCGCCACGATTTCGCCGACCACCGCATCGGCGTGATCGGCGCGGCTCCGATAGGCGATCCCAACATCGGCGCCCGCGCGCGAAAGCAGGTGCGCGGTTGCGGCGCCAATACCTCGCGAACCGCCGGTCACCAACGCCCGCTTCCCTTTCAGTGAAATCATGGGCTCACGTTGCTGCAGAAATGGATGAGATGTGACTGTTCAACACGCATCAAGACAACAGGTTGGCCCGCTTCACGTCACAGCGTCTGCTCGATCGCGTCGCAGATCGCGTGCTGAATGCACAAGTGAAGTTCCTGGGCCCGATCGGTGCGCGTGGTGGGCACGACAATGGAATGATCGGCCAGGGCCAGCAACGCACCGCCATCGCGCGCCGAAAGCGCGAGCACCTGCACGCCCTTCGCGCGCGCCGCCTTGGCTGCCAGCAGGACGTTGGGCGAATTGCCGCTCGTGGAGTGGATGATGAGCAGGTCGCCCGGCTTTGCGAGGGCCTCGACCTGCCGCGAAAAAATGTGATCAAAACCGAAGTCGTTGCCCGCAGCGGTCAGCAGCGAGGTGTCGGTCGTGAGCGCGATGGCCGGATAGGCGCGGCGATTGCGCATGTAGCGCACCACGTACTCGGTGGCCAGGTGCTGTGCGTCGGCAGCCGAGCCACCGTTGCCGCAAAAGAACAGCGTGCCACCTCGCTGCACCGCGGCCCGCACCATCTCCAGCGCGGTATCGATGGCGTCCGAGAGCTCACGCGCGGTGCGCTCAGCGGTTTCGGCAAGTTCGAGCAACGCGGCAGTCGGCGCCGAGCTCTTGGAGTGTGCGGTCATGAACGAGGGCTCTCGTGAGTGTTCAGCGACCGAAGAGTCGCTTGACGCTGCTCATCAGGCTGCGGCGGAACGGCGGGACCGGCAACGGATCCTCGTCACCGAGCACCAACTCGGCGTTACGATGGGTCAGCAGGTCCAACTGGTCCTCGGCCCCTGCTTCGAGCAGCCAGGTACGCGCGGCGCCAAGCGAGCGACTGTCGCCATGGTTGTCCGACGCCAGGATATCGATGAGCCCCTCGGCCAGCATGCGGCGCGCCAGCTCCGACGGCAGGCCGCGGCCCATCAGCACCGACGCATCGGTCTGGATCACGACGCCCAGCGCGCGCCACTCGCGCACCAGCGCCAACGTGCATCCGAAGTAGCGTTCGGGATGAGCCAGGATCGGAATCCGGCCGGTCCGTGCAATGCGACGCAGTTCCGATGTGGCACCGCGCGGCAGCCCTCCCCGGGTGAACTCCACCAGCAGCGCGCGCGAGTCGCCGAGTGTCAGGTCTTTCGACGTGAGATCAGCACCGGGTGCATCGAGCATGATCTCCCACCCCAGCAGGAGCTGCGGAACGGCAGGCGCTGCACGGCGCAGCTCCTCCAGAATCTGCACGTGCTGCTGGTACGGTGCCGACGCAACCTGCGACGCGTTGAGGTGCGGCGTGCACACGAGCACCGATACGCCATCGGCCGCAAACCGTTCGAGCACCGGCACCGAGACGTCGATGGACGGTGAGCCGTCATCGACACCCGGAAGCAAGTGCGAGTGAATGTCGATCACCTGGCCGCTCCCGGCAGCGCGGCAATGTGCGCCATGGCCCGGGCCGCGCGCGACTCGAGCTGCGACGGATCGTCGGCCGCGGCCTGGAAGGCGTACGTCACCAGTGCGTCCACCGCGAGCAGGTCGAGCGCGCTGCCGCGAGAGGTCGAACCCGACGCCAACAGCGCATCCAGCAGGTTCTCACCGGCCTCGAGGCATGCATCAGGCACTTGTGATACCGGTTGATGCAGGTACGGAGCCAGCAATTCCGAAAGACGGGCAGCAAGCGCTGGCGGCGGCGATGGTGTGAGTGCGACGAGCCACTCGCCCACGGAATCGTGCGCCGCCACGAAGGTCACCCGCCCGTCGACAGCCGCGAAACCACTCCGCTGCCCGCCGCCAACGCCACATCGAGCTGTGCCGCATCGATGCCGGCTTGCGCCATGTGCGACTTGCCACCACCGCGCCCGCCGACCGTGGCGGCGACATCACGCACGATGACATCGGCGCCCAACCCGCGCACGCGCACATCGTCGGTGGACACCGCGAGCAACGCACCCTTGCCGTCGGGCAGCGCCGCACCCAGCAGCGCCACGCCGCTGCCAAGCGCCTCGCGCACCGCGTCGCCCAGCGCCTGCAGCGACTTGACGTCGGCCACGTCGACGCGCGACACCACGAAGCGCGTGCCCTGCACGTCGATGGCCTTGAGGACCAACTGCTGCGCCACGCCGCCGCCGGCACCGCCGCGCATGGCCTCGTCGAGTCGCTTCTCGAGTTGCTTCCGCTCGTCGATCAGCGCATCGAGCTTGCGCTCGATCTGCTCCGCACCGCTGGTGGTGCCGGCCATCGGCACCTTGAGGCGACTCGCGACCTGCAGCAGCGCGCGCTCGCGATCGGCAAGGAACTGAAAGGCGCGCCGACCGGTGACTGCTTCGATACGGCGCACGCCTGCCGCCACACCGACTTCCGCCACGATGCGCAGCAAGCCGATTTCGGCCGTGTTACGTACATGCGTGCCACCGCACAGTTCGACCGACAGCGACGGGATGTCCACGACGCGAACAACGTCGCCGTACTTCTCGCCGAACAACGCCATCGCACCCTGGGCCACGGCGTCGGTGTACGCCGACTCGCGCGTCGTGACCGGCACCGCCTTCCAGATGCCATCGTTCACCAGCGCCTCGACGGACGCCACTTGCCCGGCCGTCATCGGGCCGCTGTGCGTGAAGTCGAATCGCAGGCGATCCGGGGCCACGAGTGAGCCCGCCTGATGCACGTGGTCACCCAGCGTGTGCCGCAACGCCGCATGCAGGAG
>CAZPON010000122.1:0-9190 GCA_964588045.1 uncultured Gemmatimonas sp.
GTGCCGCTGGCTTCGAACGCATCGGTGAAGTCGCCCCAGTGCCGGCGGAAGATCGTGCTTTCGACCGGCAGGTTGAAATCGCCAACGACGAGGACCGGCGTGCGCGGGTCACCCTGAAGCGACCATATGGCCGCACGCTCGGACTCGCGGTCTCGAATGTCAGCGTTCATTTCGGCTCGATCGTCCGCCGTGCCACGCGCGTTGAGCACGCGCTGCGACTGCATGGGTGCAATGCCAAGGGCACGAAATAGCGCGCGGTTCTCGCCCAAGAAGGCATAGAGTCCCTTCCGCGCTGTCTCAAGGTGCACGTTCACGACAACCATCGCTCCGTACGGCGTATCGAGGGTGTTGCGCACCGCAATACCGGCACCTCCGTAGCCGAACTGCGAGAGGCGCGAGAAGTCGCCACGCGGCATCGAATCGACCGAAGTGATCCGCCAGCGACTCAACGTGCACGTTCCGCCAGTTCGGGCACGGTACCAGTTCTGGATCGCCTGGATGCTGTCCCAAAGCACTTCACCACATTCCTGGAGGGCGATCACGTCGGGCTGCAAATCCTCGAGCGCTCCGCGCAAGCTCTGGGCGACACGCGCCCCACCCGCCGTATTGAAGGACATGACCCGGATGGAGCGCGGTGCGGGTGATGTCGGAAGACTCGCGAAGGCGCTGCGCCAGGAAATGCGCCCGCCCATGATCGGGCCCAGCACGACCAGCAGCGCGAGGGTGAGCGGCAGCAACGCGCTGCGCGCCACGATCAACGCGAGGGGAATCAGCAGCACGAACGGAGCGAGCAGCACGAAGCGCGGGCCGTACGCCAACAGGGTGGCCGGCAGGAATGACTCGGACGTCATGATGAGCAGAAACCAGGTCGCCACCACGAAGGCGAACCAGCCCCAGGCCAGCCGCGCGGACCAGCGGCGCGCCCGGTGATAGCTTCCCATGTCCGTCCATGCGTCGATGAACCAGTCGCGCGTGCCCGAAACGACGCGCGACGGAATGGCGGCAACGCGCTCCGCCATGCTGTGGCCACGGACGCCGTAAATCTTCGCGCCCGTGCGACGCTTGCGCTTCCGGTGGACCTTCCGGGGTTCCTCCGGCTCGACGTACTCGTCTTTCGGTCGCGCAATGACGACCGTGCGACCGCACCGGCATTTGATCTGCCTGCCGAGGTGACTGTCGTCGGATTGGTACACGATGCCACACGCGCACCGAACCGGGAAATCGGTGCGGTGCGCGATGGGATTGCGGGTCATGTCACTCTCCCGTCTCCCGTCTCCAGTCTCCCGTCTCCAGTCTCCCGTCTTTCATTCGCCTTACAGCCCGTCCAGCAACGAATCGTTGTTGGATGTCGCCGCGATCCGCTTGATCAACCACTCCATCCCGGCCTGCGGCGGCAACTGGTGCAAGCCGCGCCGCAGCAGGTGCACCTTCTCCAGCTGGTCGGGACGGTAGAGTTTTTCCTCGCGCCGCGTGCCGCTGGTCGCGATATCGAACGCGGGATAAATGCGACGATCGGCCAGGCCGCGATCGAGCTTGATCTCGGAGTTGCCCGTGCCCTTGAACTCCTCGAAGATCACTTCGTCCATGCGCGAGCCGGTCTCCACCAGCGCGGTGGCAATGATGCTCAGCGATCCACCGCCGTGCTGCGGGGCAATCATGCGCGCCGATCCGAAGAACGCCTTCGGTTTCTGCATCGCGGATGAATCGAGGCCACCGGACATCGTGCGTCCTGTGCCGCGTTCCACCGTGTTGTAAGCGCGCGCGAGGCGCGTGATGGAGTCGAGCACGATCACCACATCCTTGCCCAGTTCCACCAGGCGACGGGCGCGCTCGAGCGTCATTTCAGCAACTTCCACGTGGCGCTTGGCCGGCATGTCGAAGCTCGAGGCCACGACCTCGCCGTACCCCCACGTGATCATCTCACTCACTTCCTCGGGGCGCTCGTCCACCAGCAGCACCAGCAGCGCCGCTTGCGGATGATTGATCGCTACACCTTCGACGATCGCCTGCAGCAGCGTGGTCTTGCCGGCGCGTGCCGGCGCGACGATGAGTGCACGCTGGCCGTAGCCAATGGGTGCGATCAGGTCGATCGCGCGCCGGGTGAGCTCCGGTCCGGTCTTGGCCGGACGACCCGTCTCCAGCGTCAGCTTTCGGTCGGGATAGCTGGCGGTGAGGGTATTGAATTCCGGTCGCTTCTCGACAATCACCGGCGAGCCATCGTTCAGCGTCACCACTTCCATGACCACCGAACGTCCGCGCTGGTCGTGGCCGTAATTCACTTCGAGCTTGTCGCCGCGGCGCAGCTGGTGCGTGCGCACGAGCGCGGGTGGCACGAACGGATCGGCCGGATCCGGCAGGTAGCTGTTCACCGCCTGGCGCAGGAATCCACCATCGCGAGCCACGTCGAACCAGCCGGCAATTGTGCCTTCCGCCGGCGTGAGCACCGATGGCGTTCTGTCGAATCCGGCCTCCGCCGGGGCGTTGGCCACACTGCCGCCTGCTCCCCCGCCACCACTACCGCGGCGGAACCGATTCCGGCCGCGACGTCCGTTCCGACGGAAACCGCGATCTTCGCCCGGAGGTCCTTCCTGACGCTCACCGCGATCGGGTCGTTCGCCGCGCGGTCCGCGATCACCGCGCCGGCGCGGTCCTCGATCCGGACGGGGGGGGCGATCCGGGCGCGGCCCGCCATCAACCCGCTCGCCGCCGGCAGGTCGTTCGGCGGGATCCATTCGAGCCGCGCGTTCCATGCGATCCATCTGCTCCATGCGCTGGATGCGCTCGAGCTGATCGGTGGCACTGCGCTCGACGACGATTTCCGCCGGAGGAGGAGGTGGTGGGGCTGGACGAGGAGGGCGAGCCGGCTCAGCCGGCGGCGCAGAGGCCTCGATGGACCGCCCGGTGTCGGGCGCGTCGAGATACGGATTGGGATCCCCGGCGTTCTCGGGGCTCGGCTTCGACCGGGGACGGCCGCGGCGACTGGGGCGTTTTGGTTCGTTCATTCGGAAACTGCGTGTGATACGTGGGCTCTCGTCCGGACGGACGGAGCGCAGCACCATGGCTCAAAGAGCCATGGGCCGAGAAAAGCCGAGTCCACTCGTGAACTCGAGGGGCGCAGTGATGCGCTGGAAATGCGGAATATTCGGGACGGGTATGGTCGTGCCGTCACACAGCCGAAATGACGCAAGGCGCCCTATCGGTACCGCGGGGGTGCGCGAATCGCTCGCGCCACCAGTCACTGGAGGGGCATGCCACCGAAGGAAAGACCCGACACCCCGGTTGGCACTCGATGCGAGGAGCTCCGGTTCCGGCAAACGAACTGCCTCGAGCCCGGACAGCCAGCCTTCGCAATCGCTACCCTTGGAGTATTACGATCTGCAGCGATCTGCGCAACCCGCCCGGCCATTACCGCCGTCGCCCGTGCCCGCCAACAGTGACACGGTTGCTACTTTTCCCGCCATGATTGCACCGCCTGCCGACCTCCCATCCGCGATCGCCGATGCGGTTGCCCAGTACGAGGCGACCGGAAACATCGGAACCCTCATGGCCCGCCTGCATCAGGCGCGCGACGGCGCGACGCCGGATGCGATCGTCGCCGCCGCCGAGTCGTGGCTGCACATGCCCGAGGTGGCCGGGCCGCTATATGAGCGCGTAGTCGAGGAGCAGCCCGCGAACGCGCGGGCGCTCGTCATTCTCGCCAATGCGTACTGGCTGTCCGGGCGCGGGCCCGAGGTTGTTGGCGACCTCGCCAGCCGGGCGCTTGCGGCCGATCCCGACAATCGCGGTGCCTGGCATCTCTGGGCACTGACGGAAGAGAATCAGCGTGACCGCACGATTCGCTGGCTGCAGGTCACCCAGCGATTCCCGGCCGATCAGGTGGCCAAGGCGGCACTGGCCGACAACGCGGCGTCGCTGGCGGCCAGCGAGCATGACAAGGAAGCGCTCGCGATGGCGATCAGTGCGTACGAGGATCTCTGGGCGCTGTCGCCCAATGCGCAGCAGCGCGCGGCGCTGGAGACCGCGCTCGAGACCCTTCGCAACTACGCGTGGTGAGGGCGTACTCCCTGCTCCCTGCTCCAAACTCTAACGAGCTGGCCACGCGATATCCGCCAAGACCGGCTGGTGTTCCGACGGATAGCCGCGCTGTACCTCGATTCGCTCCGTGACCAGCGTCGGTGCCACGAACACATGGTCGATGCGCACCGAGAACTTGCCGGCGAACATCGTGTAGCCGAACCCCCAGCCCCGCGCCGAGAAGGCGTTCTCCAGCGCGCCCCAGTCGCGGCGCAGGATAGCGCTGCCCTGCGGGATATTGAAGTCACCCGCCACGATGAACGGCATGGTCGATTGTTGCACCCACACGGCCACCCGCCGTGAATCGATGGTGCGCCGTGCGATGCTACGTCCGATCAGTGCGAAATTCAGGTGGCGCGCCGACCAGAGCGCGTCGCGCGGGCTCTTGAAGTGCACACCGAACACGGCCAGCGGACCGGAGCTCGTTTCGACTTCGACGCGCACGGCACTCGTGCGCTGGTCACCGGCCATCGGCGACGGCAGGGTATCGATACGTCGGATCGGCAGCGCGGAGACAATGCAGAACTCCGACACGACGCGAACCTGGTTGCCGGACACCGCCCGCAGCGAATCGGCGAGCACGCGGCTGCAATCCTGGAACAGCACGACATCGGCCCGCCAGTCGCGCAGCGCTCCACGAACCTGAGTGGCCAGCACCCGCGACCTGTCGGTGTTGTAGGTCACGAGGCGCACAGCGCGCCGCGCCGGCGTGGCGCCGCCGATCGACGGCACTTCCAGTCCGGCAACGCCGAAGGCCGTGAACAGTGCGGCTGCGAGCGCTCCGGCTGCCAAGCGTCGGCTCACCAGCCATGCTGCAGGCACGAGCACAAACCACGGAAGCAGCAGCAACCAGCGCGGCCCAAACAGCAGGACCATGCCCCACGGTGTCACGTCGCCCGAGGTTCGCAGGTACAACGTCAGGACCACCATGCTGACCGCGTAGGCGACAACAAGCGCCACGACGCCGATGCGCCAGACGCCCCGCCTCGGTTGCATCGCGATCAGCTTGGCCGCCGCGAGCAGGTCACTGGCCCGACATGGCGCTTGTCGCGCGCACGCCGCCCGACACGTAGCGCGACATCGGGCCCGGCCGGTCGAGAAGGTCGAGCGTGGTCGACAACCGGGTTCCGCCCTGCAACGGCACGCGGGGCAGCGCGTGCGGATCGAACAACGGATCGATCGGACTGCGCGCCGGACCGCCAGTCACCATGAACACGGCGTCGAAGTGGTACGATACCTCACGCCGGCCTTTCGCGTCGTACCAGCTTCCGCGCACACTCAGTGCACGGTTCTTCGGCCACAGGCCGTATGGCAAGGCGAATCCGCGCACGCGATACCCCGGCACGGCGGAATCGATGGCCATCGAACCACGCGCGATCTGCTCCTGCGCGAAGGCGTCGGACGCCTTGCTCAACTTCGCGTGAAAGAGCGTGTGGTTGCACAGCTCGAAGCCCTGCGACACCAGGAAACGCAGCTTGGGACCGCGCCACGCGGTTTGCTGGCCATCGATGCCCTTGTCACCGAACAGTGCATGGCCGGCCGAAGCCGCCGGCAACACGCAGAACACCGCCCGCGGCTTCCAGTCCGGGTGCGCCTTGATGAAGTCGAGCAAAATGCCGACCGCGCTGCCCGGATCGACCTCCAGCTTCCCGTTCCGCTCCAGGTATCGGAACTGACTCGGCGACGCGTCGTCGAAGGTGAACAGCACCGGCGACTTGCCGGCGGGGATATCGATGCGGTTGTCGAGCAGGTCGGCCAGCGAGATCGGGACGTATGCGCGCCGATGCAGTTCGGCCAGTTCGGACCGGAAGCGCTCCCGCGACACTTTGTACGAACCGTCGGCATCGACCACCTGATGCCACTCCAGAATCGGAATTCGTCCCAGCTCGTTCGGGGTCCTGACGACCGGCCTCGGCGACAGGCTGTCCTGCGTGGGACCAACCGTGGCACTTCCTGGCTTCTCGAAACGTACGAGGGCGTGTCCCGCCGTTCCAGGCACGAGCATCCCGGTGATGGCGCACGCCGCGAGCAGCGCGCCAATGCGCCGGGAATGCTGCAGGCGGAAACGATGGCGTGATAGTTGTGAGCGCGGCATTCGGTGGTGCGAGCGTCCTTGAGCGGGGGTGCGGCGATGACGGCGAAAGGTAGTGACGTTTCCGCAGACAAAGCATCGGCCGGCGAGATATCGACGGCGCTGCCGCTGTCGTCGTCACGCTGGCGCCCGTTGCGCCCCGGCGTGCGTCGTGCACTCTGGTACACCGCTGTCGTCGCGGCGATCGGTATCGCTTCATCGGTGTCCTGGTGGTACTCCTGCGGCTTCCGCGGGTGTCCCACGTCACAGCAACTGATCGCCTGGCAGCCCACCGAGGGTGGCGCGCTGCTCGACTCCCATGGCGCGCTGATCGCGCCACTGTCGTCGGTCAAGCGCGTCAACGTCCCGCTGTCGCGCGTTCCGCGCCACGTGCAGGCGGCGTTCGTCGCCGTCGAGGATCGCCGTTTCTACACGCATCACGGCATCGACTGGCGCGGGCTGGCCCGGGCGTTCGTTGCGAACGTCAAGGCGCTTGGTGTGCGCGAGGGCGCCAGCACCATCACCATGCAGTTGGCCCGCAACGTTTTCCTGAGTCATCGGGCCAATGAGCGCAGTATCCCACGCAAGCTGCTCGAATGGCGATACGCCCTGCTCATCGAGGACGCGCTGGACAAGCCGGCCATTCTTGAGCGCTACCTCAACGCCATCTATCTCGGCAGCGGGGTGTACGGTGTCGAGGGCGCGAGTCATGATCTCTTCGGCAAGAGCGTGCGCGATCTGACCCTCGCCGAGGCGGCGCTGCTGGCCGGCCTGCCCAAGGCGCCCAGCAGCTACACCCCGCGACGTGACCCGGTACGCGCGCGGACGCGGCGCGACATCGTGCTCGATGTGCTCGAACGCGAGCGGGTGGCGACGCCCGCCGAGATCGCGCGCGCGCGCCGCGCGGACATCGCCAGCTTGCCCGGCGAATGGCGTCCGCAGCGTCGCGCCGATTCCTGGGCCGTGGAAACGGTGCGCACATCGCTCGATTCGTTGCGCGCCATCGGTGCGATTCCGGCCGGGCTCAACGATGGCCAGCTTCGCGTACACAGCACGTTCGACAAGCGCGCACAGCTTGCCGCCGAACGCGCGATCGCGCAGGGCGCAGCCCAGGTGGACGGCGAACGCGAGTGGTGGCGCCCGTGGCGTACGCGGGAGGCGCGCGCGCAGGGCGCCCTGGTGGCGCTCGATCCGACAACCGGTGCCATTCGCGCGCTCGTTGGCGGGCGTCGCGTGGAGCGAAAAGGCTTCAATCGCGCACTCCGCGCAAAGCGCCAGCCCGGGTCGGCCTTCAAGCCGTTCGTGTACGCTGTTGCGCTGCAGCACGGGTTCACCAACGCCACGATGGTCGACGACGAGCCGATCACCATCGGCGCAGGTCGCGCCGAATGGACACCGGCCAACTTCAACGACGTGTATGCGGGACGCGTGACGGTGCGCCACGCGCTCGCCCACTCGGCCAACGCCGCCACCGTGCGGGTGAGTCGTGATGTCGGTATTCCGCGCATCCGGCAGCAGGCCCGCGCGATGGGCATCATGAGCGCGTTGCCCGACGTGCCGGCACTCGCGCTTGGCGCCGGCGCGGTGACACCGCTCGAGCTCACCGCCGCATATGCGCCGTTCGGGAACGGCGGCATTCGCGTGCACCCGTACGCCATCGAGCGCGTCGAGGACATCTTCGGTCGCGTGCTCTGGTCGCGCCCGCCGATGGCCAGCGCGAGCGTGCTCGATGCGCGCGAGGCGTTTCTCGTGACGTCACTGTTGCGCAGCGTGATCGACGAGGGCACCGGTCGCGCGGTGCGCAACGTCGGCATTCGCGGACCGGTGGCCGGCAAGACCGGCACGACCAATGACGGCGCGGATGTCTGGTTCGTGGGCTACACACCAACACTGGTGGCCGGCGTCTGGTTCGGCCGCGACGATCCCGGGTCGCTCGGCGATGCTGCGTCAGGCGGACGGCTCGCTGCACCGGTGTGGGCGCGATTCCTGCGCGACGGCTGGCACAGCCCCGAACAGGATGTCGCGTGGCGCGCGCCGGCCGGCATCGTCTCCGCCACGATCGATGTTGGCACCGGCAAGCTGGCGAGCGACTGGTGTGGGGAGTCGCGGCGCGAGTGGTTCCGCGCCGGCACGGTGCCGACGGAATCGTGCGAGACCGAAGCGCGCATCGCGATGATCGAAGCACCGGAACCGCCCGAGCCACCGCGAACGCCGCGGAGCGTTCGCGCACCCGACATGGCTTTCGAGGAGCTGAACCGGGCCGTGGAGGCGGCGATCAATGCGATCGCAGACCAGCACGGGCGCGCCGCGGCGCGAAAGGTGCTCGACGAGTTGCGGCGCGCGACGGCACAGGAACGGCGGCAGCGTCGAGAGTGATCGCACTGGCATGAGAGCTTATTCATGAGAACATCTGTTCGACGTTTGGGCACGTTGCTCCCGCTGCTGGCGCTGATGGGTCACGATACGGGCGACCCTTCGCGTACAGCTCGCGACGCGCCGGGATCCGAGTCTCAACAGGCTCGCATCACGATCGAGCCTGTTCCCACGCTGGATGTCGCAGGCGAACCTGACGGCTTCTTCCGCATCACAGGCGCAGTGCGCCTCGCGTCGGGAGCCATCCTGGTCGCTGACGGGACGCCGCGTCTCCTTGCAATCGACAGAACGGGGCGCTCGATGCGCGTGCTCGCCGGAGGTTGCCCCCAAGGTCTGGTACGTGTACCGGCGCGACGGTCTCCTGGCCGACTCGGTTGCGGTACCCGATCGCGTGCGCCCCTGGCACGTCGGAACTGACTTCATGCTCGGCGTCTGGTTCGATTCTCTCGATGTCGAGCACGTCCGGCTGTACCGTCTGCGGCGGAGTCCTGCTCAGTGAACGGATGGCGGGATCGGCACGTGTTGGCGGCTCGCGCCCGCGTCACTGTCCACGAGTCGACGCCTGAATGATCCCCAGCCAGTGCTTCTCCGGCGACGCATAGCCGGGGAAGATGCGCTCGAGTGACGCCGCACCGAGGTGTTTCGACGCGAGCTCGCTGAACACGCTGCGGA
>CAZPON010000123.1:0-9186 GCA_964588045.1 uncultured Gemmatimonas sp.
TGGCATACCGAGCGCACCAGCCCGTGCCAGCGGTGTGGCCCCATTGCTCGCCTGGCGATGTGCATCGGCACCGTGCATCACGAAGAGCCTGGCCGTCTCGAGTGCCAGGTCCTCGTCGTGCGGTGGCAGCCAGAGGAGCGGTGACCATTCGTCCCAGTCCACACGCGCGCGCTCCGGCTTCTCGGCCAAGAGCTCGCGCGCGCGAGCCGGGTATCCGTTGTAGGCGAGGTTCCAGAGATCGCGGCTGAGCGGCGCCAGGAAGTCCATCACCTCGCGCCTGAGGAAGTACGACGCGCCGCCGAGTGGCGTGCTTCCCCAGCGGCTCTCCCTTGGATCGATCTCCGCGCCGCGCTCGACGAGCGCTTTCGCTGCGTCGAGCGCGTTCGCATATCCAGCCTCGTGCAGCGCTCGCAAGTTGTGGTCATCGGCGATGTCCGGCGAAGTACCGGCGTCGATGAGGCGGTGAATCTCGTCGGGGCGGTTCTCACGGGCCGCGCGATGCAGGGCCTCGTACGGCGGGACTTCACGTGGCGCGACCTTCACGCGCGTTGCACCGTGACGAAGCAGGAGCTCCGCAATCTCGGTGCGACCGCCTTGCACGGCTGCCTCGTACAGCGATCGCGATGTGTGGTACCCGCTGCGACTTGGCGGCGCATTGGCCCCGGCCCCGTGTTCGAGACACCACGCTGCGAGGCTCGTGTTCGCCTTGGCGATGGCGTGATCCAGCATCCATCGCGCGCCGCAGCCGTAGCCACCCATGTCGAGCATCCGCCACTCCGGGTCCTGCCAATCCGCAATGCGCGCACGCTTGACTGAGCTCTCGTAAATGAGAGGCAGCCACCACAGGTACTCCGACCGAAAGCCGAGGTTATACACGACCTGGATGTCGTAGGGATTGGCGTCGAAGTCGAGCAGGAGCTGCGTCAGCTCCTGGCACCGCGGGTGCGGCGGGCGGTCCTCTTCACCTTCGCCGGCGACGCCGGTCATCGGCGTGTAGTGACCGCCACCGGCGTGAAAGAACGCATTTGGGTCTGCGCCCGCATCGAGTAGCATGCGCGCGATGGCAACGGCGTGCTCGTTGGTCGCCGCGTGCGACAGTCTTGTGAACGCGAGATAGAGGAGCGGCGTCCAACCCTTCGCGCCAAGGTAACCGTACAGGTCGTTGGCGCCGCCACTCATGGCGCGACGGGCGCTTGGCAGGGATGACGGCCTGACAGCGACACTGGCGTCGCGAGCGATCGCGTCACGGACGACGTCGACTTCGCCGCAGACGATTGCCGTGTAGATGTTGTGTTGCGCGAGCCATGGATGCTGCGCCAACAGCCGCATCGCCGTCGCTTCGGCGCGGCGATGATCCTGCCGGCCGCGCACGTGATGGTCTGGGCATGCGTTGTCGAGGAAGTGGTTGACGATACCTTCCTTTGATTCGGGCGCCGGCAATGGCGTCTCGATCGCAAGCTTGAGCGCGGCCCATCCCGGAAAGTCGATGCTGCGCGCGACGGCGTGCTGCATGTCGCGCAGCGTGGGACTGGACGGACCATCGGGGAGCAGGCCGCGGTACCAGCGAACTGCGTGCTCGTCGCCGCTGCGGAACGCCTTGAGGTGGCGTTTGGCGTCCTTGCGAAGACGCTCGAGCGTCTCCGCGGGCGTGAATTGCCCGTGCATACAACCTCCTTCCGTGGCGCCTGTCGTCCGCTGAAGTACAGGCTGGAAGAAGGTTCGACGTGTTACACGAACCGACTCACTCTGGGTGGGTATCCCTTGCCGCGGACAGGAGGCGCCCCAGCGCGCGCTGCACGCAACCTGCGCGAAAGGGCGCGCGACGTCAATGCCGATCGAGTCAGGCCGACGCCGTGCCCCGATCCCTGCGCAATATCACGGCGATGGCCATCCACAGTGCCGCAGCGAACACGACGTACCATGCCAGGGCCATCAGCCCCGCAATGGCAGGTGGCGCGAGAATGAAGAGCACGTTGCCCGTGAGGCTCGCGTGCATCAGCATTGCCAGCAGGAGACTCTGGGTGCGGTCGTACACCCACACCATGAGAATCCGGTACGCCGGCAGCACGCCGACGTAGAAGAAGATCTGCGGCAGGAAGAGTGTCACCGAAAAATCGCGCGACGCCGTTCCTGATCCCCAGATCGCCGTGATGTAGTGCCACGCACCCCACAGCGCACCAAGCACCAGTCCGGACGCCACGACCCCGAATTTCCGCCGCAGCATCGGCAGCGCAAACCCCGTCCACCCGATTTCCTCGAACACACCGGCCGCCAGGCCGACGGCGACGCCGGTGATGAGCAGCGACACCCGGTCATCGGTTACCACGATGCCCGGCAGGTATTCGGCAGACCGTGGCAACAGCGCCAGGAGCGCCGCGCCGGCCAGCACGGGCGTCGCCAACAGCGCAATGGCGTACCACCGAGCGCCAACGCGCCATGTGAGCAGGCGAAACCACATGTCGCGAAAGCCCGCGGTTCCATGCACGAGCGCCGTGAGTACGAGGCCGGACACCGGCGGACCCACCAGCAGTGTGACGACCACGACCGGAAGAAGTGCTGCGGTCTCGTCGGGCGTCCCGGGAAATCCTCCCGGGCCGACGACGAGGATCACGAGGCCCCACGACAGCGCGAACGTGAGCGCAAAGTAGCAGAACGCCGGGTGCCGCCGCGCGACGTCTTTCATGCGCGTTCACGCATGGGTGCGACGCTGGGCTGCGGCGCGCGCAGGAGTGTGAGCGCGAACACGGCCATCCAGAGTTGCGCTGCGTAGATGGTGATGCGCTCCCGGATGCCGAGCCATGGCGTCGGTTGATTGGCGGCCAGGTTGGCGGCGTCGGCGCTGGACAGGGCGCCCAGCACGAACATCACGGCCAGTGTCGCAAACGAGTACAGGCGGAAGCGCGGTCCGAATGCGAACGCCGCGATGGCCGTCCATGCAACCGTGAGCACCACGAGCACGGCGGTGAGCACGATGTGCGGCATGTCGTCGGCGAGCGTGGCCGTGCCGCGCGGATGCATTTCGTACTGCGTCGGCCCGGTGAGGCCAATGACCGCATACGCGATGACGAGCAGGGCGACCACGCGCAGGATGCGGCGTTCGCCGGCCACACGCAGCACGCCGATTCCGAATGCCACCACGAGTGCGCCGTAGGCGAGGAACAACGGATCCACGATCGGTTCGGATGGCGCACCGGTTGCCATGAGTTCGCTCACGGCTTGCGAGGCGAAGCGGTAGCCGGAGTACGACAGTCCACCGACGAGGTCGGTCGCCGCGTACAGCAACGTCGACAGGATGCCGCAGATGAGCAGAGCCTTGCGCACGATCGCTCCTGTGTGCCGCGCGCAGCGCGCGGGTCACCTCAAGGTGCTGCGCACGAGACGGCAAGTCTGTCAGCGTCGTGCTGACGCGCGGTGCGGAAACACCCTACTCGACAAAGGGCGCCAGCATGGCCTTCGTCACGCACGAAGGCATCGACCTTGGGATTCCGTGTGCTCATACGTCCTCCATCGGCGACGGCACTGCACTCGCGGCAATGCGAAGGCTGTTCCGTCGTGCCGTCCACAGTGCCATTCCTGCGACGGTGGCACCAATCGCGCCACATAGACCGACGAGCCACAAGCTTGGGCCCAGGAACACCAAGGGCAATACCGCACCAACAACGCCGCCAAGCAAGGCGAAGCGACCGGGACGCAGACTCTCGACTGTCGACTGTCGTCGCCCCAACAACGACAAAGCCACTGCGAAGAGCGCTCCGCCGACGAATCCCCAGGATGCGCACATGATCATCGGTCCGATCACTGGAGGAAATGGCGCCCACTCGCCGCGTACGGGTTTACTTGCGCCAATCCAGACGGTGAAGCTCCACGCAACGCCCACCGGAGCCGACGCGATGCTCCAGAGCATGGCTGTTCCCAGGACGCCTCGTACTCGACGGAGCACGTTCATCTCAATCTCCGCTGGTAGATGGAAGTGAAACGGTGTGCAACGGCCTCAGAGGCATCCTCTTCTCTCCCCTATGAATCGTGACGGCGAATCGGTGTCGCGTGCAACAGGATCTGTCAGGTGGCAGAAATAGGTGGTGTTGGATCGGCACGCGCCAGTTCGAGCGAGATATCGGCGATCAGGAGCGCCGCAGAAAACGCTGGTGCGATTTGTCGTACGTCGCCGCCTGGCCCGGTGATTCCCGAGGTGCCGAAGGCAACGAGGGCCTCGGTGCGCCCCGCGACGTCCGCCCGCACGACCGCGACCCCGAGCGCTCGCGCCATCGCGGCATCGGCGCAGCGTGTCTCGGTTACGACGTCCGCCTTGCTCGGCGGAAGGCCATTGTTGCTCGGTATGAAAATCACCTGCGCCCCTCGGTCGACGAGTGACCGTGCAAGCTCCGGAAAGTTGGAGTCATTGCAGATCAGGATCCCGAACGTAAGGTCACCGACGCGGAACACCGGAAGCTCCGTGCCTGCGCTGTAAACGGACCTGCGGATCGCTGGCCGATTCTTGCGATAGACGCCGAGCACGCTGCCGCCGTGAAGCACGGCCGCCGCATTGAAGAGTTGGCCATCGGCACCTTGCTCACTGAACCCAACGATGGTGGTCACCGTGCGACTGCAGAGTGGCGAAAGTATCGAGGCAAGCTCGCCGTTCGCCACACCAAGCGCATGGCGCGTTGGCGTCGCCGACGCGTCGCCGAGGCCGCCAATGACGGCCTCGGGACAGCACAGGATGTCCACGGCCTCGCGCTCGCACCGATCGAGTTGGCCGCGAATGTCGGCGACTACCTCGCGTGGATCCGTCGTTGCCAGTGGTGCCTGATATGCCGCGACCCGTACGTTCACGTCCGACGAATCAGGAGTCGATGTTCAGTCGGCGAGGTCGCGCACATGTTGGTTGATGTACGTGGTGAGATCCCGCCCCGACTCGGCAAGTACCTTCATTCGCTCGACGTGGACTTGTCCCGCCCGCGCGTACGAGTAGCGATAGACCTTCGACGACCGGAAACGGACATCCACGTAGTCGGGCCCGATCTCATAGTGCGTCACGCCCGCGTTGCCATCCAGGTTGCGGTAGGGTCGCATGAAATGACTCGGCGCTTGCCCTACTGTCCTTCCGGCGGCTGCCAGAGTTCGACCTTGTTGCCCTCGGGATCCATGACCCATCCGAACTTCCCGTACTCGGAGTCATCGGTCTGGTCGAGCACGTCACACCCTTCATCGCGCAGCGCCTGCAATAATCCCGCGAGATCCTCGACGCGATAGTTGACCATGAACGTCGACGTGCTCGGCGCGAAATGCTTGCCGTCGTTGGGACCGATCGACCACACCGTCGTGCCCTTGATCGCGTTGCCATCGGCGTCAGCCCAGGTGAAGGCGGCTCCACCCCAGGTCTGCACATCGATGCCGAGGTGCTTCTGGTACCACGCACCGAGCGCCTTCGGATCCCTGGCGCTCATGAAGATGCCGCCAATGCCTGTGACTCTTCGCATGCAGTCCCCGATGGTGGTTGAACGCAGCCGGCGATCGTACTCAGCCACAGGTCGCCACGTTCCCACCGATATATATCAGCGACCCGGAGGCTTGCGGCAAGACCCTCCCTCGCGGTGATACTTCGCGCCTCATTCTCACCAGGAGTGGCGATGATCAATCATGCGGTCGTGATCGCGGGCGGTGGACCGACGGGGCTCATGCTCGCAGGCGAACTGGCGCTGGCGGGTGTAGACGTCGTTGTCGTCGAGCGCCGGCCCAATCAGGAACTCTCCGGCGCGCGCGCCCTCGGCATCACCTCGCGCACCATCGAGGTGCTCGATCAGCGCGGTATTGCCGAACGATTCCTCTCGGCGGGACAAACGGCACAAGTCACCGGCTTTGCCGTCACCCGTTTGGACATCAGTGACTTCCCGACGCGCCACAACTACGGACTCGCGCTGCGACAGAAGCATATCGAGCGCATCCTCGCCGGCTGGGTCACCGAGCTCGAAGTGCCAATCCTCTACGGCCGCGAGATCACTGGGTTCATGCAGCACGACATCGGTGTCGACGTTGCACTCGCCAACGGTGACTCGCTGCGCGCGCAGTATCTCGTGGGCTGCGATGGTGGGCGCAGCCTTGTACGCAAGACCGCGGGCATCGACTTCCCGGGATGGGACGCGACCACGAGCAACATCCTCGCCGAAGTGGAGATGACGGAAACGCCGCCGTACGGCGTGCATCGATCGGCGGCCGGCACGTACGCCTTTGGACGAGAGGAGTACGAGATCAAGGACGGCCAGATCATCTACAAGGACATCGGCCCCATCGGTGTCATGGTTACCGAACCGAACGCGAATGCGACCACCGAGCCGACGCTGGAGGATCTCAAGTCACTGCTCATCGCCGCGTGCGGTACCGACTATGGTATTCACAGTCCGACGTGGATCTCCCGGTTCACCGACATGACGCGACAGGCGGAGTCGTATCGCCGTGGGCGCGTGCTACTCGCCGGCGACGCGGCGCACGTGCACTCACCGATTGGCGGGCTCGGACTCGGCACCGGCGTGCAGGATGCGGTGAACCTCGGATGGAAACTCGCGCAGGTGGTGAAGGGCACGTCACCGGACAGCCTGCTTGACACGTATCACGCCGAGCGCCATCCGGTTGGCGCGCGCGTGCTCGAGACCACGATGGCGCAAGTGGCGCTGCACCGCGAAGATGAGCGCACGCTGGCCGTGCGGAGCATCGTGGGCGATCTCCTGAGGATGGAGGAGCCACGCAAGCACATCGCCGGGATGATGTCCGGCCTGGACATCCGGTACGAACTCGGGCAGGGGCATCCGCTGGTGGGACGTCGCATGCCCGATCTCGACATCGTCACCGCAAGCGGCACGCGGCGTGTCTTCCGTTTCCTGCACACAGCTCGGCCGGTGCTGCTCAACTTTGGCGCATCGATCGCCGATCACGTCGCGCCGTGGTCAGACCGCGTGCAGTACGTCGGCGCGACGTATGCCGGCACGTGGGAATTGCCGGTGCTCGGCGAAGTCGCGGCGCCGGCTGCGGTGTTGATCCGCCCGGACGGCTATGTCGCCTGGGTCGGTGACGGAACGCCGCAGGGGTTGACGGAAGCGCTTACGATGTGGTTCGGTGCGCCTCCAAGCTCCCCCGACAAACCCTGACAACTAGCGCGGCGGCACTTCCTCGAAGTTCGAGTACGTGAACGCGACTTTCCCCTCGGTGCGCCTGTCGGGCTTCCTCAGCGACGGTCGGAGCGCGTACTCTAGGCCGATGCGCATCCGTAGCGTGCCGTCGGCAATGGCGAGGTCGTCGAAGTCAATGCGAACCGTCCCTCGTGATTCGTCGCCGTTCATGTACTCGAGGTCGATCCGCCGGGCCAGATACGTTGCTGAATCGAGCCAGATCGTGCCGCGAATGTCGACGAAGTTGCTTCGGACCTTCAGCGGCCGGAAGCGCAGCCCGATCTCTCCCTCACCGCGCTCGATGGACGGGTGGAAGCAGTGCGCTTTCAGGAAGTCTTCGTGTAGCACGTCCAGGTCATTGGGCGGGTACCACCCGTCGTTCGAGCCGAAGTACCCGCGCGAAAGCCGGTCTGCCCGGCGCCGCGCCGCAAGCTGGAGTGCAGTCTTCGGGTCGCTGATCGCTCGCTGGTCCAGCGTGGCAGGTGGCGTGGGTCCGGTGGGCGTGTGTTCGAACCCTACTTCGCGCGTCAGGATGCTATAGCGGTATCGCGTCATGAGCCCCTCGCGGATCGACGCGCCGTCGCGTGCCTGCTGCCAGACCGTCTGGAGTTGCGGATGTTGAGGGAGCGCGCGGGCCTCCACGCAAGTCTCCGGCGTCACGGTCACCGGCGGCAGCTCCAGCGGTTGTGCCACAACACGCAGCGGGAGCTGCACCGTCTCGCGGTTCGCGACAACCACCGGGTCCGACAGCACCGGACGGAAGCCGATGCGCAGCAGTTGCACGCGATACTGTCCCGCCGCCACGCCAACGAACCGGTAGCGTCCGTCTGCGCTGGTGATGCCCTGCGACGGAGTACCTGACGTCGACGCCGTCGTGTCGGCAGGCACAAGTCGCACGAGCGCGAACGGGATTGGCGCGTCTCCGTCCGCTGCGCGCGCGACACCTTCGACAACGGCCGACTGGGCATTCGCGTCGGACGCCGAGGCGGCGCCGAGCACCAGCACAATGGAGAGCAATACGATGGCGCGGAACCAGGTCATGGCATGATGGTGGGAATGACCTGACGTCGATTGCGGCGATAAACTTGGAAGTCGCTGTCGAGCGTGAGGATCATACTGGTCGCATCGAGTTCCGACATGCGGACGAGACAGGCATCAGCGAGTGCCATTGGCACTGCTGCAAATTTCCGCATCAAGCCACGAACCGCCACGAGCTCGTTCGCCATCTGGAAGTCGACCTCGATGACGTGAGCGGTCAGCAGTTCGAGCAATGCGTCCTGACCGCCCGCGATCCGGCTCAACAAGAAGCACGCTTCCGAAATCACCGCCTCACAGGTGAACACTGGCGGCTCGAGGGTATCAAGGACCTCTCGCACCCATGCGTGGTGCCGGTCTCGCCGATTGAGGAGCGCTACGAGTGGTCCCGTATCCACCAACAGGCGGGTCACTTGCCGTAGCCGCTCGCGTGCCTGGGATTTGTGGACAGGTCAATCGGTCCGTCCAGTGCGCCAGTCAACTCGTCCACGGCAGCCGTGACCGACCGCCGGCTGCCCGCAGCAAGGACTTCGAGTGCCTCACGCACGAGGGCGGAGCGACTGGATTTACGTCGGCGCGCCAAGTCGCTGAGTGCTTCATCGAGCGCCGCAGGAAGCTTGAACGACACGGTTCGCATCGGATTCGCCACGGTAATACCTCCTGTGCATAATAGTACTACGCTCCAGGACCTTCGACAAGCCTGCGGCGACGGATGCGTCGGGTTCACGTGCGCAGGATCCGCTCCATCGCTTTCCCCTTCGCGAGTTCGTCAATGAGCTTGTCGAGCCAGCGGATCTTCTGCATCAGCGGGTCTTCGACCTCCTCGACCCGCACGCCACAAACAACACCCGTGATTTTCGCAGTGTTGGGATGCATGGCAGGGGCCTCGGCGAAGAACGTCGCCAGGTCGGCCTTCCGTTCCAGTTGGCGCGCGAGTCCCGCTGAGTCGTAGCCGGTCAGCCAGCAGATGATCTGGTCGACTTCGGCC
>CAZPON010000124.1:0-7951 GCA_964588045.1 uncultured Gemmatimonas sp.
GTGATGTCCGGTCGCCATGATGTGGGTGAGCCCGAGCGGCGTCATGTAGTTCACCACCGCTTCGCGCGACGCGAGCATCATTGAACGAATGGAGGCCACCGCCGGCGCATCGTTCGTGAGCGTCATGCGAATCCACTCGTCGGCGATCGTGGCGGAGCCAAGCGACGGATCCCACGCCAGCCGGCCGTACGCATACCAGTTGGCCTGGTTGAACACCGAGCCGGTCCAGTTCCGGTCGTCGCCGATGTTGGCGACGCCGGCAATGCCGGTGCGCGCCGACCGGTGCACCGATCCATCGATGACGCGCGCCACGGTGGAACCGGCCCCGTTGGCCCACGTGTCGGCATCGAGGACTTCCTTGAAGTACGGCGCAAGGAACACGAGATGGGTATCCTGTCCCATGTATTCCTTGGTGACCTGGAACTCCATCATCAACGGCGTCTTCGGCATCGCGCCAAACAGCGGATGGAACGGTTCGCGCGGCTGGAAGTCGAGCGGCCCGTTCTTGACCTGCACCAACACATTCTCACGGAAGGATCCGTCGAGCGGCTTGAACTCATCGTAGGCCTGCCGAATGCGATCGACGGGGACGTCGTTGCTGTACACGAAGGCGCGCCACATCACGACACCGCCGTGCGGCTGCAGCGCGTCAGCCATCATGTTGGCGCCGTCGGCGTGCGAGCGCCCGTAGTCCTGCGGGCCCGGCTGTCCTTCGGAGTTCGCCTTCACGACCATGCCGCCGAAGTCGGGAATGGAATCGTAGATCTCGTCGATCTTGGTTTTCCACCATGCGCGCACCGCGGGATCGAGCGGATCGGCCGTGGGCAGCTTGCCGAGCTCGATGGGCGCGCTGAAGCGCGCCGTGAGGTAGACGCGCACGCCGTAGGGCCTGAACACACCGGCCAGCGCCGCGACCTTGCTGAGGTAGGGCGCCGCCAACACGGTGGCGTTCGCATTCACGTTGGTGAGTACGGTGCCGTTGATGCCCAGCGATGCATTCGCGCGTGCGTAGTCGCGATACCGCTCCGGCAGCGCGCCCGGCAACGCGGACCAGTCCCAGAGGGAACGTCCGGCGTATCCGCGCTCGACACTGCGATCGAGGTTGTCCCAGTGGTCGAGGACGCGCAACTGGATGCGCGGGGCGCTCACGATGCGCAGTCGGGTGAGCGGCGTGTGCGTCTGCACCAGTCGCAGGAAGTGAAACGCGCCGTGGAGCGCGCCAACCTCCTCGTTGGCCGTGATCAGCGTGGCGCGACGACCGCCACGCACCACGGAACGAATCACGTAGCCCTCGCCGCCGGCGCGCGCGAGGTCGGCCGTGAACGCGGTGTCGGTGGTGAGCCGCAGCGCCGTCGCGGTGCCCACGATGACTGCGCCATCGCGCGTCACCTCGGCGGTCACCGGCGGTGCCTGGCCGAGCAGTCCGCCGAGTGCGGTTACCAGTTCGCTGCGCGTGACGCGCGTCGTTGGGGATTCCCCGGCAATCACGAGCTGCGTGATCGCTGCACGATACGTGGTGGCGACCGACGCGGGCAGGGCCCGATACCGCAGCCACAGGTCGTAGCCGTCTTCGGTCACCGGCTGGGCGTGCGTCGCCGACATCAGCAACGCCAGGGCAGGGAGCTGGAGCAGTCGGCGATATCGCGTCACGCGCGCGGTCATCGGGCCGCCACGACTGCTGGTGGTGCCGTTGTCCCGCGCACGACAAGCGTGGGTGGGATCAGCACGTGACTGGCCACATCGCGCCGGCCGGAGAGTCGTTCGAGCATGAGCTTCACGGCCGTGCGTCCCATGTCGGGTCTCGGCTGGTCGACGGTGGTGAGGTGAATCTGGCTGACCGCGGCCAGTGCGGTGTTGTCGTATCCCACGACGGAGACATCATCGGGCACGCGGAGTCCCCGTTCGGCGAGTGCGCTCAACGCACCGAGCGCGGCGAGATCGTTGGCCACGAACACGGCGGTCGGGCGTTCGCCGGCATCGAACAACGCGCCGATGCCCTGTCGCCCGCCTTCATCGGTATAGCTGCCGGCGACGATCCGGATGTGTTCATCGAGGCCGCGCTTGGCCATCGAACGTTCATAGCCCTTCCGTCGTTCGGCCGCACCGGCGCCGCCGCCGCCATCTATATGGGCGATGCGCTGATGGCCGAGGTCTGCCAGGTGCTGCACGATGAGTCCAGCCCCGGTGGGATCGTCATTGGCGACGCTGTCGACACTGGAGAGGCGCGAACGCCGCGCGACGAGCACCACGGGCACTTCCTTGCTGGCCGCGGTGATCCCGCTGGTCTCGAGCATGGGACTGGCCAGGATCAATCCGTCGATGCGCAGTTCGAGCAACGTGTCGAGGGCGCGTCGTTCCGCGTGGTCGCGCAGGTCGACGACACTCATGATGGTGCTGTAGCCGTGCGCGCCCGCCTCGGCTTGCACACCGTCGATGACTTCCGCGAAGAACGGATTGTGCAAGTCAGAGAGGAGGACGCCGAGCAGGTTGGATCGTCGCTGGACGAGGGCCCGGGCGACCCCGTTGGGCCGATATCCCAACTGGGCGGCGGTGGCGAGGACCAACTGTCGCTTCTCGAGGCTGACGTTCTGGGCGCCCCGCATGACCAGCGACACCAACGACTTGGAGACGCCCGCGGAGGCCGCGACATCAATGATGGTGGGACGACTGGAACGGTGTGGGCTCATGTCAGCAAGAGCGCGCCGGTCGGTGGGGACCAGCGGCGCGGAGGGGGATTCAGGCGGGAACGGCGAGGGGTGCTGCGAGGCGGGAACGGCGGTAGGCGGTGACGGCGACGCGGGAAAAACGGTTGTTTATTTCAGGTCGCTGTTGACACCTGCAGAAATATGCCACATGTTTGCGCGTGCTGGAACGTTCCATGGAACGTTCCACTGTTTTATGGAACGTTCCACTGTTTGGTCGCGCTGTCAAGTCGGTCTTGCAGGTCGCGTTTTTCGGTCGAGTGCTCCCCGCATTTGACGCCGTGGTACCCGCCGTCCGGTAGTTCCCGCCTCCTCGCAGTTCCCGCCTTCCGTCGTTCCCCCCGCAGTTCCCGTTCGTTGCGTTCGACATCTCCGTCCCGGGAATCCCTCATTGTCTCCCCGATTTCTGCTCCGCTCGGAGCGCGCTGGGACCGATCCAGGTCTCGTCGTGCCCTGCCGTGACCTCACCCGCAGTCCTCTCACCGCATTTCGGAGGGTCAGCTGATGCGACGCTGGTTAGTATTTCTTGGCCTCAGCCTGATCTCAGCGGGTACCGCTGCAGCACAGGCCACTGGACGAATCGTCGGTACCGTGACCGTCGATTCGGGCCGACCCCTCCCCCTGGCGACCGTCACGGTTGTGGGGACGCAGTTGGGGGCGGTCACCGACGATAACGGTCGCTACACCATCACCAACGTGCCTGCGGGTCCGCGCAGTGTGCAGGCGAGGTTGTTGGGCTACACGCGCCTGACCAACCAGGTGACGGTGATCGCCGGACAATCGGTCACGTCGGACTTCCGGCTGATCGCGGCACCGGCGAGCCTGACCGGCGTGACCGTCATCGGCTACGGCGAGCAGGAAAAGCGCAACGTCACCGGCGCCGTGCAGACGGTGACCTCCGACAAGCTCATGGAAATCCCGACCAGCGATCCGATGAAGGCGTTGCAGGGTCGGGTGTCGGGTGTCGAGATCGTGGCGACGAGCAATGAGCCGGGGGCGCCGATGCAAGTGCGCATCCGCGGCATTCGCTCCATGTCGAGCGACCGGAACGAGCCGTTGTACGTCATCGACGGCATTCCGATCAACGGCGGCATCAACGACTTCAACCCGGCGATCATCGACAACATCACCGTCCTCAAGGACGCGTCGGCGACGGCGATTTACGGCAGCCGCGGCGCCAATGGTGTCATCCTGGTGACGACGAAGAAGGGGTCGGCCGACGGCAAGCTGCGCACCTCGTACAGCCTCGACAGCTACTACGGGTCGCAGACGCCGGTGCAGATCATCCCGATGATGAACATGCAGCAGTTCACCAAGTACCTGCAGGACGCGGCGCTCATCAACGGCCAGGACACGTCGCTGGCCACGGTGCTGCAAGGCAACACGTTTGTTCCGGGCACGACGACATCGAAGCGCATGTACGCGTACCAGAACAACATCCAGACGGACTGGCAGGACGCGGTCCTGCGGAGCGGCGCCCAGCAGAACTACCAGGCCAGCATCTCCGGCTCGTCGGCGGGCACCCGATTCACGCTCTCGGGCAACTATTTTGACCAGACGGGCGTGATTCCCGGACAGGCGCTCACGCGCGGCAACGCGTTCGGCTCGGTGGATCACACGTCGAAGTACATCAGGGTCGGCGCCAGCGCGTCGTTGAGCCGGGCATTGCAGCAGCTCGGTGAAGGGCAGGGTGCGTTCGGGTATGCCACGGCAATGACGCCGTTCGGCCGCCCGACCAACTATACGAACCCCGACTCGGCCGGACTGTACGATCCGCGACCGGACGACGATCAGCTCAACATCAACCCGCTGCTCGAAGCGCTGTCGATGATCCGCGAGCAGACCACGACCCGCGCGTTCGCCTCGGTGTACGCCCAGTTGCAGATGCGGGACTGGCTGAGCTACCGCATCAACTTCGGCCCGGATTACACCGCCGCCAGCCTGGGGTGCTACAACGATCCGTGGACGCATGGTCCGTGCTCGAACCCCGGCGCGAACAGCGCCAACCAGGGCCAGCCACCGCAGGCCATGTCGCGCAACCAGACGGACTTCGTCTACACGCTCGACAACCTGTTGCAGGCCAACAAGACCACCGGCAACCACGCGTTCGACGCTACGCTGCTGTATAGCATCCAGAAGGACCGCTTCACGAAGGATTCGCTCTACGCCACGCAGCTGCCGTACAACACGCAGCTCTGGTACGATCTCGGCTCCGGCGTGGCCGGCAACAACCTGAGCTCCATCTCGGAGTGGGCGCTGCAGTCGTGGATGGGGCGCATCAACTACACGCTGCTGGATCGCTACACCTTCTCGGCCACGGGCCGTAACGACGGATCCAGCCGGCTCGCGCCGGGCAACAAGTGGGCGTTCTTCCCCTCGTTCTCCGCGGCGTGGCAGCTCGGCGACGAGTCCTTCATGCAGAACCTCGGGTGGCTCAACCAGCTCAAGCTGCGCGCCAGCTACGGCACGACCGGCAACACGTCGATCAGCCCGTACCAGACGCAGGGCACGCTGTCGTCGAAGCTGTACACGTTCGGCACCACGCGCGTGCGCGGCTATCGGCCGGGCACGATTCCCAATCCCGACCTGACGTGGGAGAAGACGGACGCCACCAACTTCGGCGTGGACTTCTCGGTGCTGGGCAACCGCATCAGCGGCACGGTCGACAGCTACGTGCAGGACACGCGCGACCTGCTGCTCCAGCGACTGCTGCCGGTCACGTCCGGCTTCACCTCCACCCTGCAGAACATCGGCTCGACCCGGAACAGCGGCCTCGAGCTGGGCCTGAACACGATCAACCTGCAGAACTGGAAGGGCCTGACGTGGACCAGCGACATCATGTGGTCCCGCAACAAGAACGAGATCACCGCGCTGCAGACGGGCTCGCAGTCGGACGTGAACAACGTCTGGTTCGTGGGCCAGCCCATCAACCTGCCGGGCGACCCGCAGCGTCGTGTGTTCTACGACTGGAAGTGGGAGGGCGTGTGGCAGTACGCCGACTCGGTGGCCATGAAGGCGTTCAATGCGAACGGTTCGACGTTCAAGGCGGGTGATCCGCGTGTGGCCGACATCAACGGCGATGGCCGGATCAACGCGGACGACCGGACGATCGTCGGCACCAGCTATCCGAAGTGGGTGGGCAGCTTCTACAACCGGTTCGCGTGGAAGGGCTTCGACCTGTCCGGCCTGCTCACCTGGAAGCAGGGCTACACGTTCATCGACGGCACGCCGCGCAGCTACACGGGTCGTCTCGGCGTCATCGCCGACACCGACTACTGGATGCCGGACAACCCGACGAACAAGAACCCGGCGCCGAATCTCGGCCAGGTGGAGCGCCTGTACGCCACGACCCGCCTGTACACGGACGGCTCGCACTGGCGCGTCCGCAACATCACGTTCGGCTACACGATGGACGCCCGGTTGGCGAGCAAGATCGGCGCACAGACCGTCCGTTTCTACGGCACCGCGCAGGATCCCTACATCGCCTCGAGCTACCTCGGCACAGATCCGGAAGTCGCTGGTGCGGCCCCCACGCTGCGCACGCTCCTGATCGGCACCAACATCACTTGGTAACCGAGACCACTCCGATGACGAAAATTCCGATGAAGCGCATCATTCTTCGCACCGTGACGCTGGGCTTTGCCGCCTTTTCCGGTTGCGTCAACCTCGACGAAAAGCTGATTACCGGCGTCAGCAGCGAATACTATTCCACGCCCGACGGCCTCAACGCCGCCGTCGTCGCCAGCTACAGCCAACTGCGCAGCTACTACGGGCGCGAGCAGCTCATCTCGCTGGCCCAGGCGGGCACCGATACGTGGTCGGATGCCGACCAGGCCGGCTCGAACAACCGCGAGTTCGGCGGCTACACGGGTGGTCTGAACAGTACCGTGGCGCCGTTGGCCAACACGTGGAACCCTGCGTACCAGATGATCAACACGCTGAACGCGGCGCTCGATCGCGGTCCGGCCACGACGGGCATTCCGCAGGGCGTGAAGAACTCCCTGCTGGGCGAGGCGCGTTTCCTGCGCGCCTTCGAGTACTTCATGCTGGTGCAGACGTTCGGCAGCGTGACGCTCACCTTGCACGAGAACAAGGGCGTCGTCGACCAGGCCGTGCGCGACACGGCGCCGAAGGTGTACGAGGCGATCCTGGCCGATCTCGACAGCGCGATCGCCTTGCTGCCCGTGACGCAGGCCGATCGCGGCCGCGCAACGCGCGGCGCGGCGCGCGCCCTGCGCTCGAAGGTGTACCTCACGCGCGCCTACAAGGGCTACTCACCCAACCGGCAGGCCGACTTCCAGGCGGCACTCGACGATGCCAAGGCCGTCATCAACTCCGGCACGTACTCGCTGACGCCGGTCTACAACGATCTCTGGTGTGCGGCCCGCAGCGCGGATCCGGGGCGACAGGGCTACTGCGAGAACGCGGCGTACAACGCGGCACAGCGCGAGTTCATTTTCACCGTGCAGTTCTCGTACGATCTCACGCACTACGATGGTGGCGATCAGTACAACTACCTGAACCTGGTGTATCTCAGCCAGTACGACAACGGCGCGTTTGGCGTCGGCGTTGCGCGTGACCTGAACAACGGGCGGCCGTTCCGCCGGCTCATGCCGACGCAGTACGGCCTCAAGGTGTTCGAAAACCGCTGGGCCGGAACACCAGGTGCCAGCGACATCATGGACACGCGTTTCGATGGCTCCTACCAGACGGTGTGGATTGCGACCGCCGGCGGCCAGCGGAATCCGAGCACGGGCTGCCCGTTCTGCAGCAGCGGTGACGTGGTGAACGTTGGTGACACCACCGCCATCTACCTGCTGCATCCGGTGACGACGGCCTACCGGCAAAGCAAGAAGTACATGATCCGCACGATCTGCCCCACCGGGTACGACGATCCGAGCGTGTACTGCGGCGACCGCACCGCCGCGAGCGACGGCTACATCAGCTGGGATCGGTACCCGGCGCTCAAGAAGTTCCAGGACAACCTGCGTGCCAATTTCAACGCGCAGGAAGGCGGCAAGGTGCAGGTGCTGCTGCGTCTCGGTGAGGTGTACCTGATCGCGGCCGAGGCCGCCCTCGGGCTTGGCAACACGGCCGAAGCGGCGCAGCACATCAATGTGCTCCGCGTGCGAGCGGCGACCCCTGCCTACAAGAACGATCCGCGCCAGATGGTGACCGCGGGGCAGATCAACATCGATTTCATCATGGATGAGCGGGAGCGCGAGCTGGCCGGCGAATTCACGCGGTGG
>CAZPON010000124.1:7961-9174 GCA_964588045.1 uncultured Gemmatimonas sp.
ACGCGGTGGTACGACCTGGTTCGTCCGGGCGCGCAGTTCTTCGTGGATCGCGTGAAGAAGTACAATCCGCATGGCGGCGCGAACGTGCAGCTGAAGCACGCGCTGCGTCCGATTCCACAGTCACAGATCGACGGCGTCGTGGTCGGACCCAAGTATCCGCAGAATCCCGGATACTGATCAGGCGGTGCACCTGGTGCCGTACGCACATCACCCCATCCCGTTGAAGCCGTGTCGCGCTTCGACGGGATGGGGTGAGCAGCAGGAACGCTGGACTCAGTTGCTCTCTTTGTGCGGACCGGTCGCGATGTACAGGACGCCGTCGGAGTGACCGATGCCGAAACGGGCCTGCGCATCCGTTCCGTTGATTCGGCGGATGGAGTAGATGGTGATCACCGGGATGCCCTTGAGCGTCTCGATACCGCCGAGACGCGTGCCGTCGAGGTACACCTGGATGCCGGCTGCATCCCGCGGCATTCCTGTTCCACCTGCTCCAAGACCTGTTGGCGGCGGAGCGCTTCCGGTCCTTCCCGGATCGCTGGTGACGCCGGGGTTGATCACCGATCCGCTGGGCGGATTGAGGTTTCGCGCGCGCAACCAGTGGCCGCGAAGGGCTTCGATCGCCGTGTACGCATCGGGAAACGTTCGCGACTTCAGCTGTTCCGCGGTGATCAGGTCGGCGGTCGGCTTCGGCGGCTTGGGGGGTGGTGATTCGGCGCGCGTCGCTTGTGCGTCCGTGCGTGTCGGGACCGCGAATGCAAGCATGACGACACCAACCACCAGGCAACGATCGATCGACTTCATGGGCGTCTCCGTGTGAGCGGCACGCTGCAACTTACCGGCTTCGGCAGATAATTGCCACAACCGCTGCGACCTCTTGTGTAACGCCACGCTGCACCTCCCGCCGTGATTCACCAACCGATGGTTGCCGCCGCTGCACGCGTGACGGCCGTGCATGGACGTTCGGCACGGGTGACGCGTGGGGCATCGCTCGCGCTGTTGGCTGGTGCGATGATGCTCGGCATCGCCGCACGCGCGTCGACCGCGGCGCCCACGCTGCAGTTGGCGCGCCTCTTCGGACCGGGCGTGGTGCTGCAGCGGGGAACCGTGGTCCCCGTGTGGGGGACCAGCGCGCCGGGCGTCCGCGTGACGGTGACGCTCAACGGCCAGCAGGTGCGTGCAATGGCCGATGCGGCGGGCACGTGGCGCGCTGAAC
>CAZPON010000125.1:0-9151 GCA_964588045.1 uncultured Gemmatimonas sp.
TTCGTGGGCTGGGAAGGCGTGGGCCTGTGCTCGTACCTGCTCATCGGCTTCTGGTTCAACGAGCGCGCCAACGTACAGGCCGGCACCAAGGCGTTCGTCGTCAATCGCATCGGCGACTTCGGCTTCCTGGTGGCGATGTTCCTGATGTGGTCCACCACCCAGCGGCTCGATTTCATCGGCGCGCACAGTGCATTGGCCGGCCTGGCCGGAACGGGTGTCGTGCTCACCATCGCGCTGTTCCTGTTTCTCGGGTGCGTTGGCAAGAGCGCGCAGTTGCCGTTGTACATGTGGCTCCCCGATGCGATGGCCGGCCCGACGCCGGTATCGGCGCTGATCCACGCGGCCACCATGGTCACGGCCGGCGTGTACCTCGTGGCGCGCGCCTCACCGATCTTCGCCGGTGCGCCGTCGGCGTCGCTGCTGGTGACGCTGGTTGGGGCGGTGACGGCGATCTTTGCCGCCACCATTGCGCTGCGTCAGTGGGACATCAAGAAGGTCCTCGCGTATTCGACCGTCTCGCAACTGGGCTACATGTTCGTGGCCGTGGGGAGCGGCGCGTACACGGCCGGCATCTTCCACCTCGTGACGCACGCGTTCTTCAAGGCGCTGCTGTTCCTTGGCGCAGGCTCGGTGATTCACGCCCTGCACGCCGCGTACCATCATACGCATCGGCACGGCGACGCCCAGGATTTGCGCAACATGGGCGGCCTGGCGCGCTACATGCCGGCCACGGCAGGCGCAATGGCGCTTGCCACGCTCGCCATTGCCGGGGTGCCGCCGCTGGCCGGCTTCTTCTCCAAGGACGAGATCCTGTCCTCGGTGTTTGCGCGCGCGCAGGGCTCGCCATTGGCGAGTGCGTCGCTTGCCGGCGTGTCGGGCAGCACCGTCCTGTACGTGGTGTATGCTTTGGGTATCCTGACCGCGTTGCTCACGGCGGTCTACATGACGCGCATGATGATCCTGGCATTCACCGGCGCCAATCGCACCGGTGAGGCCGAGCAGGCCGCGTTGCACGAGGCGCCTGCCGTCATGACGGTCCCGGTCGTGATCCTGGGACTGCTGACCGTGGCCGGCGGATGGCTCAACCTGCCGGCGCTCGTGCCGCTCGGGCCCACCGGCCTGCTCGAGCACTGGCTGGACCCGGTGACGGGCGCGAGCGCGCGTCGCCTCGCAGGAACCGCACACCTGCCGCACGCCACCGAGCAACTGCTGGTCGGCATTGCCATCGCCGTCGCGATCGCGGGTATCGTGTTCGCCGTGGTCCGGTATCGTGGTGCCACGCGCGACAAGGAACACGCCGAGCCCGACACCGGATTCGCGCGCGTGCTGGCCGATGGGTACGGCGTGGACGCCGGCATCGACACGGTCCTGGTGCGGCCGGTCAACGCATTCGCCAACACCGTGCTTGCGCGCGGCGTGGAAGGTGGCATCGATCGCGCGTTCAGCGCGAGCGGATCACTGCTTTCGCGCACGGCCGCCCTGGTCAGCGCGCGCCTGCAGGATGGGGATGTGGGCAAGTCGGCGTGGATGATTGCCGTTGGTGTCGTTGCAGTACTCGCTGCCCTCACGCTCCGCTGATCGATGCGCGCACTCCTTCTCTCCTTTGGGGTCACGCACTGGATCCTGCCCGCGCTGGTGCTGTGGCCGCTGGTCGCCGCAGTGGCCGTGCGCATGTTCGGGCGCGATGCGTCACTCGAAGAACTCGGCGACGTGCCGGCTGATGGGCTCGATGCCCGCATCCTGACCGTTGCGGCGCTCGCCGTCGAGGGCGCGCTGGGTCTGGCGCTCTGGTTCGTGTACGATCCGGCCGTGGCCGGATGGCAGGCGCGCGTGGACGTGCCGTGGCTGCCGGATCTCGGCGCCATGTTCAGCCTGGGCGTGGACGGGCTGTCGATGCCGATGGTCGTCCTGACGGCGCTCCTCATGCCGCTCACACTGCTTGGCTCGTGGAACAATGTGCGTGTGCGCACGCCGGCGTTCGGCTCGCTCGTGCTCATGCTCACCGCCGGGCTGATCGGCGTGCTCGTGTCGCTCGACCTGCTGCTCTTCTACCTGGCGTGGGAGCTGATGCTCGTTCCCACGTACTTCATCATCGGCATCTGGGGAACGGGCGCGTCGGTGCGGGCCAGTGTGCGCTACGTGCTGTTCACGCTGGTCGGCTCGCTGCTCATGCTGGTCGCCATCCTCGCCCTGTGGAACGCCGGCGGCGGACGCACGTTCGCCCTCGACTACCTGCTGCAGGTTCGCCTCGACGAATCGAAGCAACTCATGATGTTCGGTGCGTTCTTCCTGGCGTTTGCGGTCAAGTCGGCGCTGGTGCCGTTCCACACCTGGCTGCCGGATGCGCAGGGCAGCGCACCAACCTTTGCCGCCGTGACGCTGGGCCTCAAGGTCGGCGTGTATGCGATCCTCCGGTTCGCCATCCCGCTGTTTCCCGCTGCTGCGCTGCATCCCACGGTGCGCGGCACGATCCTCGTGCTCGCCGTGATCGCGATCGTGTACGGTGCGCTGGTGGCGATGTCCCAGCGTGACATCAAGCGGCTCGTCACCTACAGCTCCATCAGTCACCTGGGCTTCATCATGCTGGGCGCGTTCGCGCTGACGCAGGAGAGCGTGCAAGGCGCCGTCATGATCATGGTCAACCATGGCATCACCACGAGTGCGCTCTTCCTGCTCGTCGGCATGATCCAGGATCGACGCGGCACCACCGACATGGGTGAGTTCGGCGGGCTCGCGCGTGTTGTTCCGGCGTTCAGCATCGTGTTCGTGCTCGCCATCCTGTCCACCATTGGCCTGCCCGGCACCAACGGCTTCATCGGAGAGTTCCTCGTGCTGCTCGGCACGTACGCCGAGGAACCGGTGCTGACCATCATCGCCACTGGCGGCGTCGTGTTGGCGGCCGTGTACGGATTGCGCGCGGTGCACGGCATGCTGTTCGACCGGCTCGCGATACCGGCCAACCTGTCCCTGCGCGATCTCACGCCGCGTGAATCGGCGGTCATGAGCGTCTTTGTCGTCGCGATTCTGTGGATGGGCGTTGCGCCCGGGCCCGTGTTGCGACGCGTCGAGCAGGCGTCACGCGATGTCGTCGAGTCGGCGCGCTTCGGACCCAATGCGCCCGTTGCGCGCACCCCCGTCACGATGGGGCGCTGACAGATGGGCGCAATCGCATCTCCTGTGGCGATGCTCAAGGCGCTTGCCCCGGAGCTCCTGCTGGTGGCTGGTGCCATGGCCTTGTTGCTGGCCGCCGTGTGGCGGCCGCAGGGCAATGTGACGGGAAGCGCCGAGGGCGCCGAGCGCACGGCGGCCATCACCCGGCTTTCGATGGTGCTGTGCCTGCTCGTTGGTATCGTCGTGATCATCGCATGGGGTGACGGTGCCGGCGGCACTGCCGACCAGCGGCTCGCGAGCGACGGGTTTCGCTGGGCCATCGACCTGATCGTGCTCACCGGCACCGGACTGTCACTGGTGCTGCTGGAGGCCGATCACGCGCGCAGCGGGGCGTACAGTCCCGAGGTGCCGGTGCTGATGTTGCTGGCCGCATCGGGCATGATGGTGCTGGCGGCGGCGCGCGACCTGATGTTCGTGTTTCTCGGCATCGAGCTGATGTCGCTGGCCGTGTATGTGCTGGCCGGCGTGAATCGTCGCAGCGCGCGTGGGGCCGAAGCCGCGCTGAAGTACTTCCTGCTTGGCGCGTTCTCCACCGGATTCCTGCTGTACGGCATGGCCCTCATGTTCGGCGCGGTCGGCAGCACGCGGTTCGTGGATATCGCGGCGTGGATCGGCGTGCATCCGGCTCTCTCACCGATGTGCATCGTGGGGCTCGGCCTGCTGGTGGTGGGCTTCGCATTCAAGGTGGCGCTGGCGCCGTTCCATGTGTGGACGCCGGATGTCTACGATGGTGCGCCATTGCCCGTGACCGCGTTCATGGCCGCCGTGGTCAAGACGGCGGCGTTCGCCGCGTTTGCGCGGCTCATGTCGGAGGCGCTCCCGGGTGCGTCACCGTTCTGGCATCCCGTGCTGTGGTGGCTGGCCGCCGTGACGATGGTGCTCGGCAACGTGCTGGCCCTTTCGCAGCGCAACCTCGTGCGTCTGTTTGCGTACTCCAGCATTGCGCACGCCGGCTACCTGCTGGTGGCGATCCTCGCCAACTCGAACGCCGGGTTGACGTCGCTGCTGTTTTATGTCGTTGCGTACACACTGGCAACGATGGGGGCGTTCGCGGTGCTCGTTGTGGTCAACGACGGACGCGATCACGCCCCGACGATGGACGATCTTGCCGGCTTGTGGCTGGTGCGCCCCGCGCTCGCGGTTGCCATGGCCGTGTTCCTGCTCTCCCTGCTCGGCATTCCATTGGCCGGTGGCATGGGCTTCTTCGCCAAGTGGTACCTGCTGCAGGCCGCACTGCAGGCATCCGCTCCACAGACGATCCTCGCGGTCGTGCTGGTCCTGGCCAGTGCGATTTCTGCGGCGTACTACCTTTCCGTGATTGCCGCGATGTTCATGCGACCGCGCGCAGAAGGGAAGGCAGTGCCGTCGAGCACACCGCTGACATCGGCACTGATTGCCGGCACGGCCGTCGTGATCATCGCGCTCGGCATTTTCCCGACGCCGATGGCGCGGCTTGCGCGCATCGCCGTGACATCCCAACCCTCCGGTGACGCCGGGCGGGTGGCCCCGCCAAGGACACCATTGAGCACCGCCAGCGTTCCGCGCTGAGCGCCATCCTTCTACCTGCGGCGCATGTCCATCAGCCAGACCATCTTCCGGCAGTATGATGTCCGCGGCATCGTCGGACGCGACCTCACCGAGGAGGTGGCGTACGGTTTGGGGCGCGGGTACGCCGCGTACCTCGATGCCAGGGGCATTCGCGGCGCCGTCGCAGTAGGGCGGGACAACCGGCCGAGCGGCAACGCCCTGCGTGATGCGCTGGTGCGCGGACTGACCGAATGTGGTGTGGACGTCGTGGACATCGGCGTGGTGCCGACGCCGTTGCTGTACTGGACGCTGCATCACGAGCCCGTGGTGGGTGGCATCCAGATCACCGGTTCGCACAACCCGCCGGAGTACAACGGCTTCAAGATGTGCGTGGGCACGGGCTCGCTGCACGGTGCGGAGATCCAGGTGCTGTACGGCCTCATCGTCGCCGGCCGCTTTCCCGCCGGAACGGGCACGGTGCGGCACGTCGAGGTCATCGATCGGTATGTGTCGGACATTGCGGCGCGCATCGGCCCCATCCGGCGCGCCGATGGGACGTCACCGCGCATCGTGTACGACTGCGGCAATGGCGCCGGCGCCCTGGTTGCTCCGCAGCTCATGGCGGCGCTCGGGGTCGACGGCATCGGCCTGTTCACGGAGAGTGATGGCACGTTCCCGAACCATCATCCCGACCCGACGGTTCCAGAGAATCTCGTTGACCTGATCGCGGCCGTGCGCACGAGCGGCGCCGAGATGGGCGTCGCCTTCGATGGCGACGCCGACCGCATCGGTGTGGTGGATGGCGCGGGAACCATCATCTGGGGCGATCACATCCTCATCCTGTATGCGCGCGACGTGCTGGCGCGCACGGGGCAGGGGCAGCCGATCATCTTCGACGTGAAGTGTTCGCAGGCGCTCACCGATGGCATCGCACAGGCCGGTGGCATTCCCGTCATGTGGAAGACCGGCCATTCGCTCATCAAGGACAAGATGAAGGCGATGCACGCGCCGATTGCCGGCGAGATGTCCGGGCACATGTTCTTTACCGAAGGATTCTACGGGCACGACGACGCGCTGTACGCGGCCGCGCGCCTGCTGCGCATCGTGGCCGACGCCGGCCAGCGCATCGACGAGTTGCTGGCCGACGTGCCGCCGTTCGTATCCACGCCGGAACTGCGCATCGACACCGACGAGACCGCGAAGTTCGCGATCGTCGAGCGGGCCGCCGCGCACTTCAAGGCCACCCACGACGTCATCGATGTGGACGGCGTGCGGGTCCTGTTCGGCGACGGCTGGGGATTGCTGCGCGCGTCCAACACGCAGCCGGTGATCGTTGCCCGCTTCGAAGCGCGCTCGGCGGAACGCCTGGCCGCGATCCGCGCGGAGATGGAAGGGTGGTTGCACACGCAAGGCGTGCGGATCTGACGCGCGCGCCGGCGATGACCTGATATGCGCCTGCGGACCTGGTTCGTCGCCGCCATTGCCGCCGTGGCGGTCCTGCTGCTCGCCGGGCGCGCCGTGACGTCGCTCGTGGTCGAGCACGCGTGGTTCGACGCGATGGGCGTTCCGCGCATCTTCTGGGAACAGCTCGTCGACACCCTGCTGCTGCAGGGCACGGCGTGGGTGGCCGGTTCGCTGTTCGCATTCGCCAATCTTCATGCCGTGCGGCGCACGATCCTCGCCGTGGCCGTGCCGTCGCGCATCGGCAATCTCGAGCTGACGGCGATGATTCCCGCCCGGTGGCTGCTGTCCATCACGATCGTCGCCGCCGGGTTGATCGGTCTCGTGCTCGCGTTGCCGCTCACCGACTGGACGACGGTGGCGATGGCCCGGCACGGCGTGCCCTTCGGCGAGATCGAGGGCATCCTCGATCACGACCTGGGGTTCTACGTGTACGCCCTGCCGCTCGAGGAAACGGCGTATCTCTGGACGCTCGCCGCACTCGTGCTGATGATCACCGTCACCACGATGCTGTACGCGCTCACGCGAAGCCTGCGCATGCAGGGGCGGCGTATCATCGCGTCGTCGCACGTTCGCCGGCACCTGAGCGTGCTCGGCACGCTGGTGCTCCTGCTGCTGGCGTGGAGTTATCGGCTGGATGCGTTCGACCTGCTGCAACGGGGCAGTGGACCCGAGGGGCTCTTCCTGCGCATGGACCACGTGATCGCATTGCAGGCCGATCATGTGCTGGTGGCAGTGTGCGCGGTGGCGGCACCGATCTTTTTGCGCGCGGCATGGCTGGGGCAGTTGCGCTCCGCCTTTGTCACGCTCACGATCGTGCTCGCCGCGGCGCTGGGCGGACGTCAGTTGCTGCCCATCGTCCTCTCGCGCAGCGCGCTGCTTGGCGACCCGGCGCGTCGCGACGAACGCTACGTGGCCACCCGCACGCTGGTGAGCCGGCGCGCGTATGATGTCGACGAGATTCGCATCGCCGCGCCGGAAGTGGCGGTGGTGCGTCATACCGCCCTGCGTACACGGGTAGCCCTGTCGGATCTGCCGGACCGCATGAGTCTGTGGGATCCCGATGCCGCGCGTGTGCGTGGCACCGAGGGGCGCAGCGGCATGCTCGACGTGAGTCCTGCGGGCTGGACACGCACCGATGACGGACGCATCGCGGCCGTCCTGGTGCGCCGGCCCGTCAGTGGTGCAGATCGCTGGACCGTGATGCTTGCCGACGCCACGGCGCCGCTGCTGCGCGACAGCGTGCTCGATGTCACGCCCGGCGCGCGCGGTGATGAACTCGACCCCCTCGGCGAGCCGATTGCCGCGCCCGGGCTTCAGGCGCCTCGCATTGTCACGGAACCCGTCGCTATTCCCGGCACGCCGCTGCGCAGCCTCGGCATGCGGATCGCGCAGGCGTGGGCGGCGCGCGACCCGTCGTTGCTCGAAGCGGAAGCGGAGGACGGCCCGAGCACGCGGCTGGTGGTGCATCGCGACGTGCGGGAGCGGGTAGCGCGCCTGGCACCCGTGCTCGTGCAGGGCAGTGCCATCCATCCCGTGCTGCACGAGGGGGTGCTGCTCTGGGCGGTGAATCTCTACAGCGCGTCCGCGCATTTCCCGCTCAGCCACCGATGGTCCATCGCCGGTGCCGAGCGCAGTTACTTCAAGTTCGCCGCCACGGCGCTCGTGGATGCGACCACCGGCCGCGTGCGCTTCGTGCCCGTCGAGCGACCGGACCCGATCGCGCGCACATGGTTCGACCGCATTCCCACGCTCGTGGCACCCCCGCGCGGGTTGCCGGCAAGCCTGCTGGATCAACTGCCGCCGGCCACCGATGGCGCCATCGCGCAGTCCCGCGCGTTCGCCCGCTACGGCTCGCGTCTCGAAGGGAGCATTCGCCGCCACCTGCCGGACAGCCTGCTCACCGGCACCATGCCGCCGTTTCACCTGGTGGCCAATGATATCGCGGCCGCATCGGCCTGGAGTGTTCCGCTGCTCGACGGCGGCGATCGTATCGACGGCATCATCACCGCCGTTGGCGGTCGCTACCGGGCCACCTATTGGGATTCCACCGCGCTGCCACGTGCGCGCTGGGGCGTGGAGGCCGAGCGATTGCGCGCGGCACTCGATTCGGCGCGGGCAACGATCCCCGAGGGGAGCCGGCGCGAGCCGCGCATGCGGGCGGGGCGCGTGAGCGCGGTGCCCGGCGAGAACGGCCCCATCCTGGTGCAGTCCCTGCTCTGGAATCGCCCCGACGGAGCGCCCATGGTGAGTCGGGTGGCCGTGCTGGACGGCGGCCAACTGGCCGTTGGGCCCACCATTGCCGATGCCGTTGCGTCCCTGCGTGGCGTAGCCACCGGGCCCGGCCGCGATCCGGGCGTAACCGGCGGGATGAACCGCGACGAGCGCATCGCGCGCCTCTATGACAGCATGCGGGACGCGATGCGTCGCGGCGAGTGGACCCGGTTCGGTGCCACATTCGACAGCCTCGGCACCTTGTTGGGCAGGACGCCGCGATAGCGCGGCGACAGGAGCCGGTGTCGTGCGCTGAGTTGGCACAGTGCACGCCACCGGATAGCATTGATCGGTGGCATTCCTCGATTAGGAGAACGCGTGAACCTACATGAGTATCAGGCGAAGGAGCTGTTGCGGGCGGCCGGTGTGCCGATCCCGCCCGGCGAAATCGCGACGACCCCCGAGGCCGCAGAGTCCATTGCCCAGCGCTATGGCACGGCCGTGATGGTGAAAGCGCAGGTCCACGCCGGTGGGCGCGGCAAGGCCGGCGGCGTGAAATTCTGCAAGACACCTGCTGACGCGCGCGAGAAGGCGACGGCGATCCTTGGCATGAAGATCAAGGACCTGACGGTGGAGAAGGTGCTGGTCACCGTCGCCGCCGACATCGGGACCGAGGCGTACGTCGGCATCATCGTCGATCGCGCCACCAAGAAGCCCGTCTTCATGGTGAGCGCTGCCGGTGGCATCGACATCGAAGAAGTGGCGGCCACGACGCCGG
>CAZPON010000126.1:0-9142 GCA_964588045.1 uncultured Gemmatimonas sp.
AGGAGATGCAGCGCGCCGGCCTGATCAAGACGCCCGGCAAGTAACCCGCGGCAACGCACGAGCCCCCGAGACCGCATAGCGGTCTCGGGGGCTCGTGCGTTGCCGCGGGTCAGGGCTGGAAGGTGACGAAGATGCTCGGACCGTTCACGCCATACTCCATCCGTCCCTGCAGCACATCTTCCTTGCTGCCCGACACGCTCGCCAGGTTGCCGCTCCATGCGACGCCGCCACCGACGTGCCTGGTGGGCAGCCAGACACCCTGCACGCGAAAGTCCGTCATGTCGACGGTCACGCCGAACAGCGTCGCCTTCATGTACTGCGCGTTGCCCTGCAGGTAGAACTTCGGATGCAGGCGCCCGGAGACGAACAAGCCCGGAAGCGGCGCGGGCACGGTGACATCCTTCTCCTCCTTCTGCACCTGGCCGCTGGCCGTCTCGACACCCGCGCCGACCGTCGCGGTGAGGAAGGGAATAGTGAGACTGGGGCCGATTTCGAAGCCTTCGCGACGGTACAAGGCGTACCGATAGGTCAGGTTGATGAACCGCGTGCCGAACTTGCCACCCACTTTCGCGTTCACCGGATACGTCTGGTCACCGAATTGAATCTCCCGGGTGATGTTCTTGATCGACGTCCGCTCGATGTCGTTGTAGGCCAGGTCCAATCGATGCTTCGCAGCAAACTGCCACGCCACCTGCACGAACACCGATCCCACTGTGTTCTTGAATCCGAGGTCGTCCTCGAAATCCACTTCGGTCCCCATCCCGAAGCGCGGGGAGTCCAGCCGGACCGACGCGTTCGCGGAGTTGCTGAGCCACCCTCCACTGATGCGGTACTTGCCGGGGAGGGCGGCCCCCATCTGGGCACTGGCGGCGATCGGTGTCACGGCCAGCGCCAACGGCATCAGGGCCGAAAAGAAACGCGCGGTGCGCATCGAGGCTCCGTTATCGACTGGAAACATTGGTGAGGTGCATATACGGTCATGATACCACGCGTGGAGAAGTGAAGTAAGACCGAGCGCTTGCGGGGGTCGGGCGCAGCGCGTAGCGTCGGATCAGCAGCTCCTCCCTGCGCATTGCAGGTGCGCACGTTCCTTCGGGCGGCGATGACTTCATGAACGAAATGTCCTCTGCGTCGCTGCACGTGGAGCCGGGACGGCTTCCACCGCGCGGGGCGGCCGGCCGGGCGGGTGTGGCACGTTGGCTGCCGGGACTGCAGTCGCTGCGCGGCTACCAGTTGCCGTCGTTGGGGCATGACATCGTGGCGGGCCTCGTGCTGACCACGATGCTGGTACCCGTCGGTATCGCCTACGCGGTGGCGTCTGGCGTCCCCGGGATTCACGGACTGTACGCGACCATCGTCCCGTTGCTGGCGTACGCCCTGTTTGGTCCCAGCCGGATCATGGTGCTGGGCCCGGATTCCTCGCTGGCCGCCGTCATTCTCGCCATTGTCCTGCCATTGTCGGCTGGTGATCCGGAGCGCGCCGTGGCGCTGGCCGGCATGATGGCCATTGTGTCGGGCGTCGTATGCATTCTCGCCGGTGTGACCCGGCTGGGCTTCGTGACCGAACTCCTGTCGAAGCCGATTCGCTATGGGTACATGAACGGCATCGCGTTGACGGTGCTCATCGCGCAGTTGCCCAAGTTGCTGGGATTCAAGGTCGAGAGCACGGGTCCGCTGCGCGATCTCGGGCGCGTCGTCACGGCGGTGTTGGACGGCCGCACGAACTGGGCCACCTTCGCGATCGGCGCCGGGACCCTGGTGCTGATCCTGCTGCTCAAGCCGTGGAAGCGCGTGCCCGGTATCCTGCTGGCCGTGCTGGCCGCGATGATCGCGGTCGTGCTGCTGGACCCCGCCCTGCGCGATGGCGTCTCGGTCATCGGCGCGCTGCCGCAGGGCCTTCCATCGTTCACCTTTCCGATGATCGGCCGCGCGGATGTCGCCGACGTCGTGATTGGAGGCTGCGCCGTGGCCCTGGTGTCGTTCGCGGATACCAGTGTGCTCTCACGCGTCTATGCGACGCGCACGCGCACGTACGTCGACCCCAACCAGGAGATGGCGGGCCTCGGCGCGGCCAACCTGTTCGCCGGATTGTTTCAGGGGTTCCCGATCAGCAGCAGCGCGTCACGGACGCCCGTGGCCGAGGCCGCAGGCGCCAGGACCCAGGTCACGGGCGTCGTCGGTGCACTGGCCGTCGCGCTGTTGCTGCTGCTCGCACCCAACCTGCTGCAGGACCTCCCGAACACCGCGCTCGCAGCGGTCGTGATCTCGTCCGCCATCGGCCTCTTCGAGTTTGCCGACCTGCGACGCATCTATCGGATCCAGCGCTGGGAATTCTGGCTGTCCGTCGCGTGCACGGTGGGCGTGGCCGTCCTGGGGGCGATACCGGGCATCGGGCTGGCTATCGTCGCGGCCGTGATCGAGTTCCTCTGGGATGGCTGGCGTCCGCATTCCGCCGTGATGGGTCGCGTCGCGGGCGTGCGGGGCTATCATGACATCCGGCGGTATCCGGAGGCGCACCTGATCCCGGGTCTCGTCCTGTTTCGCTGGGATGCGCCCTTGTTTTTCGCGAACGCCGAGTTGTTCAGCGCGCGCGTCCAGGACGCCGTGGCCTCGTCGCCGACGCCGGTGCGCCGGTTGATCGTGGCGGCGGAACCGGTCACCAGTGTGGATGTCACGTCGGCCGACATGCTGGCCGAACTGCGCGACACGTTGAGTGCCGCGCAGATCGAGTGGTGCTTCGCGGAGATGAAGGATCCGGTGAAGGACAAGCTCAGGCGCTTCGGCCTGTTCGAGCGATTCGGCGAGGGCGCGTTCTTCCCGACGCTGGGCAGCGCCGTGAGTGCATATCTGGACACCCATCCGGTGGACTGGGTGGATCCGAATGGCGGGGAACGTTGAGTTACGCAGGCTGAACAGCAGCACACCAACTTGAGGACCATGCATATGGGCAAGAAGGACGCGGTGCGGAACGCCTCGAACGGCGACGAGCGGTTGAGCGGCAAGGAGTACGAGAGCGAACTGAAGAAACTGCACGTCGAGCTGGTGCAACTGCAGGAGTGGGTGAAGAAGAAGGGACTCAAGGTCTGCATCGTGTTCGAGGGGCGTGACGGGGCAGGCAAGGGCGGCACGATCAAGGCGATCATGGAGCGCGTGAGTCCGCGCGTGTTCCGGGTGGTCGCGCTTCCGGCGCCGACCGAGCGCGAGAAAACACAGATGTACGGCCAGCGCTACCTGACGCACCTGCCGGCTGCTGGCGAGATCGTGATCTTCGACCGCAGCTGGTACAACCGCGCCGGTGTCGAGCGCGTGATGGAGTTCTGCACCGACGAACAGGCCACGAAATTTCTCGCACTGGTGCCGCACATCGAGAAGCTGATCGTCGAATCGGGCATCATCCTGCTCAAGTACTGGCTGGAAGTGAGCCCCGAGGAGCAGACGCGACGGCTGGAGTCGCGCATCGATGACGGGCGCAAGATCTGGAAGCTCTCGCCGATGGACGTCAAGTCCTACGATCGCTGGGATGACTACACGAAGGCGCGCGACGAGATGTTCGCGGCCACCGATTCGGCGTGGTCGCCGTGGTATGTGGCGCGCTCGGAGGACAAGAAGCGGGTGCGCCTGAACATCATCAGCCACATGCTGAAGCACATCCCGTACAAGCACACGAAGGCCGAGAAGGTCGAGCTGCCGGAGCGCAAGATCGGGCGCTACACCCCGGCCGACTATCCGTTCAGGTACGTGCCCGAGAAGTACTGACGGTCACGGATCGTCGGCGGACCTCGCATGCTGTCGCGGCCCACGCGCGCGCTCTTCCTCTGGCTGGTGTTGTGGGCCGTGCCGTCGGCTGTCGTCGCCCAGGACGCCGAGCCGACGACGTTTTGGAAGCGCATCAAGGAAAAGGGACTGTACGAGCGGCTCTGGGAAGCGACCCGGATCTACGAGAACGAAGACAACCGCGTGATCCAGTCGTTGGGCGTCGTGGGACGCTATCACGGGCAGTCGTGGTCCGTCCACGCCGCGCAGGGCAAGGCTTCCGGGTGGGAAAACCGGCGGATGTTCATTGGCCTCGAGTCGGTGCTGTTCCGCGACTTCACGGTGCAAGCGCAGGTCCAGATCAGTGAGGACTTCACGCCGGTCTACGATGGCCTCTATCAGGCGTTCGTGAAATGGTCGCCCAATGAGTCCGCGTCGGTGAGCGCCGGCCGTCTGGATTTCCTCTTCGGAGGATTCGAGCGGACGATATCGTCGAACCGGATTGCCACGTTCGAGCGCGGACTGCTGACCGAACAGTTGGCGCCCGGTGAGGTGGTCGGTGCAGCCTCGATGGTGAAGGTGGCCGGCTTCACCTTTCGCGCCGGCGCATTCAGCGGCAGCATTGACCGGGAGTTCACGAGCTTCGATGCTGGCATCGGGGCGGCGGCGGGGGTGGAACATCCCTTGCCGCTCTTCTTCACCAGTGGCAACCTGCATCTCAACTACGTTTTCAACGACGGTCACACGGCGAACAATGCGCTCAGTCCGTATGACCACATTCTTGCAGTGTGGCACGAAGGGCGATCGGGACGCTTTCGGATGGGCCTCGACCTCCTGGCGGGGCACGGGATCGCTGACACGGCGTCAGTGCTTGGCGTCACGGTGCTCCCGACGTTGGAGATCGGCAAGCACCTGCTGCGCAAGGCAGACGCGCTGCAGGCGGTCCTGCGGTTGCAGTATGCGGCGAGTGACGGCGATGGCGGACTGTACCTGCAGTCGCGCTATCAGCAGGAAGTTGTCCCGGCAGGAGTGGGCGACCGGTATCAGGCCGTGTATGCGGGACTGAACTACTTCATCTTCGAAGACCGGTTCAAGCTGATGAGCGGCGCCGAATACTCCAGGATGCACAGTCGTGCATTGGGACACGCACGCTTCGATGGCTGGACGTACCTCGGCGGTATTCGGGTCTTTTTCTAACGCACGCAAACATTCGGCAGAGGATCCGATGGCTGACCTGAAATCGTCGAGCACCCGCCCTGAATTCTCGTTGACGTCCGGTGGCGCGCTCCATCGCCTGTTCGTCGCGACGCGCCTCACCATGCCACCCATGGACCTCCTGCGCCGGCGGGTGTTCGTGGTCACGATGGTGGCGTGGCTGCCGTTGCTGGTGATGTCGATGGCCGATCGCACGGCGCTCGAAGGTGTCCCGGTGCCGTTTCTCTTCGACATCGCCACCCATGTGCGTTTCCTTGTCGCCCTGCCGATGCTGCTGTGGGCCGAGTACGTGGTGCACCTGGGCATGCAACCGGTCGTCAGCCAGTTCCTCGTGCGCGGCATCATTCCGCCGGCATCCGAACCCCGGTTCACGGCCATCGTGGTCTCCACGCTGCGCCTGCGGGACTCGGCGATCGCCGAGGTGCTGATCTTCGCGCTGGTGTTGGCAATCGGCCACGTCTTCACCGATCGCACGTCGCTGCAGACGTCGACCTGGTACAGCACCCTTGCCGACGGCGCGTCGTCGGACACGCGCGCCGGGTATTGGTACAGCTGGGTGAGCATACCGATCTTCCAGTTCATCATGCTGCGCTGGTTGTTTCGATGGGGCCTGTGGGTGCAGTTCCTCTGGCGCGTGACGCGTCTGCCCCTCAGGCTCATTCCGACGCATCCCGATCGCGCGGCCGGCCTGTCGTTTCTCTCCCGCGTGGTGGTGGCGTTCGCGCCCGTGCTGACGGCGCTCAGCGCCAACATCGCCGGCGTGCTGGCGGGGAGGATCCTGTACGACGGGGCCTCGCTCCCGACGTTCATGCTCGAACTCATCGTCACCGTGGTGCTGTTGGCGCTGTTCGCCCTCGGTCCGATGTGCGTATTCATTCCCCGCCTTGCGCAGGTCCGTCGGCAGGGGGAATTCGAATACGGGGCGTTTGCGACGCACTACGTGGCGGCCTTCGACGAGAAGTGGAACCGGCCCAACCCGGCCGACCAGCCCGACCTGCTGGGGACTCCCGACATCTCGGGGCTCGCCGACCTGGCAGGTGGCTATCAGATCGTCGACGGCATGCGCGCGGTCCCCTTCGATCGCAACGCCATCGCGCTGGCTGCCGCCTGCGCCATTCTTCCGTTGGCGCCCCTGGTGCTGTTCATCATTCCGCTGGACGAGCTGGTGTTGAAAGTGCTGGGCATCCTCTTCTAGACCTCGCCCGCGACGCGCGCGCGATCGACCGTCATCCGCAACACTTCGGGACACTTCATGATCAACATCACGGTACTGATGCGGCTGCGATACGTCTTCCTGATCGTGTCGGCCTTGTCGTTCCTCAGTTGCCTGTACTTCATCTGGGTGGGCATCGTCGAGACCTGGCATGCATTCGCCATGGTATTCGCGTCCGCCGCTGGTGGCGAGCCGTCGAATCCCGGTCTCATGCTGTTCGAAGCACTGGATCGATTCCTGATCTCCGTGCTGTTTTACATCTTCGGCGTTGGCATGATCCAGTTGTTCATGCCCGACCTGTTTCAGCAGGCCGAGCTGCCCGAGTGGCTGAACATCAAGGACATCAAGGAACTGAAGATCCTGCTCTGGGAAACGGTCCTCGTGACGCTGATGGTGCTGTCGGTGACTGAACTGGTGAGCGTGAAGGCCGGACTCACATGGAATGCGCTGATCCTGCCGGCGGTGATCGCAACGCTGTCGGTGAGCCTGTTCTTCATGCGCAGCCGGGTGGATCGCGGGGGGCACTGAGGTGCGTTGATTGCGGTGTGCGACAGGGCGGAGTTTGAAGACGGGAGACAGGAGACGGGAGACCGAAGACGTCCAGCCGGCGAGATGTATCCGGCTGGACGTCTTCGGTCTCCCCTCTCCCGTCTCCCGTCTTTCAAACCCCGTCCCACCCCCCGATTCAACGCAGCCCCGCACGCAGCCCCCCGCACGCCGCGAGTCGCCGTTCGATGTCGGCGACAACGTCCCTGGTGCCCGCGCCACCGAGTCCTCCGTAGCGTTCGTGAAACGCGTCGGCGGACAGTCCTTCGGGCAGGCCGCGCATGTCGGGAACGAAGTCGGCGAGGTGCGCGCCACTGCGTAGCCGGTCTTGCATCGCGCGCGCTGCGTTGGCATCGCGCGTGGCCGCGCGCGCGAAGCGATTGCCGGCGGCATCGGCCGCCAGATCGGCGAAAGAGAAACCGGAGCCACCCGGCGTGGCGTCCATCAGTTCCTTGGTGACGCCGACAGCGATCGAGCGCTCCGCATCGGACAGCAGCGCAAGGCCGGCGCTCGCGAAGTAGTGACGCGGCCAGTCGGTGCGACCGTGCAACGCAATGCGCGCGCGCAGGGCTTCGACCTCGCCGAGTTTGCTCATGTCGATGTGTCGCCGGGCAACCGCGGCGATTTGTTCACCGCCCAGGATCACGGCCAGCGCAAGCACCGCAGCGCGATTGGCCGGCACGGGGTCGGTGCCATGCGAGTTGTCGGCCGCGTAGGCGAATGCGACCTCCAGCACGCGCGCGAAGCCGGCATCGCCATCCGGGATGTCGCGCGCAGCAGCCAGGATGTGCCGGGCGGTGGCACGCGTGGCCGCCGCTTCGTCATCGCTGATGCCGTTGGATGTGCCCCAGGCAAAGAGTCCTGCTGTCGCGGTGACGAAGGCCAGTGCGGCGATCGTGTTGCGCGCCAGCGCGAGGCCGGCGATGGCCCCCAGTGCCGCACTGACCGTGGCCAATTGCACCTGGGCGCCGATCGGGAAGTTGCCGACGTTCACCCAGAGCGTGACGATGGCCAGCCCCGGCGCGAGCAGCACCGCCAGGAGGCTTCGACGATTCCAGCGCGTTGTCCCGACGGCGAACATGAGCAGCGTGCCAAGCAGGGCCAGCCCTCCGGCCCGCATGGCGTAGCTGGTGACCACACGCGCCGCGGGCTCCGCCAGTCCCGTCAGGCCGGTCACCGCCGACACCGCCCACTCGGGCGCGCCCAGCGGCCGCGGGTCCGGCACGACGCATAGCAGCAGCGTCCATGCCGTCAGCAGGAACCACCGAAGGCGCGACGCTGCAGGTTCACTCACGGGCATCTTCACGAAGGACTCCGGGACGGGCACGTGCCGTGGCGGGCCGTGAATGGTCGAACCGGGCGCCGTGCGCGTAAATTCCCCTCATGACGACCATCAAACAAGCCGACTTCGTCCAGTCCATCGCCGACGCGCTCCAGCACATCTCGTACTACCACCCGGCCGACTACATCTCGGCGCTGGCGGCGGCGTACGAGCGCGAGCAGAGTCCGGCGGCCAAGGATGCCATCGCGCAGATTCTCACCAACTCGCGCATGTGCGCCGAAGGACACCGTCCCATCTGCCAGGACACCGGCATCGTGGTGGTGTTCATGAAGGTCGGCATGAACGTGCGATGGGACGCCACCATGTCCGTGCAGGAGATGGTCGACGAAGGGGTGCGGCGCGCGTACATGCTGCCCGAGAACGTGTTGCGGGCGTCGATCGTCTCCGACCCGGCGTTCTCGCGCAAGAATACGCGCGACAACACGCCCGCCGTGGTGCACTGCGAGATCGTGCCTGGCGACACGGTGGAGGTGAAGCTCGCGGCCAAGGGCGGCGGCTCCGAGAACAAGTCCAAGTTCGCCATGCTCAATCCCAGCGATTCCATCGTGGACTGGGTCATGAAGACCGTGCCGACCATGGGAGCCGGCTGGTGTCCGCCGGGCATGCTCGGCATCGGCATTGGCGGAACGGCGGAGAAGGCGATGCTCATGGCCAAGGAATCGCTCATGGAGCACATCGACATGAGCGAACTCAAGGCGCGCGGCCCGCAGAACAAGATCGAGGAGTTGCGCATCGAGCTGCACGACAAGGTGAATGCGCTCGGCATCGGTGCGCAGGGACTCGGCGGGCTTTCGACTGTGCTGGACGTGAAGATCTACGACTACCCCACGCACGCGGCGTCCAAGCCCATCGCGATGATTCCGAACTGCGCGGCGACGCGGCACGCGCACTTCACGCTCGATGGCTCTGGCGTGGCCGAGTTGCCCGTGCCGAAGTTGTCGGATTGGCCCGATGTGACGTGGAAGCCCGACATCAACGCGATTCCGGTGGACCTCAACACGCTCACACCGGAAATCGTGGCGACGTGGAAGGCGGGCGACCGCCTGTTGCTCAACGGCAAGCTGCTCACCGGC
>CAZPON010000127.1:0-9112 GCA_964588045.1 uncultured Gemmatimonas sp.
GCCAGCAGGGCCAGACCAACCAGGCCCGCACCCAGCCGTGAACTCAGCGCCCGCAAGTCGGTGACTTCCGAGGGTCCGAGATTGAGCAGCATGACGACGAAGATGAACACGACCATGATGGCGCCGGCGTACACCAGCACCTGGATGACACCCACGAACGGCGCATCGAGCATCACATACAGGCCGCTGAGCGCGAACATCACGTTCACCAGCCAGAGCGCGGCCGGTACGGGTCCGCGACGCGTCACGAACAGCAGCGCCGACGCGATCGCGATCAGCGCGAAGAGATAGAACTGGAACTGGTAGAAGGCGCTCATTCGCCCCTCGGGTCGGCAGGGTCCCACAACTCGCTCACCGGGTGCGTCTGCGCCATGAGCCGCTCGAGGTCGTACACGAACGAGGCGCGGTCGAACTCGGCGTTCTCATAGTGCCGGCCAAGATGGATGGCCTCCTCGGGACACACTTCCTGGCAGTATCCGCAGAAGATGCAGCGGAATTCGTCGATCTCGAACACGAGCGGATAGCGGTTGCCCTGCTCGTCTTCGCCGGGCACGAGCTTGATGCAATTCGCCGGACACACCGACGGGCACAGGCCGCACGCCACGCACTTGGCCTTGCCGGTTTCCGTCGTGAGCATGCGATGCGTGCCCCGCCACCGCGGCGACAGGTCCCACTTCGTCTCCGGATACTGCATCGTCACCTTGTGCGGATCCACAAGGTGCTTGAGGGTGACGGCCATGCCCTTGAGCGCCGCGCGCACGTAACTCACGCGTTCGAGCGGCCGATGGAGCACCTTCACGCCGATAGCCATCAGGGCACCTGCTCGGTGATGTGCGTACCCGAGGCTTCGCCGACGAGCGCCGGTTCGGGAGCGTCCTCGGCCGACTCGGCCAGGCGTCGCTGGCGCTCGGCCTGCAACTGCCGACGCGACAGGTCGAGGCCGCGCGCACGCAGGCGCTCGAGATCGGCCGGACCGACACGCGCACTGGACGGACTGATGAGCCGGCCGCGATCGAGCCACCCGAACAGCACCACCAGCAGCACGAGGTTGAGCGCGAACAGGGCCAGCGAGAAGAGCGGTCCGCGTGAAACACCGAGCCAGTCCAGCCCGAGCGTCACACTCGCGATGACCAGGATGTAGGAGAGCGCAACCGGCAGCATGACACTCCAGCCGAGCGACATCAGCTGGTCATAGCGGAAGCGCGGCAGCGTCCAGCGGACCCACATGAACAGGAAGATGAAGCTCCCCGTCTTGATGGCAAACGCCGCGAACGTGAGCAGCGTCTTGAGCACCGTGAACGGCGCCACGTTGTCCCACTGCGTGAAGGGAATGTCCCAGCCGCCGAAAAAGAGTGTCGCCGTGAGCGCGCTCACCGTCGCCATGTTCGCGTATTCGGCGATGAAGAACAGCGCGAACCGCATGCCGCTGTACTCGGTGTGATAGCCCGCCACGAGTTCGGACTCCGCTTCCGGCAGGTCGAATGGCAGCCGGTTCGTTTCGGCGAACGCCGCCACCAGGAACGTGAACCACGCCACCGTGAGCGAAAACACGTTCCATCCCATGTGCGACTGCTGTTGCACGATGGCCGTAAGCGACACGTTGCCGGCGAGCAGCAGGATCGGGATGGTCGACATGCCCATCGCGATCTCGTACGAGATCATCTGCGCACTGGAACGCAGGCCGCCCAGCAGCGCGTACTTGTTGTTCGACGACCAGCCGGCCAGCACGATGCCGTACACGCCCAGCGACGAAATGGCGAGGATGAACAGGTAGCCGACGGGCAGCGACGCGACGGCCATGTCGATCAATCCCCACGGCGTGGGCAACGACGACGCCAGCGGCAGCACCGCCCAGGTCAGCATGGCCGGAATGAAAGCCAGCGCCGGTGCGATGATGAAGAGCCACTTGTCCGCCTGTGCGGGCTTCGACTCCTCCTTCATGAAGTTCTTCAGGCCGTCGGCGACAGGTTGCAAGATTCCACCGGGGCCCGCGCGATTGGGACCGCGACGATCCTGGAACCACGCCGCCAGCTTGCGTTCGGCGAGCGTGAGCAAGGCCACGCCCACGAGATACAGCACGAAGACCACGAGGATCTTCAGCACGCTGGCCAGCACGAACGTGCCGATCGCAGACGGTGGCAACTGCGAGTCGGCGCGCGGGAACAGGGACGCGAAGTCCATCAGCCCGCCGCCACGACGGTCGAAGACTCACCGGCTCCCAGCAGCGCACCGCGCAACCCCAGGGCCTCGTAGTCGAGTCTTGCGAAGGCCGCATGCGTGGACGCCAGCGCGCCGAATACGTCCGACGGCATGGAGTAGCGTCCATTGCCGCCGCACGCCGCGAGCAAGTCGGCGAGCACGTACCACGACGGACGCGCCACTCCGGGCGCCGCCTTCGTTTGCAGGTAGCGTTGCACGCGACCGCGCAGGTTGGTGAACGTCCCTTCCTCCTCGAGCACGTTGGTGACCGGCAACAGCACGGCGGCGCGGGCAGCCAGCACCTCCGGCAGTGTCGTGCCGATATGCACAATCGCCCCCGCGCGATCCAGCACCGCCGGCGCAATGCCATCGAGATCGTCGCCCACGACCAGCAGCGCGTCACCAGCAGCGAGTACATCGTCGAGTGCCGCAACTTCCGTGAAGCCCAGCTCCCGCGCACCGGTGCCGTTCGCCGCGCGTTCGGCACGCAAGGCCAGGTCCGGCACTCCCGGAAGCGGCGACTCCTCACCGCGCGCAACGCGAAACACGCCCGCGCCCGGTGCCAGTGTCAGCAACCGCTCGAGCAGGAACAGCGCTTCGTTGGACAGATTCGGCGACGCCAGCACAACCCGGCGGCGTCCGTCCAGCGCGCGCGCCGCCACGTCGATCGCGACCTCCCACTCGGCAATCCCGAGCACCTGGTCGCGGCGTACGCGCGGCTGGTCGGCCCGGTCGCGCCGGTTGAACTCGCGATAGCCCGCACGACCTGTCTCGCACAGGTAGTACTGGTTGACCTCGTCGTTGGCGCGCGGCTTGAGCCGCACAACGACATTGTCGCGCATCTCGGCCACGGCGTTGCAACCCTGGCTGCACCCGGTGCACACGGTCGGCGCACGATCGAGTTCCCACGCACGCGCCTTGTTCAGGAAGTCCTTCGACAGCAGCGCACCCACCGGGCACAGGTCAACGACATTGCCGGCCCACGGGTTCGTGAGGTCGTGTCCCTCGGCCTTGCCAATGAACGCGCGGTCGCCGCGCTCCGACACGTTGAGCACCGGGTCCTGCGCCACGTCCGACATGAACCGCACGCACCGCGTGCACAGAATGCACCGGTTGGGTACGTACAGGACGTCCCCGCCGAAATCCTCCACCGGGTTGAATCGCTTGGGCTCGCGATAGCGCGAGTCGGCGCGTCCCTCGGCGAACGTGTAGTCCTGCAGTTCGCACTCGCCGGCCTGGTCGCAGATCGGGCAGTCGAGGGGATGATTGATGAGCAGGCACTCGAGCACCCCCTTGCGCGCTTCCAACGCCTTCTCGGAGTGCACGTGCACCACCTGCCCTTCCATCACCGTGGTCGCGCAGGCCGGTGCGAGCTTGGGGAACTTCTCGACTTCCACGAGGCACATGCGACACACACCGGCCACCGGAAGGCCGGGATGATAGCAATAGTGCGGAATGAGCACGCCCGCCGTCTTGGCCGCCTCGAGAATCGACAGGCCGTCCGGCACCGTGACCGGCCGGCCCTCGATCGTCAGCGATACCATCTTCACGTCGGCCATGCGCGCCTCACGCCGCGGAGGCGCGAGGCGCCCCCGGCACGGTGACCATGCCGCGCGTCGGCACGATCTTCGCCTCGAACTCCTCGCGGAACTTCTTGAGGCCGGACACCACGGGCGTCGCACACGAATCGCTGAGCACGCAGATGGTCTTGCCGCTCATGTTGTCGGCGATCGACAGCAGCGTGTCGAAATCCTCGACACTCCCCTCGCCGTCGCGAATGCGTTCGAGGATGCGCGTGGTCCACGCGGTGCCTTCGCGGCACTGCGTGCACTGCGCGCAGCTTTCGTGCGCGTAAAATCGCGCGAGCCGGGCGATCTGCCGCACCATGTCCTGCCGGTCATCGAACACGATCACGCCGCCGGAGCCAAGCATCGTTCCTGCCGCGACGAATCCCTCGTAGTCCATGAGGGCGCCTTCGGCCTCCTCACGCGTGAGGATGGGCACCGATGACCCGCCGGGAATCACGGCCTTGATCTCGCGACCGGGCAATGGGCCACCGCACAGGTCATACAGGAACTCCTTGAACGGGAATCCCAGCGCCACCTCGTAGTTGCCCGGCCGGCTGATGTTGCCGCACACGGAGAACAGCTTCGTGCCGATGCTCTTCGGGTTGTCGGTGCGCCCGAACTGCTTGTACCAGTCGGCGCCGTTCCTGATGATGTGCGGAACCGTGGTCAGCGTCTCGACGTTGTTGATGGTCGTGGGCTTGCCAAAGAGTCCCGCCACCGCGGGGAACGGCGGCTTGATACGCGGATTGCCGCGACGGCCTTCCAGCGAGTTCATGAGCGCCGTTTCTTCGCCGCAGATGTACGCGCCGGCACCGCGGTGCACGTGCACGTCCACGCGCTTCCCCGATCCCATCGCGTTCGCGCCCAGGATGCCCGCGGCGTACGCATCCTCCACCGCACGCGTCACGTGCTCGAGCGGTTCGGTGAATTCCCCGCGAATGTAGATGTACGCCGTCTCGGCGTAGATGGCATGCGCGCCCAGCGCGACGCCCTCCACCAGGGCGTGCGGCGTCCAGCGCATGATCTCGCGATCCTTGAACGTGCCCGGCTCGGACTCGTCGGCGTTGCAGCAGAGATAGTGCGTCTTGCCGTCGGGCTTCATGAACGACCACTTGAGGCCCGTCGGGAATCCGGCGCCACCGCGACCGCGGAGGCCGGAATCCTTCACGATTCCCTGCAGCTCCTGCGGATCCGTGGCCAGCGCCTTCTCGAGCGCCACGTAGCCGCCGCGCTGACGCCAGCCATCGAGCGTGCGCGCCCCGGCCTCACCGAAGTGCTTCGAGAGGATCGGCGTCTCGCGCGGATGCGACGGATGCGGGAAACCCATTACTTCAGCTCCGCCAGGAGTCGTGGCACCGATTCCGGTGTCACCGACTCCACAAAGTCGTTGTTGATCATGATGGGTGTCGCGAACCCGCACGCGCCGAGGCACTCCACCTCGACCACGGTGAAGCGGCCGTCGGGGCTGGTGAGCCCCAGGTCACCGCAGCCCGAATGCTCGATCATCGCCTTCACCACATCCTCGGCGCCGCAAATGTTGCACGGCGTCGTGGTGCACACCTGGATGAAGTGCCGGCCGACCGGATGCTGGTGATACATGGTGTAGAACGTGAGCACGCCCTTCACGTACGCCGGCGTGATCGCCAGCACCGACGCCACCTCGTCCATCGCCCCTTCACTCACCCAGCCACGCGCATCCTGGATCATCCACAGCGCGGGCAGCAGCGCCGCCTGCTTCGTGGGATAGCGCGACAGGATGCGGTCGAGCTCTGCGCGACGCTCGCCGGTGAACACGGGTTCATACGGCGCATCCTGGTGCGCACCGTGCGGCGGCGCGGCAACGAGGGCGCCGCCGCTGGCGGAGGGGCCGTGGCTCACCGGTCGATCTCTCCCATGACGATATCGATGCTGGCGTTGATCGCGATCACGTCGGACAACAAGTGCCCTTCGACCATCTTCGGGATGGCCGACAGGTTCACGAACGACGGCGGACGGATGCGCCAGCGCACCGGCTTGGCGGTCCCATCGCTCACCATGTAGTACCCCTTCTCGCCTTTCGGACTCTCCACCGCGACGTAGCACTCACCGGCCGGCGGACGCGGCCCTTCCATCACGAGCTTGAAATGGTGGATCATCGATTCCATCTCGCTCGTCGCCTTGTGCTTCGGCGGCAGGATCAGCCGGGGATCGTCGATGTTCACCGGCCCGTCGGGCAACCGGCGCACCGCCTGCTCGAGGATGCGCACACTCTGCCGCATCTCCTCGACGCGCACGAGAAAGCGGTCGTACACATCGCCCGTCGTGCCCACGGCCACGTCGAAGTCGTACGTTTCGTAGTCGAGGTACGGGAAGTCCTTGCGCACGTCGTACGCGACGCCGGATGCACGCAACATCGGCCCCGACAGGCCGGCGTTCACCGCTTCCTGCGCGCTCATCGCGCCAAGGCCAACCGTGCGCCCGGCCCAGATGGCGTTGGTCTCGAGCATGCCCACGCACTCCTCGAGCGTCTTCGGAAATCCCTTCAGGAACGCCCGCAGGCCATCGAGCCATCCGTTCGGGATGTCGGCCGCCATGCCGCCCACGCGCGTCGCGGACGTGGTCAGGCGCGCACCGACCCAGCTCTCGAGCAGGTTGTAGATGTTCTCGCGCTCCTGGTACAGCCACAGGAACGGCGTGAACGCCCCGATGTCGACCGACGTGGTGCCCAGCCACACCACGTGCGACATGATGCGCGAAAGCTCCATCAGGATCACGCGCAGCACCGTCGCGCGCGGTGTGCACTCCACACCGAACAGCCGCTCGGCGCCCAGCGAGAACGCGACGTTGTTGCCCGGCGAGTTCAGGTAATCCTCGCGGTCCGTCCACGGGATGATCTGGTTGTACTGCCGGTACTCGCCCATCTTCTCGAAGCCGCAATGCAGGTAGCCGATGTGCGGAATGCACCGCACCACCGTCTCGCCATCGAGTTCGAGCACGAGGCGCAGCACGCCGTGCGTGGCCGGGTGCTGCGGTCCGATGTTGATCAGCATGTGATCGGACTCGAGGTCGGGCTCGCGGCCCCGCATGCGCTCGAGCGCCGCAGCGCTCCCGCCGGGCACCATGAGCGGTGCGCGAATGGGCTGCCCCTGCGCGTCGAGTCCGCTCGTGCCCAGCGACACCTCGAGGGTGCGGTGCGCGCTCATGCGTCACCTCCCATCGGGCGATGGTCCGCGTCTGCCGCCGCGAGTCGCTGCTTCATGTCCTCGGGCAGCGACTCGAACGCATCGGCGATGCGCAACTCCTCCATCGAATAGCGCGCTTCCGGCGTCGCCGCCAACCGCAGCTTGAGCTGCTCGGCACGCGAGAAACGCCCGCGCAGCGGGAAGTCCTTGCGCAGCGGGAAGCCTTCCTCGTACTGGTCCCAGAGGAGAATGCGGCGCAGGTCGGGATGGCCCTCGAAGCGGATGCCGAACATGTCGTAGCACTCGCGCTCGAGCCAGTCGGCACCCGTGTAGATATCGATGATCGACGGCACCGACAGCGCGCCGCGCTTCGGCAGCTCGACCTTCAGGCGCAGGAAGCGGCGATGCCCGAGGGCGCGCAGGTGCCACACCACCTCGATCGGGCGCACGGCATCGCGATACTCCACCGCCGTGACATCCACGAGATAGTCGTAGCGTTCGGTCGGCTCGTCGTGCAACCAGCGGATGATGTCATGCACCGACGCGCGGGCCACGAACACCGTGGTCTCGCCCCACACCACTTCATGACGCACCACGGCCGCGCCGAACCGCGCGCGAAGCACGGCGACCGTCGGATTCACGGCGCCATCGCGATGCGCAATACCGCGCGGCGATACCGGCGCCCCGTTCGCGTCGCTCTGCACCGACGAAGGCGACGCGTCCTGTCCTGGCTCGCTCACGGCGCCGACCGCGTCTGGTTGACCGAATTGCCGAATGGCTCGGACAGTTCATCGATGCGCGCCGGCGGGATGTACAGCTCGCTCGACGGATCGGGATCGATTTCCACGTGCCGGTGCCGGTCACGCATACGGTCCTGCATGACCTTCTTCTGCAGCATGATGATGCCGTGCATCAGCGCTTCGGGGCGCGGCGGGCAACCGGGCACGTACACGTCCACCGGGATGATCGTGTCGATGCCCTGCACCACGGCGTAGTTGTCGAACATGCCACCGGTGGACGCGCAGGCACCCATCGAGATGACCCACTTGGGCTGGGGCATCTGCTGGTAGATGCGACGGATGACCGGCGCGAGCTTGAGCGGCACACGCCCGGCGCAAATGAGCACGTCGGCCTGGCGCGGCGAATAGCTCAGGCGCTCCATGCCGAAGCGCGACAGATCGAAACGACTGGCCGCCGTCGACATGAATTCGATGGCGCAGCAGGCCGTGCCGAAGGGCATCGGCCACAGCGAACCGGCACGCGCCCAGTTGACGAGAAAGTCGAGGCGCGACGTGATCCATCCGTCCTGCGACGGCGGATCGACCGTCACCGAGGAGCGGCCTGCAGCCGGAATCAGTCCCATGTCAGGGCTCCCTTCTTCCACACGTACACGAAGCCGACCACGAGAATGATGGCGAACACCAGCATCTCGCCGAGGCCGAAGAAGGTCAGTTGTCCCGCCGGGCACGCGTCCATGACCATGGGCACGGCGCACGACAACTGCCGGAAGTGCACGCCCCACGGAATCATGAACACCGTCTCGATATCGAAGACGATGAAGAGCATGGCCACCAGGTAGAACTTCACGGACACGCGTTCGCGCGCATCGCCGAGTGGCGCAATGCCCGACTCATAGGGTTGCGCCTTGACCGCGCTGGGTTGTGCGCGCACGGTGAAGTGCGCGACGCCCAGGATGAGGACCGCGTTCAGGATCACGAACCCGAGCAACATGACGACGGGCAGGTAATGGCGCAGCATCGATGGGACGACGGGAGACGCTGAAGAGTGATCGGGAGCCCACACGAGTCGGCACATTCGGCGTGGCCACACCCCGCCGAACGGACTTCGTGAAAGAATTCACAAACGGACGACAGGAAGGTAGCCACGGGACGCGACGCACTCAACGGCGCCCAATGCATTTTGACCCGCCAATCGACCCGATCCTCGGGCCCCCACGCGTGGCACTTTGCGGCCCGGCCCGGTAAGATTCGCGGTCGACCGCCCGGCCGGGTCCGGCGCGCCCGAATCACCCTTCTCCCGCCAATCCCCATGGGGCTCTGCTCCGACCGCTGGATCACGCGCATGGCGCGCGAGCACGGCATGATCGAACCGTTCGAGGACCGCCAGCAGCGCGACGGCATCGTGTCGTACGGCGTCAGCTCCTACGGCTACGACATGCGCGTG
>CAZPON010000128.1:0-6589 GCA_964588045.1 uncultured Gemmatimonas sp.
CCTCGAGCCGTCGCTCAACCCTCAGGCAGCTATTTCGGCTCCAGCATCTGCTTGATCTGATCCCGCGCATCCTCGAGATGCGCCCGGCTCATACGATCCGACGTGCGGGCAATCGCCGCCGCCAGGTCGGCATCGAGCGCGCGCATCTCGCTCTTGAGGATCGGGCGGAAATCCGCGGTGCCGACCGGCGCGCCGCCACCGCCACGTCCGGCGCCGCCAGCCGGTGCAGCGCCTGCCGGTGCGGCCGGCGGATTGATCTTGCTGGCCATCGCCTCGAGATACACGCGCTGCAGGCGACGACGGAACGCGTCGATCGGCGCCCCGGACTCGATCTCCTTCCAGAGTCCGCGACGCAGGTCGGTGAGCATGTCGGCCAGCGGATACACATCGCTGCGGCTCTTGGCCGTGGCCTCGAGTTCGAGCATGCGCTGCAGGCGATCGTTGCTCAGCACCGAGCCGAGCGACCGCGCCTGGGCGGCACCGACGCGTCCCAGCGAACCGGTCGGTTCGAACTTGCGCGTGATGTTTTCGTCGAGCAGCCAGGTGGGCGTGGCGTAGGCATTGTCGAGCAGGAACTGCAGCGCCGTCTTCTGGCGCGCCGTTTCGACGTTGTGCCACAGCGGTCCCGGCTGGCCCACCATCTTTTCCTGCTTGTACTGCGAGCCGATGATGCGTGCGACGTGTCCCATCTCGGTGGCCCACTGGCCGACGGTGCGACCGTACAGCTCCTCGAGGTTGTCGTAGTTGTCGCCTGCCTTCCACGCGGTTGCCCCTTCGAGCAGCGTCATCACGCGCTTGAGATTCCTGACGCCGTACGTCGTGGCCTTCACCGCATCGGCGTCACCGATGGCTTCCGACTGCTCGCCCGGATCCGTGCCCTGCGCGCCGGCATCGCTGGCGAAGCGATACCACGGCACCGTGTCCTGCATCCTCGACCACTTGTCGAGCGTCGGCTTCTCGGCTTCCGACGACTTCGCGTTCGGGATGGGCGTGTACCCCCACATCACGGCGAACTTGTCGTACGGGCCGACCTTCGGGATGAGGTCGTCGAGCGCGATGCCGTCTTCCGGCTGCGCGACGTAGTTGAAGCGCGCGTAGTCCATGAGCGTGGGCGTGTGGCCCATCTTCGCGACCCACGTCTTCGAGCGCACGGAATCCGTCGGGTACATCGAACTCGCCTTGAAGTTGTGCTGGAAGCCCAGCGTGTGACCCACTTCGTGCGCGGTGATGTACTGCATGATGCGTCCGGCGAGCGAATCCGGGAACGGGAACTTGTGCGTGCGCTTGTCGAGCGGGCCGACCTGCGTGAAGTACCAGTCGCGGCCAAGGTTCATGACGTTCAGGTACGTCTGCACGTCGGCGTCGAGGATTTCACCGGTGCGCGGATCCTTGAGCGACGGACCCACCGCGTTCTCGGTGGCCGACGGCAACCACCGCACCATGCTCACGGTCGCGTCTTCGCCCGAGAAATCGGGATCGTTGGCCGGCACCTCGGCCGCAACGATGCCCTTCGAGAATCCCGCCGCCTCGAACGCCGGCTGCCAGTCTTCGATGCCCTTCCTGATCCACGGCTTGATCCACGCCGGCGTGGCCGGATCGAGATAGTACGTGATCGGCTTCTTGGGCACGCAGAGATTGCCGACCTTGCGATCGGAGCATTCGAGACGCCAGCGCGCAATGAACGTGCGCGGCTCGACGCGCTGCGTGGCGCCGGAGAAGTCACGCTGCGACACGCTGAAGTAACCGACGCGATCGTCCTTGAGGCGCGGCTGCATCGGTTCGTCGGGCAGCCTGGCGATGGAGAACGTGTACTTCTCGGTCGTCGGCGCGTTCGCCGCCGCGCCAGCGTCACCGCGGCCGCCGGCCGGTGCGGCGCCCTGCGGCGTGAACGTCTGCACCGCCGTCACGTTCACGTTGCGCGAGTAGGCCGCGAACCGTTCGACATAGCTGCGCGTGGCATCGACCGTCGCCCGGCGACCGAGCGCGGTGTACTCGGCCACGCCGCCGGTGAACATGCGCGTCACCTCGACGACCGCCGAGCTGTCGGCACCGAAGGCTTCGATGTTGAGCGCGACCAGGATGCGGGTGACGCCGATGAGCTCCGCGGCGAGCCGCTGTGACGCCGCCGTGTCGGCGATGATATCGCGATAGTTCGCTTCGCGCACGAAGATCCGGTTGTCACGACGCTCGAAGCGCACGAGGTTGTTGCCGCCCTGCGTACCGCGAATGCCGATTTGATCGGGCGTGCCGGCGAGCGTCGACACGATGACGAAGTCCTTGCCGAGTTCCGCGCGCGGAATCTCGAAGTACAGGCGGCTGCCGACCTGGTGAACCTTGAACACACCGGACTTGGTGACGGCCCGCGCCGTGATGACCGAGCCGTAGGGACGCGGCTGCGGCTCCTGAGCGGCGTTGCCGGCACCTTGCCCACCCTGGCCACCGCCCTGGGCGCCCCCTGCGCCACCCGGCGCGCCCCCGCCGCCACCTCCGCCGCCGCCGCGACCGGCGGGAGCGTTTGTTTGGGCGGGTGCCGGGGCGGGTGTGGACGACGGCGGAGCGGCAGTCTTGGCGCACGCGGCCAACGCCAGCCCGGTGGCGACCAGGGAGAGGGAAATGCGTCGCATGGAGAAAATGGAGGAGGGTCGGACGAACGCGGATGCCATGGGCACGCGCAGCATAGAGCTACGCAGCTGGGAGCCCGAATGCTGAGCTCAGCGCAGAACTCTCGCCAGCCAGTCGGCAAGGGTTCCGAGCACCGTGGGTCGCACGTGTGGATCCGTGAGGGCCGCGTACCCGGCAAACTTTCCGGAACTGTCCGGCACGAACAGGTGGTTGGTTGCCGCGAACGTGCGCACGGTGACGTTCGTGTTGCCGCCGCTGCGGAATGCAGCCGCGAGTGTGTCCGCCTGTTCCGGTGACACCTGCGTATCAGTGAGGCCATGCAGGATCAGCACGGGCTGTCGCACGCTGCGCGCCACTGGAACGGGATCGTGCGTGAGCCAGAAGCCGACCCAAGGCAGGGCCTTGCTGGTCGAGTCGAGTTTGGCGGGAACGGTCGCCATGATGGAATCGCGCTGCTGCGGCGTGAGTGATGCGACGCCGTCCACCAGCTGACGATTCTGGTACATCGACACGTGCCTGCCGGTGTATGCCGGGCCCGCCATGAGCACGATGGCCTTGAGCTGCGGATCACTCGCCGCCACCATGGGCGCGATCATTCCGCCTTCGCTGTGCCCGGCCAGCACAATGCGCGTGCCATCGATGTCCGGCCGCGCCCGCAACCAGGTGATGATCGAACGCACGTCATCGGCGAAGTCGGCACTGGTAGCCCTGACGGCGCTCTCGCGTCCGCCTGACTCGCCGACGCCGCGGTCATCGAAACGCAGGACCGCGATGCCACGACGGCCGAGTGTGTCGGCCACCTGGCGAAAGATTGCGTATCCATCGACAACGGAGATGCGGCTGTCGCGTTCTTGCGGCCCACTGCCACTGATGGTGATCACGACCGGTACCTTCCCGGTGCGAACCGGACGTGTGAGCGTCGCGGCCAGGTCATAGCCGCGTCCGGACGCGATTCTCACGTGCTCGGCTCTGTACGGTGCGCCCACGGGCGCGTCGTAATTGATGCGCCTGACACCAGCCATGGCGCTGCCCGCCCGGATCACCGACGTGCCTTGGCCAGGGAGGCGAATCAACGTCGGCATGCCGTCGGGACCGAACACGATGCGCATCTCCGACGTGGCCAGCTTGAACACCGTGGTATCGGCCACCTGCGCCACGCTGGCGGGCAGTGTCTGGGCACCAGACGTGAGCAGCACGTTGATGCTGGCGATTCCCGCCTGTCGCGCATGCGTTGCGAGCAGTGTCGCGTGCAGCACCGACGCGTTCACCAGCGGCACGGCGCCCGCCTTCGAGGCGATCGCCTGTTGCGTGCGCTGCGTGCCGGTGGCGAAGTCGACGTGGGCGCTGTCACCGCGCATCTCGATGGAACCTGACTGCAGGGGCTCCGCGCCGACGGCCGCGTTCGGTGCGAAGATGCGCAGGCTCAGGATGCCGGGGACGCCATTGACCAGGGTGTGCGTCCATTCGGTGCGCGGCTGTCCCTTGATGGACATGATGCCCGAGACTGCCGATGCCGTGCGCGTGATCGTTTCGGCGCCGAGCGTGTCGCCGGCATCGCGCACGTAGTAGTAGGTGACGGATGCCGTTGCCGGGGCGCCCTGCGCATGTGCGGCGCGCGCGACGAGCACGCCGGCAACCAGCGCGGCAACGACCGCGGCCAGGACCACGACGCCAAGGAACCGGGAGCGACGAAAGACGATATGCAGCATTGGGAGTTACCGCGTGAACGATGGACGTGCGCGCGAAATGCGCGCACTGGGCACATCCTGGCCGCGCAGGAAGCGCAGCGTGGCCAGGAACACATCGGGGTCACCCATCAGCGAGTGGGACTGGTTCTCGATCACCAGGTGACGCGCGTTGGGGAAGTACGGAAGCAGGGCGTCGACGTTTGCGGGCGGCGTGCGACCGTCGAGGGTTCCGCTGACGAACAACACCGCAACCTCGCTGCGCGCCGGGTCCCGGAAGTAGTCAGCGAGTCGTGGCAATCCATCGAGTCGGCACATGGCGGTCGCCGGAAAGTCGATGACGTCGCCAAGGCGCGAGGACGCTCGCTCGGCTTCGATCTGCGCGCGACGTGCAGGCGATGCGCCGGATGCACAGTTCATGAGCAGGTTCATGGCGTTGACCGGGCGCGCCCGGCGAGATCCCGCGGCGCTCCGTCCCAGCGTCTCGTAGTTGCCGCCATCGATGGCGTGCAGTTGTGACGGCAGGACCTGCAGGAGGCGCAGATCACCGAGGGCGCCCGTGACAAGGCGACGGAGATCCCACGCGTCGACCCCGACCGATGCGCCGCCGAGCGCAACACGGGTCGGGGTCGTGTCGAGTCGCTGGCGTATCCTGTCGAACACCACACGCAGGTCGTCGCGTGCGCCGAAGACACTGTCTGTCGCCACCAGTTGCGCGAAGGAATCGAAGGCGGCGTCGACGAGCTGTGGGCGCTTGAAGGTGTCATCCGGCCCCTCCACACCGGCCAGCACCACCCGCGCAACGCTCGCCGGATACTTGCGCACGTAGGCCAGTCCCAGATGTGTGCCATAGCTGCCGCCAAGCAGCGATACCACCGGCACTCCAAGGGCAATGCGCACCGACTCGAGATCCTCGACGCTCTGCGCGGTTGTGTAGCCGGCCAACGGGATTCCTTGCGCCGCGATCTGGCTGAGACAGTGGCGCGCCGACTGTTGCGCCATCCAATCCCGTTGCGTGCTGTCCAGTGGAATGTCCAATGGCACCTCACCGCTGGGTGCACAGAGCATCGATGGCTCGGACCGACCGGTTCCACGCTGGTCAAAGGCAATGACGTCGCCGATTGCGCGCAGCGAGTCGAGAATCTCGACCGGCATCGTCGCGAAGGCACGCGTGCCGGCATCGCCCGGGCCACCAGCCAGGAAGATCACTGGTGCCATCGGGCGTTTCGCCGTGCTGGCAAAGCGCACCCAGCGCAGCGCGAGCCAGCGGGTTCCCTGCGCGGTGCGCGCCGTGGACGATGCTGCACCTGGCAGGTCGTGAAGCTCGGGCACGCGCAAGGTGGCAATCTCGGCGGATCGCGACCCGCCGCGAACGGCGAAGGTTACAGTGTCACGGTGAAGAAGATCGCCGCGTGATGTGCGAACCGGCATCTGCGCATCGGTGACGGCACTCGTGAAAAGCAGGCACCAGGTCGCAGCGATCGTGCGCATCGTCGCCATCGTCATTCGCCGGTTACCTCATCACCGGCATTCGGCGGCTCGCTGGATGCATCAGTGGACGGCGCGGACGCTGACGTGCGCCCCGATTGCCGGAGTGCACGCCGCAGCAGGAACTCGATCTGCCCGTTCAGGCTGCGCAGGTCATCGTTCGCCCAGCGCTGGACCGCGTCGAGCAGCTCGCGATCCACGCGCAGGAGGAAGGACTTTCGTTCAGCCATGAGACGGATCCGGTCGGTGCACGCGATGCGTCGCGGTTACGAGTACAGGGTGCCCGTGTTCACCACCGGCTGCGCGGAACGATCGGAGCACAACACCACGAGCAGGTTGCTCACCATCGACGCCTTTCGTTCGTCGTCGAGGTGCACGATGTTCTTTCCGCTCAGCATGTCGAGCGCCATCTCCACCATGCCCACGGCGCCTTCGACGATCGTCTGCCGCGCGGCGACGATCGCGCTGGCCTGCTGGCGCTGCAGCATGGCGGCGGCGATTTCCTGCGCATAGGCGAGGTGGCTGATGCGCGCCTCGATGACCTCGACGCCGGCCTTGGCGAAGCGCTCACGCAGCGCCTCCTGCAGCCCCTTGTTCACCTCGGCCTGGTGCGTGCTGAGCGCGATATCGGCGACCCCGTGCGAGTCGTACGGATGGGCCGAGGTCAACGCGCGCAGCGCCGACTCGGACTGCATCGCCACGTACTGCACGTAGTCGTTGACCTCGAACACCGCCTCGGCCGTGTCGATCACGCGCCAGACGACAATCGCGCCGATATCGACCGGGTTGGAACG
>CAZPON010000128.1:6599-9104 GCA_964588045.1 uncultured Gemmatimonas sp.
CGACTGCGCGTCGTTCACCTTGAGCTTGTTGGTCTCGAAGTTCCGCACGCGCAGCGACACGGCCTTCTTCATCATGAAGGGGTTGGTGAACCAGAGGCCGGACCGCTTGGCAGTGCCCTTGTAGTTGCCGAAGAGCGTCAGGACCTTGCCTTCATTGGGGGCGACGGTGAAGAAGCCGGGCAGGCTGAGCAGGGACAGGACGATGATCGTCAAGCCGGCAACGATGTATGGCACCGTCTCGTGGCGAGCCCCGTTGGCGAACAGCCAGATCCCGCCAGCGACGCTGGCGAGGAGCAGGAGGGCAACCGGGATTCCAGCGGCGGGGCGGGCGTCGACTTCGCGGAGCATTTCGAATACCTCGTTGAGGAGGGGGTGGTATCGCTATGATATCACTACGCTATCTCGTACGCAAGGTCGAGCGCCGCGGTTTCGGGGGTTCGACCCCAAAGTTCAAACCAGCTTGCCGCGACCGAAGGAACTCGGCATTGTCGAAGGGCTCGCCCATCCCGCCCTTTGGAGAACTGCACCGTGTCCCGAATCGTCCTTCGTCTCGCCGCGCTGTCGCTGAGCGCGATCCCGTGTCTTGGCCTGTCCGCCCAGGCGCGCACGCCGGCGCCCAAGCCGGCGCCTGCAGCAATCGTTGCCCACTCGGTGACGCCCCTCTCGGCCCCGTTCGACTCGAGCGCGTTCGGTTCGATTCGCTGGCGCGAAATCGGCCCCTATCGCGGTGGTCGTTCCGTGGCCGCGGCCGGCAGCGTATCGCGCCCGCGCGAATACTGGATGGGCACAACCGGCGGCGGTGTGATGAAGACCGTCGACGGCGGGTTGACGTGGTTGCCGATGACCGACCGGTATTTCGGTGGCACGATCGGCGCGATCGGCGTGGCTCCGTCGAATCCCGACATCGTGTACGTGGGTGGCGGTGAATTCCCGATTCGCGGCAACGTGTCGCACGGCGACGGCGTGTGGAAGACCACCGATGGCGGCCGCACGTGGACGAACATCGGCCTCAACGACACGCGCCAGATCTCGAAGGTGCGCGTGCATCCCACCAACCCCGACATCGTGTTCGTTGCGGCGCAGGGCCATGTGTGGGGGCCGAACGCCGAGCGCGGGGTGTTCCGTTCGAAGGACGGTGGTGCGTCGTGGTCGAAGGTGCTCTTCCGCGACGATTCCACCGGCGCGGCCGATCTGTCGATGGATCCCGGCAACCCCAACATCCTGTACGCCGGCTTGTGGCAGGCGCATCGCAAGCCCTGGATGCTGGTGTCGGGCGGCAAGGGATCGGGGATGTTCAAGTCCACCGACGGCGGTGACACGTGGACGGAGATCACGCGCAATCCCGGGCTTCCCGCCGGATTGTGGGGCAACATCGGCATCAGCGTGAGTGGTGCGAATCCGCGGATGGTGTACGCGATGATCGAGGCGAACGAGGGCGGTGTGTTCCGCTCCGACGACGCGGGAGCAACGTGGAAGCGCACGAATGAAGACCGCGGGCAACGGCAGCGCGCGTGGTACTACACGAAGCTCTACGCCGACCCGAAGAACGCCGCCGTGGTGTACGCGAGCAACGTGGCGTTCCAGGTGTCACGCGACAGCGGCAAGACGTTCACGTCGCTCAACCCGCCGCACAGCGATTCGCACGACCTGTGGATCGCGCCCGACAACAGCGAACGCATGATCCAGGCTGACGACGGTGGCGCATCGGTCAGCACCGACGGCGGCAGGACGTGGACGGCGCAGGACTTCGCGACGGCGCAGTTCTATCACGTCTCCACCACCAATCACTTTCCGTACAAGATCTGCGGTGCCCAGCAGGACAACTCGACGTTGTGCGGACCATCGCGCGCCGCGGGTGGCATCACCACCGACCTGTGGCTGGAAGCCGGCGGCGGCGAGAGCGGATTCGTCACCGCGCTGCCGAACGATCCCGACATTGTCTTCGCGGGCAGCTATGGTGGGTTGCTCACGCGCAAGGACATGCGCACGGGGCTGTCGCGCAATGTGAACCCGTGGCCGCTCAACCCGATGGGCCATTCCGCCATCGATGCGAAGTACCGCATGCAGTGGACGTTCCCGATCGTCGTCAGCCCGCATGACCCGAAGGTGATTTACGTGGGATCGAGCGTGGTCTTCAAGACCACCGACGAGGGCGAGAGCTACACGGCCATCAGCCCCGACCTCACGCGCAACGATCCGCGCACACTTGGCCCCTCGGGAGGTCCCATCACGCTCGACCAGACGAGCGTGGAATACTATGGCACGGTGTTCGCGCTGGCCGAGTCGCCGGTGACGCGCGGCGTGCTGTGGGCGGGGAGCGACGACGGACTCGTGCAGGTGTCGCGCGATGCCGGAAAGACGTGGACGAACGTAACGCCGCCGCTGCTCAAGGAGCGCGAGTGGGCGCGCATTTCCATCATCGAGGCATCGCGCTTCAACGCCGGCACCGCGTATGTCGCGGCGAACCGGTTCCAGATGGACGACAACCAGCCGTACCTGTTCAAG
>CAZPON010000129.1:0-9096 GCA_964588045.1 uncultured Gemmatimonas sp.
GGTCGGCGCGGCGCTGCAACTGCGCATCGATGTTCTGCTTGGCCTGGGCGGCCTGTTCATCGTACGACTGGATCGTGTTGTACCCGCAGGCGCCGAGCAGCAACGGAAGCAGCAGCGTGAAACGTGCGGCCAGCGAACGCGCGCGCCGCGGCGCACGCACAGACTGCAGGGTGGTCATGGTTCGTCCTCGGAATTCGGGAATAGGCATGGTAGGAACGGGTCCGGCAACCATCATCCGCCCCGGGAAGGCGGCACGTAACGATCAAGGTACGACACCAGCCCCTGTGCATCGCGCACGTAGCCGGCCAGCACCGGTTCCACCTCGGCGTCGGGAATCTCGTCGCCAAGCTTGAAGCGCTGCACGCGCAGGAACGGCGCGGCATCGAAGCCGCACAGCGTCGCCGCGCGCGTGATCACCGCCGCTGCATCGGCCGCCGGCTGTTCACCATGGAGGCGCAGCACCGCGCGACAGATCACCAGCATGGCGCTGAGACTTTCGCGCAACAGCGCGCGCTGTCGCGCGACATCGGTGCCCGCCATCATCACGGCGCGCCGCAAGCGCAGCAGCTTGCCCAGCGCTTCCTGCTCCACCTGCAGGCGCAGGTGCGCCGCGTCCACCGCGATGCCGTCGAGCGGCAGCGTGCCGGCGAGCACACGATGGCGCTCGAGGATATCGGCGTACTCCATCGGGAACACGTCCGCCGATCCGATCCACTCGTCGCGGGTCAGGAACAGCGGCGGCGGATTACCCGCCTCCTGCCATGCACGCGCCGTCTGCCCGAGCGAACGCAGGGTGTCCATCGTGAGCGTCTCGACGATGACCAGGACATTGTGATCGCCGCCGGATGCGCCGTCACCGCTGGCCTTCGAGCCGTACAACACGATGCCCACCAGGGACGCGCCGTGCGCGGCCTGCAATTGCGCCACCAGCTGTTCGAGGTGCATTGCCGCCTTACCAGTTTGAGCCACCGCCACCTCCGCTGAAGCCGCCGCCACCGCCGAAACCACCGAATCCACCGCCGCCTCCACCGCCGCCGAAACCGCCGAATCCACCACCGCTGAACCCACCACCGCTGAACCCACCGTGATGACCTGGACCCGGCAGCGGAATCGGCAGACATCCGACGCAGCCGCGCCGGCTTCGGCTCATCATCGGGAGGACCACGAACACAAAGATGATGATGAGCACCGGCACCAGCTGCCTCAGGTCGCCACTCTCATCGCGTGATGCCCGTCGCGCCGGGCGCGGCTGTCCGTCGATCGTGACACCGAAGTTTGCCGCGTACCGGTCGGCGACAGCCGCAGTCAGGTACTCCACCGCGCCGCCGTAGTCGCGCGCCTGGAACATCGGAATGACGGCGCGACACAGCGAACCGGCGGTGGCATCGGTGATGAACCCTTCGGCCCCCTGACCGGTTTCGATCCGGCACCGGCCGCGCCCGTCGCTCGCGGTTTCCTTGGGCACGACCAGAATGACCACGCCCGCATTGCGCGCCTGATCACCGATGGCCGCGTCCGCGCCAACCTTCCACTCGCGGCCCAGCCGCAGTGCGACCTCCTCCACCGGGCGGTCGCCGAGATCGGGCAGCGTGACCACCACCAGATCGCCCCGCGTGGCAGCGTTGAGCCGCTGGGCGAGGTTTTCGATGCGCGCGCGCGCGTCGGCGGGGATGACACCGGCGAAATCGTTGACGTAGCCAACGGGCTTGGGCAGCGCGGGCGGCTGCGCCGCGCGGGTGGCGGGCGTGAGGGAGACAGTGAGCAGCGCGGCGGCGAGTGCCGTGCTGAGGCGAAGAGGCGTGCGCACGATGGTCACAGTATAGCAGTACGTACGGTCGGCAGGCGGGGAGGTGTCAGGCGGGAGGCGGGAGACAACTGAAAACAGCGCGTTTGGAGAGCCCGGCAACCCAAGAGCCGAGCCGTCAGTGGACGATGCGTCCAGTCTGACGGCTCGGCTCTTGAGTTGCCGGGCTCTCCAAACGCGCTGTTTTCAGTTGTCTCCCGCCTCGTGCTGTTCCTCGAACCTCCCGCCTCGTGCAGTTCCTCCCGTACCCCAGCCCTTGTCAACCTCACGGACAGCTCAGTACAGTTGCTGCGTCAGCGTGTTATCGGAGAGCACACAACGATCCGGTGATCACATGATCCGGCGAACTCTGCGTCTTGCGGTGATCTGCAGCCTGGGTGTCGCCTCATCGGTCGAGGCCCAGGGTGTTCGTGGCAGGGTCGTGCTTCCCGACAGCGTCACCCCGGCCGTCGGGATCGTGATCACCGCGATCGGGGCCAATGGGGATCGCTCCGCAAGCACCCTCAGCACCGCCACCGGCAACTATGTGTTGCGGCTGCCAGGTGCGGGGCGCTACGACCTCCGCGTGCTGCAGATCGGGTACCGGCCCACGGTGGTGACCGGGATTGACGTCGCCGCCGACTCGTTTACGGAGCGAAATGTGGTGCTGGAGCGCCTGCCCGTTGCGATCGCGGGCATGACGATCCGTGACCGGGCGGACTGTAACCTCCGCGGCCGAGATGCCGAGACGTTTCTTCGGCTGTGGGAGCAAGCACGCGGCGCGCTCACTGCAGCGCAGCTCAATGAATCGTCGGGGGCACTCAACGTGCACCTCGCGCGAGTCGATGGGCGTGTGGACGCCATGCGGTACTATGCGCCCGACAAGGTGGGATCCCCCGTCCCGGAAATCGACTCCTCGAGTTTCCGGGAGTGGATCGCCGATCGCCTGTTCGCCGCCACGCCAACGGACACGATCGAGCACGCGGGCTATGTGCGACGGTTGCCCAGTGGCACCGCTGTCTACGCTGCGCCGAGCGCTGACGTATTGCTGGCCGACAGCTTTCTCCGGAGCCATTGTTTTGGCGTGGTCCGCGCCCCTCCGGGGCACGACGACTGGATCGGCATCGCGTTCACCCCGCGCATGGTGCGGGACGGTGTGGTGGACGTGGCGGGGGTGCTGTTTCTCGATCGATCGACGGCCGAACTGCGCCGGCTCGAGTTCACCTACGCGAACCTGCCCCAGGAGTCGCACCAGTTGTGCACGGTCGAGCGGGACGCCAACCGCATCATCTGCCAGTCATTCACCGAAAAGGGCCTCAACAAGTTCGGAATGGGTGGCGACGCGGATTTCGTGCGTCTCGCGAGCGGGGAGTGGCTCGTCGTGCGATGGACGATTCGTACCCTGTCGAGCGAGATGGTGTCCCGGCCCTCGCCACGAAAGGCTGTCCATGGCTATTCCAGGCGGGAATGCACGGCAACCCAAAGCGTGGTCAAGCTCTCTCCGAAACCTAGCGACTGCGTGTATTGGCCTTGGCCAGTGCCGCGACTCTCCGTCGTGTCAACGACGGTGCTCCGCCTGATGCGCGGTGGGGCCGAGGTGTACCGGAACGACAGTATTCTCGCAGTGACGCAAACCTTCGCGCGACGACAGGCCGGCGCGCGACCAGCAAGCCTGGTTGGCGTCGCTTCCGACGACGCGGGCCGGCCCCTGCGTTCGGTCATCGTCCAAACGGAGCAGCCTGCGCGCCGCGTCGCGATGACGGACAGCCTCGGCGGCTTCCGCATTCCATGGTTGCGCCCTGGCGAAGCCGTGATCTCCGTTCGTTGCCCGGGATATGAATCAGTACGCTTCACGCTGCCCCTGCTCGCCGATTCTGCGCGTCATGTGGCGCTGGCCTTGCAGCCGAGCGACACCACGTCGATGCCTGTTCGCGATTGCTCGGCGTTGAAGTGAATGGCGCATCGGCGAGATTGCAGCAACGGGCGCCGCTCCTGACGCTGGACGCGGGGCTGGTCCGGGCCGCGACCGCACTTGGTATCGACCTCGTCCTTCCGGTCCGATGAAAGAATTCACATACTCGGAAGCACGGCAGCAGCTGTCCGCGTTGCTCGAGCGGGCACGACGCGACGGCGCCGTGCGCATTCGGCGACGCGATGGTCAGGTATTCGTGTTGCGCCCGGAGCAGTCGAAGGGGTCGCCGCTCGATGTGCCGGGGTTGAAGCTTGCGCTCTCACGGGATGGACTGTCGCGAACTGAAAGACGAGTTCGGTCTCGATCACTTCGAGGGGCGCTCGTGGCCCGGCTGGCACCATCACATCACGCTGGCGTCGATGGCGTATGCCTTCTTGGTGTGCGAGACGCTACGCGGAAAAGAAAACCGCGGGAATGACGCTGCCCGCCGTGCGTCGCGCGCTGCAAGCCCTGTTCATTCGACTCGGCGCGTGGTGTCCGACATGCCACCGGGCGTGGGATGACTCTTCCTAACGTAACCTAGTAGTACTAGCCTGGATTCTCTCAGGGTATGGTCGATGCGCGCGAAGGCCGGAGTAGCACTGCGCTTTCGTTAAGAGACTGCGTAAGCACATCCTTTCTCTGGGCGCCTCGATATGAGACCGTTCCGCGTTCTGCGTGCTGGGATCTTCCTGTGTGTGAGCCCGCTTGTCCGCGTCGAGAGCCAACAGGCACCGACGCTCGACCTGCCGCCTGCCAACGCGCAGTCTGCTGCCTCGTTCACTCGCGTCGCCTCTGTGCGCGAGTTGCGTGACGGCAGCCTCCTGGTGGTGGATCGTGGCGACGAACAGCTGTTCCATGTTCGGCTCGACAAATCCGAACCGCGTCCCATCGGGCGAAAGGGCGCGGGGCCCAACGAGTACCGGGGAGCGATGGCGTTGTTCGCGCTTGCAGGCGATTCGACGATCATGACTGATTCCTACAACTACCGTTGGACGCGGCTTGCCGGCAGCACCATCGTGGGTACTGTCTCCGAGTCGGACGACCTGAATCGGTTGGTGCGCGGCGATATTGCTGGCTTCGACGATCGCGGACGCGTGGCGGCCGCACTCGGACTGCAGTGGTCGACCGGTGCGCCCAGGGTGCGAACGTCGGCGGATTCGCTGCTGCTTGTAACGGCCCATCGCACACGCTCTCCGCGCGATACGATCGCCAGACTTGGGGGCAGGGTGGTCGTGGCTGGGCCGTTACTGCAGGAAAGAGCGCTGGTCCTGGTCGAATCATGGCCGCGAACCCATTGGGTGCAGAAGACCAGGCGCTGCTGATGATCGATGGCGCGATCGCAGTCGCGTACGTCGAGCCGTATCGCGTCGACTGGCGCCTGGCCAATGGACGCTGGGTACGGGGCAAGCCGGTCGCGATTGCCCAGCCAATCATCGACCGCCGAGAGCAATGTCACGCGTTGGCAGGGATGATCGGCAAGGCCGTGCCATGTGATCCGTCGCTGGCCCCAGGGTGGCCACGTGTGCTGCCGCCGTTCGTGGTGTCGATGCAATCGCGGCCGGCCGCGACGCTCCAGCAGGACGCAAGCGGGCGACTGGTTGTCGCACGCACGACATCAGCGGGGGCATCACACCGGTTCTACGATGTGTTCGACCGCACGGGCCAGCGCGTGTTCACGGTGCAAGTTCCATTGTCCGAGGTGATTGTCGGTCTTGGCGCAACGTCGGTATTTGTGGCAGCCACCGATGCCGACGAGTTGCAATCGATCAAGCGAGTCCCGTGGCGTCGCTAGTGTGGTGAGTCAGAAGTTCATTGCACCAACACAGGCGGGCAGCGCGCTACTCTGGTAACTTGGAGATGCAATGCCTGCTGCGAAGCTGCCCCCGTGGCGTGCGCTCGGGTTGTGCGTCGACGGGCAACCGCAGCTCCAGGTACTGGATCGCACACAGCCGCTGCTGCCAATGGGACCCGGGCAGATGGCTCCAGGAGACTGATCGTTGTATATACGTCGCACGGGCTGGCCACGCAAAAAGGGCGTCAGAGGGGAAACCGCCCGCTGACGCCCACCTGCACCGCGCAAACTCCGTTATCGCGGGAAACTCACGCTAGGCTTGCGGAGACCGCGGGTCGAGCAGCATTCTCTTGCGGGGTCGCGACCTCGACGAGACAGTTGGGTTAAGCCTGCAAGGCGAAGTCGGTCAATCTCAGTGTCTCGCACATGTCCTTCACGATGAGACGTCGATTTCAAGCCGCTTTCCAAACTGCTGCCGTCATCGTTTGCCTGGCGTTGGCGTCTCCGGATCTCCTCGCGCAGGCGTCGCGCTCGATGCCTTCCAACATCGACCCGTGCTCCGACACCGCTAGCAGCAGTTTTCGATCGAGGCTGCGCTTGGTGGTCGAGTTTGACGGCACGAATCGTAAGGAGATGCTACTCGCCGTGGAGCTTGCGGCCGCGGGCCCTTCGCGATGCGTATCGCTGGAAGACGTTGCGCTCTCGGACACCGGCGTGGTCGGCCGGCTCAGGATCAAGAAGAACGACGCCGGCGGATATGAAATTGCGACGTCCTTGCAGGGTAGTGGAGCGAAAGGACGTGTATGCCAAAGCGACCGAGCGGCCATCGTGACGAGGGATGCGCCCATCGTCTGGGGTGTCGTTCTCTCAAAGGCAATAGACCGATTTGTAACATGCGCGTTGGGAGCGCGTGGGACGCCGCCCACTGGCCCTCCTTAAGCGCATCGATTGGTTTCCTTAACCATTCACCGCGCCACTCTCGAAAGTCCTGCGCTCGATAGGTTGCTCACCCCACAAAGCGAGGTTGCAGATGCTCAAGTCGCAGTTCATCCGCGCGATCCTGATAGTAGGAATGGGGCTTTACGCTGTCGAGACATCAAGTGCAGCTCAGCCCGCCGTCAGTTCACGCTGCGACGAGACTTTCGCGGAATACGCCGTTGAGCAAGTGGATGTCTGTACCTTCTGCGTCAATATCAACCTCTGCCCCGACGATGAACACGTCGACTGCATTTGCGCTGGTAGCCCGCAGTGTGGCATGAACATGGGGGTCTGCCTCCCTGACGAGCCACCATGTTCACCGAAGGCAAAGATCGGTTGCTGGAACGTCGGGTAGCATATGCGAAAGACCGTTTGGGAAACAGTTTCCTCAGTAGCGCTAACCATCGCTGCGTGCGTCATCGCCGCGACCTTGGTGGTGCGCGAGTTTCGACCCGCGCGGGCCAGTACGAAGCCAAGCGCGCCCGTAAATCTTGCGGATTCTACGTGGCGACGAATCATGAGCTCCGGGCGTGTGCTGGGGCAGGCAACTGCACCGGTCAAACTGGCGGTCTTCAGCGACTTTGAGTGTCCGTTCTGTGCGAGGTTTCACGCGCGATGGAAGGACGTTGAGGCTCGGCATCGAGACACAATCGCGTTGGTGTTTCTGCACTACCCGCTGGAGCAGCATAAGTTTGCACGGCCTGCTGTGGTGGCCGCCGAGTGCGCGAGCGAGGCAGCTCGCTTTGAACAGTACGTCGACGTGGTGTTTGCATCACAGGATTCAATAGGTCTCATATCTTGGGCCGACTTGGCGGTGCGCGCGGGCATTGCGGACACGGCAGCATTCAATCGCTGCGTTTCGGCAGCAAAATTGCCGCCGATGCTTGGGGTGATCAAGGGGCTTGCGAGCGAGCTGCGGGTCGCGGGCACGCCAACTGTCGTACTTGATGGTGTCAAATACCTGGAGCCTCCAAGTGACGCAGAGATTCGCGCCGCGATTGATCGCTCAAGGAAAGGGCAGAAGCGACCGTGAGTCGATGGTTGCGGAGCAGATCTTGGAGTGCAGTACTGAGCGTCTCCTGCGCGTTGCCCGCGATCACTCTCTCCGCGAGGACGATCGCGGGCCAAGCACTTCGCACCATTAATGGCCCAATCGATTGGCTGCGCGAAGAGCTTGACGGGGCGAGGGCTGTCGCTGAGTTGCGCGATGGCAGCGTGGTGCTTTCGGAGTCGCGAGGGAAGCGCGTCCTGCTGATCGACTGGTCGAATCACAGAGTGAAGCAACTGGGGCGTATTGGTGACGGTCCCGGCGAGTATCGCGCCGTCGGTGATATCTTTCCAATCAACAATGACACGTTGTTGATCATCGATCCGCAGGCGCGTCGAATGCTCACTTACGCGCACGGAAACCTTACGTCGGGACACTTCAGCTCTAGCGCCCTTGCCGTCATGTTGTCCGGTCGCATTCTCGGCGCGGACGATCGGGGACGACTCGCAATGTTGCGGAAGGGGCGCGTTTCGCCCGACGTACGCCGTCAACTAGGACCGATTGCCGGAACCGACTACGCGGACAGCAACTGGCTCGTGCTCGCCTCCATCTCGTCTCAGACGATGGACACGGTGAGCTCCCTCAAGGGAAGAATGCAAGGCTTGCAGCTAACATCGCGCGTAGTAAACGGTGTGATGTACTTTCTTTACGACCCATTCGCGTCGCCAGATCAGGCAGTCCTGTTCCGCGACGGATGGCTTGCAGTTGTACGGTCGACTCCCTATAGGGTTGATTGGTGCCTACCAGACGGCCGTTGGATCAAGGGCCCGTTGCTCCCGCATGGCGCGACGGTGATAACCGAGGCTGACAAGCGCCTCGCACTGCGACGCGAGTTTGGGACGGGTCCCATTACGCCAGAGATGATTCCGTCCTGGCCTCGCACACTTCCAGCCTACACAGAGAGTTCACTATTGGCCACGGCCGAAGGATTGCTCGTAATCCCACGGACGGTGTCCAGCGCGCCGGCGGGCGGTCCGGTGTACGATGTGATTCGGCGAGACGGCACGAAGCAGCTCTCCGTGCGCTTGAGTCCCTCAGAACGCATCCTCGGCTTTGGAAAGAACACGGTTTTCATTGTACGGATAGACGACGACGGCGTCGAACGTTTGGGTCGCGCGTCTTGGCATATGGATTGACGGGAATGGACCTCTTGATCTGAACAACGCGAGAATCAGTTCTCTATCAGGGCGCGCGCGTCATCACGGACCGCCCGGTAGAGGCCACAGTGCGCTGGTCGGCAACCGCGATTCCGTAGCGGAAGCGAACCGCCGCCAGGCCGTGGGCGATCTGTCTGGCAGGCACGGATGGTCGACATGAGATAGGCGCGTGTCGAGTGCACCCCGCCGGACTCAAGGATCGCCCGCTGCTGCAGACGCCGCGCGCCCGCGACGTCGGGTTGTTTCGGCGGGTGCTCGGCGGGCTCTCGTGCCGCGAGTACGAAGCGGCGGCCGCAAGGTCCTGCGCGCCGGTCTGTGAACAGGTGGTGTGAATCGCCCCGGGTTTTGAGGAGACTGGATTACTTGAGTCCCACGGCGGCGAAG
>CAZPON010000130.1:0-3363 GCA_964588045.1 uncultured Gemmatimonas sp.
ATCGTACTCCCATTCCGACGGACTGGTGGAATAGAATCCGCTGGCCGTGGTATCCACTTTGCGCGTGTAGAGTCGCGTGACGGTGCGTCGATTGCCATCGGCGTCATACGTCGTGCGCAACCGGATGGTATCCGGCTTGACGACCCGAGTGTTCGGCAGCGTCACCGCGGGCCCGGACGTTTGCGCCAGCGTGTCGCGGCTCATGCCATCCAACCACACGTGCTCACGAATGCCGGCGGTGAGCAGGGTGGCGGAATCGGTGGCGCTGGTGCCGGTGCTGCGCGGCGTAATCACGAGGGTGTCACGCCCCGCGGCGTCCGCGACCTCGACCGACGTCACGAGGTTACACGAGCCCCCAGTTGAGACCGGGGTCGGCCTTCCCGCTGTGCTCCCATCCGCGGTTCGCAGTCAACCCTCGCCAGCGCGCTCCGCACACCTCAACCCTTCGGTTGGCTCAACCCTTCGGTTGGCTCACCCCTCAGGCAGTTTAGGCCAGGCATACCACAGCACCGCGAAATAGTGGCACACGCTGCCGCCGAGCACGAACAGGTGCCACACCGGGTGCGTCCACGCGCGACGCTTGTCGATGTAGAACACCACGCCGCCCGTGTACGACAAGCCACCGGCAACCAGCAGCGCCAGGCCGATGCGATCCATGGACAGGAACAGCGGCTTGATCGCCAGCACGATCACCCAGCCCATCGCCACGTACACCGTCGTCGACAGCTTCGAGTAGCGGCCGCTGCCGACGATCACCTTGAACAGCACGCCGATCGCCGCAAGCGTCCACACGAAGCCGAACAGCGTCCAGCCCCATGCCCCGCGCAGCACGCCCAGCGTGAACGGCGTATACGTGCCGGCAATGAGCAGGTAGATGGCCGCGTGATCGATCACGCGCAGTCGCTGCTTGAGGCGCGGATGCGGCACCGCGTGATAGAAGGTCGACGCGGCATAGAGCGCGACCAGGGTCGCACCGAACACGCTCGCACCGATGACTGCCGCCCGCTCGCCGTGCTCCAGGGCCGCCAGCACCAGGATCGGCACGCCGATGAGGCTCGCAACGAATCCCACGCCATGGGTAATGGCGTTGGCAAGTTCCTCAGCGAAGGACACCGTACGTGGCGTGGTCATCCTCTGAATCTAATCGTCAATTTCCTACGGTTGCGCGCCGGGAATCGCCGCCAGCAATCGCTTGACGAACCCATCCACCGACTGGTTCGAATCGATCCACCGCACCACCGCCACCACATCGTTCACCGGGTCGACGTAGATGATGTTGGTCCCGTTGCCGACATGCGCGAACGCCTGGGGTGGCGCGCTCGGAATGTACTTGCGATCGGTGTTCAGGAACCAGTTCATGTAGCCGTAGGTCGGTTGCACCGTGGTCGGCGTCAGCGCTTGCGTGACCCACGCATCCGACAACAGTTGTCGTGAGCCCCACATGCCGCGACGCAGCGTCAGCAGGCCGAATCGCGCCATGTCGCGCGCGCTGATGAACATGCCGCCACCCCAATGGCCGCCGCCGCTCACCGATTGCACGACGCGACCGTCCAGCACGACCCACGCGTTGTCGTAGCCGTACCAGCGCCAGGTGCTCGACGCGCCGATCGGGTCCATGATCTCCTCGCGCAGCACCTCGGGCAGCGGCTTCCGCCACACCTGCAGCGCGGCCAGCGACAGCACGTTCACCCGTGTGTCGTTGTACTCGTACGCCGAGCCCGGCGCCACGCGCTCGCGTGTCGTCCACGTCGCCGGCTGCTGCGACGGACGATCCCCCCATTCCGGCTTTCCCCACAACGTTCCTTCCCAGTCGCTCACTTGGCGCAGCAGGTCATTCCACGTGATACGCCGATTGTGCGGCGTATCGAACGGCTTGAGCCAGCGCCCGTCGGCGGGACGGTCGGCGGCCAGCCCGGTGGTCGGCTGCCCCGCAATGAGGATCGGCCCCACCGCATGCGCCACGGTGTCGAACACGCTGCGAATGATGCCGCGATCCACCGCCACGCCCACCACCGTCGACAGGATGCTCTTGGTGACGCTGTGCGTCATCTCGACGGCCGTCGGATCACCCCACTCGGCCACCACGTAGCCCTTCCGCACGATCACACCGGTCGGCGCGCCACGCGGCGCCATCGGACCGACCACCGCATCGAACGGCTCGCGACCGAACGCCGACTGATAGTGATCGAGTTCGAGGTCGCGCGAATTGCGGCTTTCCTTCTCGATCGCGAACGCGACCGCCTCGGCGAGCTTCGCGGAGTCCATTCCCACCGCACCCGGCGCACGGCGCTCCCAGGTTCCGGCCGGCGGGACGTACGCGGTGGCTGCGGGCGCCGCTTTCTTCGCCTGCGCCTGAAGATTCACAGCAAGTGAGAAAGAACAGACCACGAACGCCAACGCCGTGAAAGCACGACGCTCTCTCCGCTTACTCCGCGGCTCCGCGTGACACATCGGTTCTTCTCTCCCAGGTAGCGGCGGCAAGGCCGCAGTCGCTACTTCGTGCGATCGCGGCGGACGGGGACCTTCATGCCCTTGATCTTGGTGGCCTTGAGCGCCGCAATGATGTCGTCGGCGATCTCCGCAGGCACCTCGACTGTCGAATATGCGTCGGTGATCTGAATTGCGCCGATCGACCCGGCATCGATGCCGACTTCATTGGCGATCGCACCAACCAGGTCACCCGGACGCATCTTGGCCTTCCGCCCCGCGCCGACCCACAGGCGCGCGACTTCCCACTCCGGCTTCGGAAACGCCTTGGCCTTCGCGCTCTTGGCCGGCGGCTTGCCGGCTGATCCGCGTTCCGGGCGACCCTCGAATCGCGCGGCACCACGTTCCCCACTGCGCTCACGCGGACGGCGACCCTCGTCGCGCGGCGGACGCTCGACGCGTGGCATCGCGGCCGGAATGTCCGCCTCGTCCGTCTCGTTCTGCGTTTCCAGCATCTTGATCGCGGCCGCCGCGACATCCATTACGTCGAACTCCTCGGCCAGCGCCTCGACGATGCTGTGAAACGGCTCGAAATTCCCTTCCAGGATCGCCTCGCGCAGTGACGCGCGCGCGAGCTCCAGGCGGCGGGACCGGAGGTCCGCCACCGTCGGCACCGTCGCAATCTCGATGCGCTGCGCCGTCAGCCGCTCGATGTTGCGCAGCAACCGGTGTTCGCGCGGCTCGGCGAACGTGATCGCCACGCCTTCGCGGCCGGCGCGACCCGTGCGACCGATGCGATGCACGTACGATTCCGCATCCACCGGCACATCGAAGTTCACGACGTGCGACACATGCTTCACGTCCAGCCCGCGCGCCGCCACATCGGTGGCGATCAGCAGGTCCGTCTTCTTCGCGCGGAACTTGTTCATCACGCGA
>CAZPON010000130.1:3373-9061 GCA_964588045.1 uncultured Gemmatimonas sp.
CGATCGCGTGATGAACAAGTTCCGCGCGATCGCGCTGGTCCTGCGACAGGCCGCCGTGCAGTGCTTCGGCGCGCAGCCCGCGTCCGATCAGCGTTTCCGTGAGCTCGTCGACTTCGGTACGTGTGCGACAGAACACGATCGCCGACGTCGGATGCTCGAGGTCGAGCACCCGCGCCAATGCGCTCATCTTGTGTGCGCGCGGCACCATGTAGGCCACCTGACGCACGCGTGCCGCGCCGCCATCGGGCACCAGCTCGCGATCGATCTTCACCGTCACCGGATCGCGCAGTTGACGCTGGGCAATCGACGCGATGCGTGGCGGCAGCGTGGCGGAGAACAGCGCCGTCTGGCGCGACTTGGGTATCGCCTCGAGAATCACCTCGATGTCTTCGGCGAAACCCATGTCCAGCATCTCGTCGGCTTCGTCCAGCACGATCGTGCGCAACGAGCCGAGTTGCAGCGTCTTGCGGCGCAGGTGATCCATGGCGCGCCCCGGTGTGGCGATCACCACATCGACGCCGCGCTTGAGCGAGCGGATCTGCGTTTCCATGGACGCGCCGCCGTAGATGGGCAGCACCTGCACGCCGAGCGGCTTGCCGTACCGGTGCACGGCCTCGGCCACTTGCATGGCCAGTTCGCGCGTCGGCACCAGGATGAGCGCCGTCGTGCGCTCCGCCGGTTTCGCATCGGGCGTGACCCGGTGCAACAGCGGCAGTGCGAACGCGGCGGTTTTCCCGGTTCCTGTCGCCGCCTGCGCCAGCACGTCGCGCCCCGCCATCAGGGCGGGAATCGCGGCACGCTGGACTGGCGTCGGTTCCTCGTATCCAAGCGCGGCAAGCGCATTGGCCACCCGAACATCGAGCCCGAGCGACGAGAAACCGCGATCGGGCGATTCGAGCGGAGCGGTCACGTGGTTTGCAGGAGGTCGTCCATCAGCGAGAACACCGTCTCGCGCGCGGTCGGGTTCTTCAGCGCACCGAAGGTGATGGCCAGCCGGTCGTTGTCGTCCAGCAGGTCGCGCGTGCAGCCGTTCAGCGCATCGCGAGCCGCGGCGCGCTTCTCGTCGGTGAGCAGCGCAGACGCGCGCGGCAGGAACTCGATCTTGGGACCGCTGCCGCGCATCGGGCGAGCCGCCCAGAACACGGCGTTCGAACCCACACGCTGAAAGCTCACGACGCCAGACGCCGATTCGTCGGTGCGGAATTGCAGCTGTTCAGGCCGTGCGAGGCTCCATTCGATGAGAGCATCCAGCACGGCGGTGTAGCGGGGGCGATCGGATCCGGCAGTGTCACGGTTCATCGCGGTGATGAACGCGTCGCGGGCGATGTGCAGCGTACGGGTCATGGACTCCTCCTATATCCCCTAAATCTAGCGGGTTCGGAGCCCAAATGTCCCGAAGGAACACCGTCCATGCCCCTCGAATCGGCTATTTTCCCGCATGGACCGCTCTCATTCGGCACTGTTCGAGATTCGTCGCTCACCCATTCAGGGTATGGGCGGCTTCGCGACCCATCACATTCCTGCTGGCACGCGCCTCGTGGAATACGCGGGCGAGCGCATCACGCCCGCCGAGTCGGAGGCGCGATATCCCGATACGCCAGGCTCGCGACACCATACGTATCTCTTTGCCATCGATGACACCGTGGTGGTGGACGCGTCGGTGAACGGCAACGATGCGCGCTTCCTCAATCATTCCTGCGCGCCGAACTGCGATGCGGTCATTGAAGACGGGAAGATCTGGATCGAGACTTTGCACGATATCGAGCCCGGCGAGGAGCTGGTGTACGACTACGCGTACGTGCTCGCCGAACGCCACACGCCGGCGGCCAAGCGCCGGTTTCCCTGCCATTGCGGCGCGATCACGTGTCGCGGGACGATCCTGGCGAAGAAGCGGTGACTCCGGGATCGGACGCGCGGCTCACCGGACGTGTCATCACACGGTCGAACTGCAGGTCCGATCCCATCAGGAACGTCTTTTCGCCCACGTCGGCGAACCCGTGCTTTTCGTAGAACCGGATGGCACGCGCGTTGCGCTCCCACACGCCAAGCCAGATCGTGCGGCCACCCTGTTCCCGCACCACGTCGAGGCACGCGTCCATGAGATGCGCTGCCACGCCCCGGCCATGATAGTCGTGGTCCACATAGAACCGCTCGAGTTCGAACGGCGCGTCACCGTGAACCGCTGGATTGGTGACGCCGGCCCGCAACTGCGCAAAAGCCGCGATCTGCGCATCGACTTCCAGCAGCAAGTACGTGACGGCGGGATCGGTGAGTTCGGCCCGCTGTATTGCTGCACCGAACGCGGTCCGCACATACGCCGCGACGTTCGCCGGATCGTTGTCCGGCTCGAACGTCCGCACGAAGACGCGTTCAGCGATATCCGCGATGACCGCAGCATCCTCGGGCGTGGCCCGCCGAACGTGCATCTCGAGGGAGGAGGTGGCGCGAATGGTCATGGCTCGAAAGTAGCGCGGTTCATCGTGGCGTGCCTCAGCGCGCGGGATTGAACGAGGGCCATACCGCCTGCAGCGTCTGACGCGGTTCGCGGCACAGCGTGATCGCAACCTGTTGCTCTTCCTCCACCGCCCACGGCGAGCCCACGACGCGACGCACCTCGCACGACGCGTACATCTGGCGGAGCAGTTCTTCATCGACACCGACACCCAGCAGCACTTCGCCCGACCGCGAGCCGGGCCCGAAGAACCAGTAGCTGCCGGCACCGCTCACGACCGGTGGAAAGCCCATGTGCCGACCGTAGTGGTCCAGCGCGCCGGCCTCGCCGTAGTTGTCGGCACCAATGACAGCACGCGATCGATCTGCGTCCGGCAATGCCCGCCATTCCTCGGCCACTGCCTGTGCCATCGCCTCCCATCCCAGCATGTCGGCAAAGTCCTGCGGCAGCGGCAACGTCGTGCCGTAGTTCGTGCGCGTCGCCTCGCCCGTACCCCGTTGCTGCGCGTAACGCGCCGTCGCCTCCGGCGAGAGCACCGGCAGCACCAGGGGCAGCGAGATGGCGCACCACAGGATCATCAGGAGACCGGTGCCCATCACGCAGGCGCGCCGGACGCGCACGCGTGCAACGGCATCGATCGGCAGCGCACCGGCCGCAATGCACAGCGGATAGATGGGCGCACCGTAGTACCCCTTGCCGCGATTGAGCGACAGCAGCAGCCACGACACCAGCATCGCGATCGCGGTCGCGCGTGTCACAGCCGACTTGCTGCCTGCCAGCATCCAGCCCAGGCCGATCATCGCCACGACGAATCCCACCGGGCCCACCAGCAGTGGCTGCTCGGCCACGAATGCCAACGGTGATCGCCGGGCCAACTGTCCGGCGTTCAGGTCTCGCAACTGCCAGGTGATCGGGAAGTCGAGGCGAACCTGTCCGACGAGCGACGGACTGCCAAGCGTCAACGCCAGCGCGAGGGCAATCCACGGCCATCGCGTCAGCAGGTCGCGACGCAACGGGGTGGCCAGCACGCCCACCAGCAGCCCGATGCCGATGAACCCGATGCTGAACTTCGTCAGCAACCCGAGGCCAAGCGACGCACCGACGCCGAGCCACCACTTGGGATTCTGCGTCACCTGGCGCACGATCAGCGAGAGCAGCGCGCAACTCCACCAGAGCTGATCGAAGACGACCGGCTGGAACAACATGCCCGGGCGCAGCATCACCGGCGCCGTCGCCACACCAATCGCAGCGAGCCACTGCGCACCAACCGAACCACCAAGCAGGCGCACCGCGCGTGCCGCCAGGAGCACCAGGAGCGATGCCGCCACGGCTGGGCCGATGCGCAACGCCACCACACTGTCACCGAACACCGCGCGCGTGGCGTTGGCAACCATCGCGATGAACGGCGGGAAATCCATGCGCCACACCTGCAGGTGGTCGCCCATCGCCAGGTACAGGAACTCGTCGCGATGGAACTCGAACGCCGACCATCGATTGATCGCCGCATGCGCGATGAACAATGCAGCGGCAAGCCACCACACCCGTGCCGGCCGGGCCCGGAGATCGACCATCGAGGACGAGGCGTCGGGCATGGTCACTCCACGTCGATCACGATGTGGCGAATCGCGTTGTTGCCATATCCAAGGCGGTTCCAGGTCACGCGATCCGGCTGCGTCACACCACGGCGGTCCGTCGCCCGCGAACGCAGCACAAAGCGTCCCGGTCTCGGGAGGGTCAGCGCGATCGACCAGGGCGTCCACGCGAATTCCGACGCGCACGGACCGAGCGTTGCCGGCATCCAGCTGTCACCACCATCGACCCCCAGGTCGACCTGTGTGATCGCGCCATATCCCGACCAGGCCCAGCCTTCGACCAGCACGTCGCGGGAGCAGCATGCACCGTCGCTCGGTGTGGTGATGATCGACTTGACGCGCATGCGATCGACCGGCCGCACGCCGTCCGGCTCGTCGTACACGTAGCGCTGGCGCTGGAAGTACCCCGTGAACGGTTCGCGCAGCGCGTCGATGCGCGTCACCCACTTCACGCTCGCCATGCCGTACCACCCCGGCACGGCGAGCCGCACCGGCGCGCCGTGATCGGGCGTGAGCGGGGCACCATTCATCTCCAGCGCCAGCAGCGTGTCGACGCGAAGCGCGTCGGCAAGTGGCAACGATCGGGCAAACCGCACCTCGCCGTCGGCGTCGTCGCGGGAGCCCGAGTCGGCGGCGGTCACCAGGACCTCGAGCGCGTCCGCGTCGACGCCGGCAAGTTCGAGCACGTGCGGCAGCGATACACCCATCCACGCGATCGTCGACAGCGCCCCGTGACGCCACGGCTCTCCGACCGGCAGCGGATGCATCCCCAGGCGATCGTTGCCGGCGCATTCCATCGTCGCCGTGACCGCGCGCTGCGGCATCCGTTGCAACGCGTCGAGCGTGAGGCGAAGCGGTCGGGCAACGGCGCCACCGACCTCGATGACATGCGGTAGCGCCGGTACCGCGACACCGAAGTTCGTTCGGATGTAGGCGTTCGGCGTCGGCGTCAGCGCGTGCGTGAGCGCGCGTTCCGGCGTCTCCGCATTGAACGGATGCTGGCGAATCACGTCCACCGGCGCATCGTCCGCTCGCTCCGGCGCGCGGTTGAGTCGCGTGTCCGCCGGTGTCGTCATGGCGGCACCGGCGGACGCCAGAACGCGGACGGCAGCGCGTCCCACGGCGCACTGCTGCGCGCCTTCGCAAAGCCCAGGGAGTCGAGCCGCTGCACGAAGGCCCGGTCGAACAACTTGTCCGCACCCGGAAGAAGCGCCCACTCCGCCGGCGGCGTGGTGACGCGGAACTCCACCCGCAATCCCGGCACACCGGTGCTCACTGCACGCCCGAGCAGATCGAGCAATTCCAGTGTCTGCGGCTGGTGCGCGTAGAAGAGCATGAAGTTCGTCCGCGAGTCGATGGCCTTGCGATCCGAAGGCGACATGATCATCGGCGGCGCGTGCGACCACAGGTTCATGACCACGTACACACGAACCGTCACGTCGCGCAGGCCCTGATCGGCCAGCATGGTGGCCAGGCGCTGGTAGTCGCTGAAGGACAGCAAGGGCAGGACGTTGGTGACGACACCGCCGTCGCCATGCACGTGCCCGTCCAGGATGACCGGTGGAAAGACGCCGGGAATCGACGTCGCAGCCTTGAGCAGCGATTGCGTTGCGGCCAGCCCTGCCGACGTCGTGTCGAAGACAT
>CAZPON010000131.1:0-5483 GCA_964588045.1 uncultured Gemmatimonas sp.
CAGCAGCTCGCGAACGCGATCATCGAGAACCATCCCGAGGTCACGCTCATCGTGCTGCTGATCGACGAACGCCCGGAAGAGGTGACCGACATGCAGGCCAGTTGCCCGCAGGCCGAAGTCATCTGCTCCACGTTCGACGAATCGGCCGAGCGACATGTGCAGGTGGCCGACATGGTGATCGAGAAAGCCAAGCGCCTGGTCGAAACCGGCAAGGATGTCGTCATCCTGCTCGACTCCATCACCCGGCTCGCCCGCGCGCACAACGCCGTCGCACCGCAGGGCGGACGCATCATGTCGGGCGGCATGGAAGTCACGGCCATGCAGAAGCCGAAAGCGTTCTTCGGCGCGGCGCGCAAGCTGGCCGAGGGCGGCTCGCTCACCATCGTCGCCACGGCGCTCATCGAGACCAACTCGCGCATGGACGAGCTGATCTTCGAGGAGTTCAAGGGCACCGGCAACATGGAACTGGTGCTCGACCGCAAGCTGGCCGACCGTCGCATCTTCCCTGCCATCGATATCCAGAAGTCGGGCACGCGCCGTGAGGAACTGCTGCTCACGCCGTTCGAGCAGCAGCGCGTGTATCTCATGCGCGCGTTTCTCGCCGACATGCCGTCGGAGGAAGCCCTGAACTTCCTGGTGAAGCGCATGGAGCGGGCGAAGAACAACAAGGAGTTCTTCGAGCAGATGGCCGAGGCCTGATGCTGGCCGCGCGGCTGCTGGCAGTGGACTGGGGTGACAAGCGCATTGGCCTCGCCATCAGCGACGAGCTGGGATTTCTCGCGTCGCCCGCCGGCGTGATCACGCGACGCATCGGCAAGCGACCACCGCTCGCTGAACTGATGCGCAAAGCCGGCGAACTCGGCGCACAGGGCTACGTGTTCGGGTTGCCGCTGGCGCCGTCGGGCGAGGAGACCGATCGCTCGCGCGAAGTGCGCGACGTCACGGCGCGACTGGCCGCGCGACAGGCGCTGCCTATTCGCCTCGTGGACGAGCGGTTCACCACATCGGCCGCCTTGCGCAGCATCAGGGAACAGGGCGGCTCGACGCGCGGACGCAAGGACGACGTCGATGCACTGGCCGCTGCCGTGCTGCTGGACGGCGTGCTGCGCGCCGCCAGGCAGGGCATTGCACTCGGCGAAGTCGTGCGCGCAGCGAGTGATGACGTGACGAGGCAGGACTCCGGCGCATGATGGCGCGCAAGCGACGCGGGAAGCGATCGATCTCGCTTGCCAGCCGGTTGCTGTGGACCGTGGTCATGCCGGTGGTGCTGGTGATCACCGGCGTGTGGCTGTGGCGAGAGATCGGTGGCCAGGGTGCCGAAGCGGCACGCGTAGTGCGGATTCCCAAGGGCAGCTCGATGGGCGCCGCCGCCGATTCGCTGGCGCGCGCCGAAGTCATCGATTCCCGGCGGCTGTTCCGCCTGTACGCCTCGACCACCGGTCGCTCGCGGGCCATCAAGCCGGGCGCGTACCAGTTTGCGAAACACGCCAACTACAGCGAGGTGCTCGATGCCCTCGTGAGCGGCCGCGGCATCATGCATACGGTCATGATCCCCGAAGGCTACGATGTGCGCGACATCGCGCCGTTGCTGGCCAGGGTGCTGTCGGTATCCGAAGACTCCGTTCGCGCCGCGGTGGCCGACACCGCGTGGCGGCGCCGATTGAACGTTCCCGCTCCCACGCTCGAGGGATACCTGTTTCCCGCGACCTATGCGTTTGCCGACGGCACCAGTGCGCGCGATGCCGTCGTCGAAATGCTCGAGCGCTTCGAGGTGGCCTGGAAGCCGGAGTGGAACGATCGCCTGCAGGACCTGTCCATCTCGCGTCACGACGCCGTGACGATGGCGTCGATCGTGGAGAAGGAAGCGCGCAAGGCCGAGGAGCGTCCCATCATCGCCGCGGTGTACTGGAACCGCGTGAAGAAGGGCATGCCGTTGCAGGCCGACCCGACGGTGCAGTACGCGCTGCCCACGCATGTCGACCGCGTGCTGTACAAGGATCTCGCGATCGAGTCGAGGTACAACACGTACAAGTACGCCGGCCTGCCGCCGGGCCCCATCGCGTCGCCGGGTGAAGCGTCCATCATTGCCGCGCTCACGCCGGCCAGCGTGCCGTACCTCTATTTCGTGGCGCATCCCGACGGGCATCACGAATTCCGCACGACGCTGGACGAACACAACCGCGCCAAGGCCGCCATCAGGCGGCAGCAGCGACAACGGAACGCGACGAAGCCGGCCACGGCGCGATGAGGGTACTCGACGGCGTGGCGACGATTTCGCCGCGGGGCACCAAGCGCATCAAGGGCGGCCATCCCTGGATCTTCCGCAGCGATATCGTCGACCGGCCGCGCGCGCCGGCCGGCATTGTGCGCATGGAATCCGCGCGCGGCGAGCCGCTGGGCTGGGCGCTGTGGAGCCCGGAATCGGAGATCTCGCTGCGGCGCATCGAGCCCAATCCGGCGCGCACGCCGAACGCCGAGTGGTGGCACGCGCGATTGTCGGCCACGATTGCGCGCCGCGCATCGCTGGCCGCGCACTCGAACGCATATCGTCTCGTGCACGGCGAGGGTGACGGACTGCCCTCGCTGGTGGTGGACCGCTACGGTGACGCGCTCGTGGTGCAACTGCTGTCGGCGGGACTCGAAGCGTGGACCGATGTCGTGATCGACACCCTGGTGCGCATCACCGGATGCACGGGTGTGCTGGCGCGCAACGATCCGGCGGCGCGCGCCCGCGAAGGACTGCCGCGCGACGTGACGCTGCTGCACGGCGACGTACCGCGGCTGATCGAGGTGCACGAGCACGGCATTCGCTATCTGGCCGCGCCCTGGGATGGCCAGAAGACCGGCGCGTTCCTGGACCAGCGCGAGAACCGCGTGCTCATTGGCGCACACACGCGCGGCGAAGCGCTGGATTGCTTCGCGTATCATGGCTCGTTCGCGCTGCACATGGCGCCAAAGGCCACGCGCGTGACGGCGCTCGATGTGTCGGCGCCGGCGCTTGCCCGCGTGGCCGAACACGCGGCGCTCAACGGCTTCGACAACATCGTCGCCCACGAAGGCGATGCGTTCGACGTGCTGCGCAACTTCCAGCGCGAGGGCCGGCAGTTCGACACCATCGTCGTGGATCCGCCGGCGTTCGCGAAGAACAAGCCGTCGCTGGCCGGCGCGCTGCGCGGCTACAAGGACATCAACCTGCAGGCGCTGCGTCTGCTCGCGCCGGGCGGCATGCTGTTCACCGCCAGTTGCAGCTATCACCTGGGCAAGCCGGCGTTCCTGGAGATGCTGCAGGACGCCGCGGTGGATAGCGGACGCCAGGTGGTGCTGCGCGCCATCACCGCGCAGCCGCTCGACCATCCCGAACTGCTGACGGTGCCGGAAACCGGCTACCTCAAGGGCGCGCTGCTCGAGGTGCTGGACTGACCGTGCGGGCAGCACTCATCCAGCGGACGACGCCACACCGCGAACGTCGTCCCTTTCACATGGCGCAGCGGCACCCGCTGCGACATGGCGTTCAGTGCGCGGAACACGCCCGCGGCATGCCGCGGACCCGCATAGTCGTGCCACAGCACCAGCCCGCCCGGCTTGACGATGCGCATGGCCTTTTCCGAGTCGGAGCGCACGTACGATTCGGCATGCGACCCGTCCACGAACACCAGGTCGGCCCAGTCGACGTACGGCGTTTCGTCGAACTGCTTGCTGTCACCGTACAACTGCGTGATGCGCTCGGCCTCTGGCGTGCCGGTGTACAGGAACTCGGTGAAATTGGATTCGGCCAGTGCGAACGCCACGTCCTGCGCATCGTCGTTCGCATCGGTGCGATAGCGGTCGCGCTGCGTGGGCAAGAGCGTGATTGTGACCACGCGCGCGTCCGGCGGCGCGTTGCGCGCCCACAGGTATGCGGTCTTGCCGGTGCACGTGCCGAACTCGAAGCAGGTATGCGCCTGCCTGGCCAGCACCGACAGGATCCACGCCTCACCATCACTGGTGCCGCCGGGCACGATCACCGGTCCGCGCCCCACGAAGTGCACTTCGGTGGCGCGCGTGGGACCATGCTGTCCGGGCATGAACACCGGATCCAGCTCGGCCAGCAGCATGGACGGCACGGGCCACGGCCGCAGCACGCCCTTGTATTTGGCGTCGGCGCGCATACGCGCGCGCTTGTATCGCTCCCAGATCAGCGCGACTATTGCCGGTGCGGCAACGATCCAGCCAGCATTCACTGCAGTCTCCTTTCCGTCTGAGATCGTCCCGTGCACATCGGAGTCGAAGCCACCAAGCTGATGCAGGAACGCCGAGGGATCGGCCGGTACGTGCGCAATGTGTTGCGACAACTGCCGGCGGTGCGCGACAGTGTGCGCCTTACGCTGTTCGTCCGCGGGTCCGGGGACAAGGGGAAGTTGCGGGAGCAACTCCTGGCGCTCGACCCGCCGCTTGCCGCCCGCTGCACGATCGAACCGGTCAGCGCCCTGCCCGGCACCGATGCCGATGTGGTGTGGTATCCGTGGAACTGGCTCAATCCGCTGGCGCAGCGCGCGGCGATGGTGACCACGATCTGCGACCTGGTGCCGATGCTGCAACTCGACCATCGCTGGTGGAAGGTGATCAAGCGCGCCAAGTATCGCCGTCGCTTCCAGCACACGGTGACGCACTCGGACCTGGTCATCACGATCTCGGCGTTCACCGCGCACGAAGTGGAGCGTCACCTGGGACTGCCGTTCGATCGCATGCGCGTGACGCTGCTGGCCGCAAACGACCTCGCGCTTCAATACGCGGCCGCGCACGCGCCGCGCACTGTGACCCACGACACACTTGGCATCACCGGCCCGTTCTTCATGGCGGTGGGCGCGCAGGAAGCGCGCAAGAACCTGCAGGTGCTGTTTCGCGCGATGGCGATCCTGCACGCGCGCGGCGTGCGCGCGCCGCTGGTGCTGTGCGGACCGGGCGCATCACTGGCGGCGATCGCCCGCCGCGAGAAGGCCCCGTGGCTGCGCTTTGCCGGTTTCGTGTCCGACGAGGCACTCGGCGCGCTGTATCGCGACGCCACGGCGCTGGTGTTTCCGTCGCGCTACGAGGGCTTCGGCTTGCCGGCGCTGGAAGCGATGGCGGCAGGCGGACGCGTGATCTGCGCCAACGCGAGCTCGCTGCCGGAAGTGGTGGGCGATGCGGCGCTCACGTTCGAATGGGACGACGCCGACGCCCTGGCCGCGCACATGCAGCGGCTGCTCGACGAGCCTGCGTTGCGGGAAACGAAAGCCGCGGCGGCGTTGGCGCAGGCAGCGCGATTCACGTGGGAGCAGACGGCGCGGGAGACGGTCGCGGCGTTCGACGAAGCCATCGCACGGGCGGCGACACGTGGCTCCCGGTAGCGGGCCAAACGGCCTGACGCGGATGACGCGGACAAGCGCGGATTGTCCCGTGAGCACGACGGACGGAGCAACTTCGGACACATTCCCATTTTCATGTTTGTCTTCGCAGCGAGATGC
>CAZPON010000131.1:5493-9047 GCA_964588045.1 uncultured Gemmatimonas sp.
GCCGCCGGGATGGCAACCGACGCGGCGACGATCGCAAGCAGGCTGTGGAAGAGAGCTTTGACTCCGCGCACGCGAAAGGAGGAGGATCGGGGATCAGAGAGGAAAGGTCTCCTTGCTGCAGGGCGGCGTCAACAGCGACTGCATGACGCGGATGACGCGGACAAGCGCGGATTGTCCCGTGAGCGCGACGGACGGACGGAGCAACTTCGGACACATTCCCATTTTCTTGTTTGTGTTCGCAGCGAGATGCCGGCCCCGGCTCGGGACAATCCGCGCTTGTCCGCGTCATCCGCGTCATGCAGTCGCTGTTGATCGGATGTCAGTCGTCCTTTTGCCCAAATACCGCCAGATTCGACGAATGCCCCGGATTCACTTTCTTCTCCGGATACACCCAGTGCACCGCCTGATTCACCGCCACGGCCGCCTCGCTGAATCCGGTCGCGATCAGCTTGAGCTTCCCCGGATACGTGGTGATATCGCCGGCCGCGTAGATCCCCGGGCGGCCTGTTTCCATCTGGCTGTTCACCGCGATCTCGTCCTTCTCGATGTTCAGCTCCCACTCCAGCAGTGCGCCCAGGTCGCTCTGGTAGCCCAGCATCGGCAGCACCACGTCGGCCGGTACGTCGCGCGTGGTCTTCGCTTTCACATCCTTGAGCCGCACACCGTCCACCGTGTCCGTGCCATGAATCGCGTCGAGTTCGTGGAACGTGTACACCGACACGCGGCCGTCGCCGACTGCGGCGGCGGCCTGCACTTCGGCCACCGTCGCTGCGTGCGCGCGAAAGCGATCGCTGCGATGCACCAGCGTGACCGATTTGGCACGACTGCGCAGTTGCGCGCACCAGTCGAACGCCGAATCACCACCGCCAACGATGATGACGTGCTTGTCGCGGTATGACTCGGGCGTCGCCACGAGTTCCTGCACGCCGCGGCCGTACCACGGTTCCGCAAACGCTTGCGGCAGTCGACGCGGACGAAACGCGCCGATGCCCGCCGCGATGAGCACCGAGCGTGTCGGGAAGCGGTCCGTTTCCGTCACGAGCACGAAATGGCCGTCCGACTGCTCCAGCCCGATCACCTTCTGCCCCAGGTGCGCGGGCATGCCGGTTTCGCGATGGAACTGGCTGGCCTGCTCGGCCAATTGACGCACCAGCTCCTTGGCAAGGATGCGCGGATACCCGGCGACATCGAAGATGTCCTTCTCGGGATACAGCGCCGTCAGTTGGCCGCCCAATTCGGGCAGCGCATCGATCAACTGGGCCGTCGCCCCGCGCATGCCGGCGTAGAACAGCGCGAAGAGCCCGGTCGGCCCGCCGCCAATGATCGTGAGGTCGCGGATTTCGTGGGTAGTCATGGGGAGAAAATAGCGCCGGATATTAGTTTTGTCTGATGAAGATCTATACCCGTACCGGCGACGAAGGCGGCACGGCCCTCTTTGGCGGCGGCCGAGTGGGCAAGGACCACCCGCGCGTCGAGGCGTATGGTGATGTCGACGAGCTCAATGCTGCGCTCGGGCTCGCGCGCTCCATCGAGATGATGCCGCGTATCGACGAGGTCCTGGTGCCCGTCCAGCGCGACCTCTTTGCCATTGGCGCGCTGCTCGCCACGCCCGACCACGAGAAGATGAAGGAGCAGCTCGTCAAGGCGCGCATCGACGAGCAGCGCATCGAGGAACTCGAGCGGGCCATCGACGCCTGCGAGCAGGAGCTCGAGCCGTTGCGCAGCTTCATCATTCCCGGTGGCACGCCCAAGGCTGCCGCGCTGCATGTCGCGCGCACTGTGTGCCGGCGGGCCGAGCGACGGGTTGTACATCTCGCGCACGATGTCGAGATGCCCGCGCTGGTGATCATCTACCTCAACCGGCTGTCCGACCTGCTGTTCATGCTGGCGCGCGTCGCGAACCGGCGGGCGGGTGCGGGTGAGGTGACCTGGTAGTGCCGCTGTCGCTGCCGCTCGACTACCCCGTGTATTGTCGCGCCGGAGTGCTGAAGGAACTTGGCGACATCGTAGCCAGGTCAGCGCCCGCGCATCGCTATGCCGTGATCTCCGACGACACCGTTGCCGCGCTGTACGCAAACCGCGTCGTCGAACAGTTGCCGCACGGAACCGCGAAGATCTTCACCATACCGCCCGGCGAACAGCAAAAGACGCGCGAGCGCTGGACCGAGCTGTCCGACGCACTCTCGCAGTGGGGCGCGGGCCGCGACACCACCGTCATCGCACTCGGCGGCGGCGTGATCGGCGACCTGGCCGGGTTCGTGGCCGCGACGTTCATGCGTGGCATTCCCGTGGTGCAGGTGCCGACGACGTTGCTGGCCATGGTCGACGCGTCGGTGGGCGGCAAGACCGCGGTCGACACACCGTTCGGCAAGAACCTCATTGGCGCGTTTCACAATCCCGGCGCCGTGATCATGGACCCCGACGTCCTGGCGTCGCTGTCACCCGAGCTGCTGCGCTCGGGACTGGCCGAAATGATCAAGCACGGCATTGTCGCCGACGCAGCCTACTTCGACGCCGTGCTGCGAACGCTCCCGCACGTTCGCACCGAGGGCGCGGCCGCTCCCGGCTTCGCCGGCCTGATCGCCGGCAGCGTGCAGATCAAGGCGCGCGTAGTGGCCGAGGACATCCGCGAGGGCGGCCTGCGACAGGTGCTCAACTTCGGGCACACCATCGGGCACGCCATCGAGCGCGAACTCGACTACGCGATCGCGCACGGCGAAGCGGTGGCCATCGGCATGGTACTCGAGGCACGCATCGCCGAGGATCTCGGACTGGCGAAAGCCGGCCTGCGACACACGATCGCGAACGCTGTTACCGCGGCAGTCCTGCCGTCCGAGTTGCCGAACGGGCTGTCAGCCGAACGCCTTCTCGCCGCCACATACGGCGACAAGAAGGCGCGATCGGGATTCGTGCGCTATGCCCTGCCACGCACGATCGGAACCATGGAGTCGGCCGACGGCCGCTGGTCGGTGCCAGTCAGTGACGAGGTGGTGTTGTCCGTACTGCGGAGCGCCTAAACCTCGCGACGACGACGCTTACCCACCGCGGCCAACCCGGCCAGCCCAGCCGCCATCAACGCGTAGGTCGACGGTTCCGGAACCACCGACTGCTGCGTCGCTTCGATCAGCACCACGCTGACATTGTCCAGGTGGTTGCCGTAGCTCCCACCATTGCCCATGCCCCGGAACTCAAGCTTCGTCGAGGTCCCAGTCGCCTCGAATGCCTTCGAGAAGTCGATCCAGACGAATCCCGTGGTCATCTGACCGGTCGAGAACAGGAACGCGTTGTCGATCCACACGTCGATCTGGCTGTACGAATTGCCCAAAACGCGATGGGCGGCCGAGAAGTCGAGTTGGTATGTCTCGCCCGCCACAGTGTTGAGCATCTGCCACAGGTTGGTCGGGCTGTTCACGTTCAGCTCGAGATGGCTGTTGCCATCCTTGGAGGCGAACCCGTCGTAGCCGTTCGTCCACCGCTCATACAGGCCGTCCGAGCTGGTCCAATCGGAGACCACCGCATTCGGATAGACGACCATGGGGCCTGAGCCCGGGTTC
>CAZPON010000132.1:0-2567 GCA_964588045.1 uncultured Gemmatimonas sp.
CGTGGCGAGCAGCGCCAGCACATCGGCGTCATTCTCCTGGTCGGCCGAGATGACGTAGACGAACACCTGCACTTCGTTCTTGAAGCCTTCCGGGAACAGCGGGCGGATGGAGCGATCGATGATGCGGCACGCCAGGATCTCGTGATCATGGGGCCGGCCTTCGCGCTTGATGAAGCCGCCCGGGATCTTGCCGGCGGCGTAGGTCTTCTCCTTGTACTCGACCGTGAGCGGGAAGAAGGGCAACGGGCTCTGGTTGTCGCTGACCGTGACGGCCGCGAGCACCATGGTGTCGCCGAATTGAACGAGGGCCGAACCTGCGGCCTGCTTTGCCATGCGACCGGTCTCGATGACCAGTTGGCGACCCGCGAAGGTCCGCTCGATGCGATGCATCATTCCTGAATTACCTGGTGAGAACGCAAATCGCGCGGGAGGCATTGCTGCCCCCGCGCGAATCGACGACGTGATCTGGCTTAGTATCGGAGCCCAAGGTTTTGAACGAGCGCGCGGTACTCCAGGACATCCGTGTTCTGAAGGTACTTGAGGAGACGCTTGCGCTTGCCAACCATCTTGAGGAGACCGCGACGCCCGTGATGGTCCTTGGCGTGGGTACGGAAGTGGCCCGTGAGGTAGTTGATCCGCTCCGTGAGGAGCGCGATCTGTACGCGGGTCGAACCGGTGTCCCCTTCGTGGGTCCGGTACTTGTCAATCGTGGATGCCTTATCGAACGCCATCGTCGTAAGTTTCTCGGCGCATGCAATGCGCAGGGGTGCGTAGCTGCGCCGCGTTTTTGCGCGCAATTGTATGAAGCATGGTAGTTTACTCCATCTCGCCCTGTCTGTAAAGGACCGTCCCCCTGCCAGACCGCTACCTCGGCCGCCAGATCGGGAAATACCGCGTCACCCGGTTGTTGGGTGGCGGGGCCTTCGCTTGGGTATACGAGGCGGTCGACCGGGATCTCGAAATCCCGGTCGCCCTCAAGATCCTGCGGCCGGAGTGCGCCGGCCAGGCCGACGCCGAAGCGCGATTCCGGCGCGAAGCGGCCACGGCCGCGCGCCTGCGCCACCCGAACATCGTGACCGTCCGGGACGTGGGACAGGTCGATGGCGCGTCGTTCGTCGCGATGGACCTCCTGCCCCTGTCCCTCGCGCGTCGCCTGGAGCTGCTGGCGCGCCTCCCCGAGCCGGAGGTGGTCCGGGTCGGACTCGATGTCGCCGCGGCGCTCTCGGTTGCGCACGCCGGCGGTATCGTGCACCGCGACATCAAGCCGGACAACATCCTCATCGGTGCCCAGGGCGAGGCCGTCGTGGCCGACTTCGGCCTGGCACGGGCGCTCAGCACCGATGCGTCCGTCAGCAGCAATCAGGTGACGGGCACGCCGCACTACTTCAGCCCCGAGCAGGCCCGGGGACTCGAACTCGATGGACGCAGCGATCTCTACTCGCTGGGCGTGACCCTGTTTCGCGCCGCCACCGGACGACTGCCGTTCGAAGGTGACGACTGGTACGCCGTGGCACGCCAGCACGTCGACACGCCGGCGCCGTCGGCGCGGGACATCACGCCAGAGCTCACGGAAGGATTCGATCACCTGCTGCAGCGCCTGCTGCGGAAAGATCCCGCCGAGCGATTTGCGACGGCAGTGCAAGTCGCTGACGCGCTGGCCGGCTTGTCCACGGCGCCAGTCACGCGCAGCGTGCCCTCGCTCACCCGCGGCGCTGCCGACACCATCGCGTTGCCTGCGCCGGTCACAGCGCACCCGGCGGCGGGCCGCCGTCGTCGTGTGCGGTGGGTGTCGGCCCTCGCGGTCGTGGTCGTTGGCATCGCGGCGTGGTCGGCGACGCAACTCCCTGCCCTGCAGCGGCTGCTCCATAGGGAAGAAGATGCGGTGCAATCCGATGCGGCGCGTGGCACCACACCTGACACGCTTTCCGCGACCACGGCCAGCATCGGCACGCCACTGCCTGCCGGCGACACGACGACGCTCTCGGCGGCGCGTCCAAGCGCCGCCGAGAGCGCGCGTCGTGTCGCCGCCGCCGCGGTGCGCACGCAACTCACGCTCACCGCGCCGGATTCGGCCATGCTCTACGTGGACGACGTGCTGGTTGGTCGCGGCTCGGCCACGATCGAGCGGCCGCGCGCTGCGCAGCTTGCCTTGCGCGCAGTGCTGGCCGACGCACCGGTGGAGTGTGCCACCGCGCGCCGCGATTCGGTGGTGCACCTGCGCGTCGGAGAAAAAGCCGCGGTGACACTGGCCGTGCGCACGTGCCTGGGCGTGCGATTCACCGTGGTGCCCACCGACGCGCAGGTGCGGTTCGAATCACTCGACGGCGGCGCATCGGTGACGGTGCGTGCGGACACGACGCACAGCGTGCTGCTGCCCGAGGGGCGCTACGAAATGCGCGTGACGGCGTCGCGCTGCTCGGAGTACCGCGGCGATGTGATCACCGTGCGTCGCGGGCAGCCGGCGGATTCGCTGTCACGAACGGTACGGTTGGGCTGCTGACCGCGGGGGTACCCGCAGTACCCCGCAGTCATTGCGCCGCTATCACCCCGGCCGCCGCGCCCCCCAC
>CAZPON010000132.1:2577-8992 GCA_964588045.1 uncultured Gemmatimonas sp.
GGTGCGGTTGGGCTGCTGACCGGGCCGCCGCGCCCAAGGGCGCTATGGGGTCGCGGCAGCCGTCATCATCAACATTGCCTTGAGACGGCCCACACCCGGGATATCCTGGGTACTGCTGGCCCTTAGCATCTCAAGAACCTTTTCATGCTTCGCCTGTCTCGTCGCGGAGCTTCGAGTACCCGAAGCCCGAATCGGGATTCTCAGCTCCTTCAGCGGCGGCGTGGGGTTGTCGCGATAGGAGAGTGCTGCGGCTTTGAGCGCTACCTCGAGATCTGAGGGGATCACGTCCGAGTCTCGGAGCAGCACCAGTAGCGTACCGTTCTCTCCCGGGCTTCGCACCACCACGGCTCGCACCGCACCTTGTCTGAGCGAAGGGTCCAGGGCCACGAGTACTCGCACACGACGACGCGCAGCGATTTCTCCGAGCTCACGCGTCTGCGGGGCCACAAGGTTCGCCTCGTAGGCACGAATGGCGGTGAGAATCCCGAGCTGTCTTGCTATCTCTGGATCACTGCTTGATGCCGGCGCTTCCCATCCCGTGCCGCGAGGTCCTTTCTCGAGTAATGCTCGCGCCTCTTCCCGCTGCTCGGATGGGAGTCGCGAAAGAATGGCCTCGATAGCGGACGACACTCGGGCACTGCGTTCTTCGGTTGTGGAACCCTCGAGCTGCAACAGCGCCGGCGTTACAGAATACTGAACATTGTTCGACGCGGGCATGGGTGCGGTCCCCTCCGTGCAACCAGTGACAACTTATTGCGCTGCGATCGCCCCGACGGTCGCGCCCCCCACCACCACGCCAAGCAGCGTCCCCATCCAGAACCGCCGCGACTTCCACCACGGCACGACTGGCGGCACGAGCAGCACCACGTGCTGCGTGGTCACGCGCGTCACCTGCGACGTCACGACGGCCACGGCCGTCTCGTTCCACACCGACACCACGCGCAGGCGCGCCACCAGCACATCGCGATGCAGCGGATCGACTGCATAAGCCGTCATGCCGGGCTGCACCCACAGCGCTTCGCGCGGCTTGAAGCGCGCGGTGCTGTCATCCACGACATCGATCTCGAAGCGCGCCGCATCGCGCGGGATGCGCGTGAACGGCACCGGCGTCGCCACAACCGGTGCGGCGCTGTCGGCAACGATCGGCGTCGGCGGCGCATGATGACACGCGGCGGCGCCACCCAACGACCATGATACCACGACGCTGAGTGACCGCACCAACGTCGCGCGCCGCCGGCGTGTCATTGCCTACGGCGCGAACGAGGATCGAATGTCGTTGAACGTCACCAGCAGGATGAGCGCAAACACCGCCAGCACACCGACGCGCGCAAAGGCTTCGCGGGTGCGCGCACTGAACGCGCTGCCCTTCACCGCTTCGGCCAGCACGAGCAGGATCTGGCCGCCGTCGAGCACGGGAATCGGCACCAGGTTGAGGATCGCGATGTTGAGGCTCAGGAACGCGATGAGCGACCAGAGCGTCTCTGCCCCACGCTGCGCCGCCTGCACCGAGACCTTCGCGATCTGGATGGGGCCGCCGAGGTTCTTGGCCGACACCTCGCCGGAGAACAACCCCTTCAGCACGCCCACGACATTGGTGGTCATCGCCCATGTGGCCGACGCGCCGAGCGACACCGAGCGAACAACGCCGATATCCTCACGCGCCACCGAGTCGCGCACCGCCATGCCCACACGGCCCACGCGACGCGTGGCACCGGTGACCGGATCGGCCACCTCGGCTTGTTCGGGAACAACGGCCATCGATACGCGTTGCGTGCCGCGTTGCACATCGATCGTCACCGAGCCGCTCGTCACCGGCGCAATGCGCTCCACGACTTCATCCCACCCGCGCACCGATTCGCCGTTCACGGCCACGATACGATCACCAGCAGCCAGCCCCGCTGCCGCCGCCGGCGCGCCAACGATCACCGAGTCGATCACCGCCGGCCGATAGGGATTGCCGTACGCGTAGAAAATCCCGCTCGACACGCCGAGCGTGAGCAGGACGTTCATGAGCACACCGGCCGACATGATGAACACGCGCGCCGGCACCGACTTGCTTTCGACCCACCGATGCTCCGGCACCGCCTTCGGGCCGAACGGCGCCATCGCCTGCGGATCCCACAGCGCCTCCGGGATATCGGCCGGCCGCTCCGGGGCGGCGTCGAACGAGCCCCGATCGGCACCGCCCTCGATACCCGCCATGGAATCGTCTTCACGCGTGGCCATGCGCACGAAACCACCGAGCGGAATCATCGACACGCGATAGTCCGTTTCGCCGCGTCGCCATCCGAACAGCCGGCGCCCCCAGCCCAGCGAGAAGACGGGGGCGTACACACCCGTCATCTTGGCCGCGAGAAAGTGCCCCAGCTCGTGGACGAACACGACCAGGCCGAAGACCAGCAGTGGTGCGATGTAAGGCGTGAACTGCGACAGCGTGGGCATCCGGTGATCGCTTCCTGCTCAGGGTTGGACTGCTGACGTCGCCACATGCGCATCAACGACGTGCCGCGCGGCCGCATCGGCCCGCCACAGCGCGTCGAGTGAGCCAGCCGGTTCGTGGGCGCACGAGTCGAGCGCCCGCTCCACCAGTACTGCAATCTCGCCGAATCGGATGCGGCCGGCCAGAAAGTGGGCCACGGCCGACTCGTTGGCCGCGTTGAACACGGCCGGTGCCGCTCCCCCGGCCCGGCCCGCCCCGATGCCAAGGCCAAGCATCGGGAAGTCGGCCGCTCGCACGGCCTCGAACGTCAGCCCGCCCATGGCCACCGGGTCGAACTTTGGTACGCCAGAGTCCGGAACCCGTTCCGGCCACGCCAGGGCCACCAGGATCGGGAGCTCCATCGACGGCACCCCCAACTGGGCCAAGACGCTGCCGTCCACGAACTCCACGAACGAGTGGATGATGCTTTGCGGGTGCACGACCACCTCGATGCGATCGTACGGCACGCCGAACAGGTAGTGGGCCTCGATCACCTCGAGGGCCTTATTGGCCAGCGTTGCGCTGTCGATGGTGATCTTGCTCCCCATCTGCCAGGTGGGGTGGTTGAGCGCGTCGGCGCGCGTGGCCGCGGCAATCCGCCCGGCACTCCAAGTGCGAAATGGTCCACCCGAGGCGGTCAGCACCAGACGACGTACCTCGTGCGGCTGGCGCCCGGCCAGGCACTGCAGGATGGCCGAATGCTCGCTGTCCACCGGCACGATCGAGCCGCCGTACTCGCGGGCCGCGGCCATCACCAGGTCGCCGGCAACGACCAGCGTCTCCTTGTTGGCCAGGGCCACACGCTTGCCGGCGCGCAGGGCCGCGAGCGTGGCCGGCAGCCCTGCCGCACCCACGATCGCGTTGAGGACAATGTCCGCATCCGAATGCGTCGCCGCACCGATCAGGCATTCGGCCCCGGTCTCCCACGACGCGCCTGCCGGCACGGTGCCGTTCACCAGGCCCACGAAGGCCGGCCGCCAGCGCTGTACCTGGGCGGCGAGCAATTCGGCATTGGCATGGGCGGTGAGCGCCACCGGCACGAACCGCGCGGCCTGGCGCTCCAGCACGCGCAGGGCGCTCGTGCCGATCGACCCGGTCGAACCCAGGATGGAAATGCCGACGGTCATGCCGCGGTCACCAACGGGGCGTCAGGGCGCCGGCGCCGGAATGAGCAGCCACCCGTACAAGGCGTACGTAACGGGAAGCACGAAGAACAACGAGTCGAGCCGGTCCAGCACGCCGCCGTGCCCCGGCAGCAGCGTGCCACTGTCCTTCACGTTGGCTTCGCGCTTGAGCAGCGACTCCGCAAGATCACCGACTTGCGCGGCGACGCTGACACACACCGCAAACACCACCAGGCCCCACGGCGAGAACGCCAACTGCGCATACGGCCGCAGCCCCCAGTGCACGTACGCGATGCACACGGCAACCGTCACCACGACGGCGCCAACGGCGCCGGCGATCGTCTTGCCCGGCGAGATACTCGGCATGAGCTTCGCGCCGCCAATGGCGCGACCGGTGAAGTACGCGCCGATGTCACTCGCCCATGTGAGCACGACCGGCAGGATGACGACCAGCGACCCAGCCACGTCCCCGATCGCATACCCGTAGTAACGCAGCGCGTACACGTAGGAGAGCGTGCCGCCGGTGTACAGGATGCCGAGCATCGTCGTGCCAACGGCCCCGAGCGGACGACCCGATACGCCGCGCGTCCAGATGGACAGTGCGACGAGCGCCAGCACGCACAGCGTGACCGCAACCGGCGGCACCTGGATCACGCCGAGGAACTGTGCATGCACGGTGATGGGCAGCAGGGCCGCGGCACCGACACCGACGGCCGTCAACGGCGCATGGCCGGCCTCACGCGCCAGGCGGAAGAACTCCCACGCAGCGACCGCCGACAGGATCGCGGCCAGTGTTGCCAGCGCGGCATCTCCCAGCCAGATCACGACCAGCGCCAGTGGCGCGCCGATCAGTGCGACGACGACTCGCCGTCCGAGCTCACTCACGACGCGGGTGACGACGGCCGCACGTTCTCTCGCTCAGACCGTCACCCGACCGAATCGACGGTCGCGGCGCTGAAAATCGAGAATGGCCTCGTACAGTGCTGGCCGGCCAAAGTCGGGCCACAGCACGCTCGAGATGTACAACTCGGCGTACGCGATCTGCCACAACAGGAAGTTCGACAGGCGTTGCTCGCCCGATGTGCGGATAAGCAGGTCGGGGTCGGGACAATGCGCGGTGAAGAGGCGCGCGTGAATCTCGGCCTCATCGATGGCCGACGGTTCCAGCACGCCAGCCTGCACGTCTTCCGCCAGCATGCGGGCCGCCCGCACGAGCTCGGCCCGGCCGCCATACGAGATGAACAGGTTCAGCCCCAGCTTGTCGCCGCTGGCCGTCTCGCGCATCACACGGTCCACTGCGGCTGCCGCCGCCGGATTGAGCCGGTCAAGCTCACCGAACACGCGCACGCGCACCCCTTGCTGGCGCAGTTCGTCCACTTCGCACGCGATGTATTCCTCGAGCAGCGACATCAGCGCCGACACCTCGGTCTCGGGGCGCTGCCAGTTCTCCTGCGAGAAGGCAAACAGGGACAGCCACTCCACGCCCGCGCTGAGACACCCCTCGACGACCGCGCGCACTGCCTTCATGCCGGACCGATGGCCGAACGGGCGCGGCATGTGCCGTTCACGCGCCCACCGTCCGTTGCCGTCCATGATGATCGCGATGTGCCGTGGCACGGCCCCGTGCACGCGCACGCGCGCGAGCAGATCGTCCTCGGAATCGGCTGAACGCGTCACGGGTTTTACCATCGCGGATCGGTCCGCGGAGCGGACTCAAACCTCCATGACTTCGGCTTCCTTCGCCTTGAGCAGGACGTCGAGCTTGCCGATCGATTCGTCATGCAGCTTCTGCAGGTCCTTTTCCGCGTGCTTCTTGTCGTCTTCCGATACACCGTCGAGCTTCTTGAGCTTGTCGCGGGCATCGGTGCGCGCGTGACGGATCGCAATGCGGCCGTCTTCGGCAAGCTTGTGCAGCCCCTTCACCAGGTCCTTGCGTCGCTGCTCGTTCATGGACGGCAGCGGGACCCGGATGACGCCGCCCTGGTGGGCCGGGTCGAGTCCGAGATCCGACTCGCGGATGGCCTTCTCGATGGCCTTGGCCTGTCCCTTGTCGAACGGCGTGACAAGCAGGATGCGCGGCTCGGGCGCCGAGACCGACGCGACCTGGTTGAGCGGCACCTGCGAGCCGTACGCCTCGACGCGCACGGTGTCGAGCATGTTGGGAGAGGCCTTGCCGGATCGGATGCCGGAGAACTCGCGCTTCGTGTTCTCGAGGCCCTTCTCCATGCCCGACTTCGTGTCCTTGAGGATCTGCGGGATAATGCTCATGAAACGAATGTCCCCACGCGTTCGCCCCGGACAGCGCGAGTGATCGCGCCGGGGCGGTGGATGTTGAGCACGATGAGCGGCAACTGGTTCTCCTTGCAGAGCGTGATGGCCGTCTGGTCCATCACCTTGAGTTCCTCGACCATGACGTCGCGATAGCTGATCGTGTCGTACAAGCGGGCGTTGGCGTCCTTTTTCGGGTCGGCCGAGTATACGCCGTCCACACTGGTGGCCTTGATGATGACATCGGCCTTCATCTGGATGGCGCGCAGGACCGCCGCCGTGTCCGTCGAAAAATACGGGTTGCCGGTGCCCGCGGCAAAGATCACGGTGCGTCCCTTCTCGAAGTGCCGGATGGCGCGCCGGCGGATATACGGCTCGGCGAGTTCCTCCATCCGGATCGCGGTCATGACCCGCGTGTCGAGTCCCTTCTTTTCCAGCACGTCCTGCAGGGCGAGGGCGTTGATGACGGTGCCCAGCATCCCCATGTAGACCGCGCCCACCCGGTCCATCCCCATCTGGGCGAGCTGGGAGCCGCGCACGATGT
>CAZPON010000133.1:0-5355 GCA_964588045.1 uncultured Gemmatimonas sp.
GGCGGCCGTGCCACCCGTCGACAGGTTGGCCGTCAGGCGCAGGTACACGTCCTCGCCCATCGCCGGCACCGTCGCGCCGGTGTAGCCGAGTTTCGCGAGCAAGTCGGTGGCCTGCGCATCGAGCTCCAGTTGCGTCAACACCTTCTCGTGGCCGATGCCGCGACGCGGATCGGTGTTGACGATGGCGATCAGCTCCTCGACGGTGTGCACGCCGTCGCCGGTGACCTTGCCGGGCTCGCGCTTGCTCACCGCCACCAGCTCGCCGTTCACCACCAGCATGCGGTGGTCGTGCCCGGTGATGAAGCTCTCCACGATCACACTGCGTGAAATCTCCTTCGCAATGGCGAATCCGCCGATCACCTGCTCGGGCGTCGCCAGCGCCACCGACACACCGCGTCCGTGGTTACCGTTGTACGGCTTGGTCACCACCGGATACCCGATGCGCTCGGCCGCCGACACCGCGCGCTCCGCCGACTGCACGAGGCGCTGCTTCGGCACCGGCAGGCCGAGGTTCGCCAGGATGCGATTCGTCTCTTCCTTGTCCGACGCCAGTTCCACCGCGATGTGCGATGTGCGTCCGGTGATCGTGGCCTGGATGCGCTGCTGGTGGCAACCGTAGCCCAGTTGGATCAGGCTTTGCTCGTTGAGGCGGATCCACGGAATGTCGCGCGCTTCGGCCGCGTGCACGATGCTCGCCGTGCTGGGGCCGAGTGCGCGGCGCTGCGCGTAGCGAATGAACGTGTCGCGACGTTCGGCCAGGTCGAATGCACCACTGTCTGCCGGACGCAACTCCGACGGCAGGAGGTGATGCAGCAGGTCGAGCGCGACGTCGGCCGCTTCGAGCCCCACGTCCTCCTGCTCGTACTCGAACACCACGTCGTATACGCCGGCACGATCGGTGCCGCGCGTCTTGCCGAACGTGACCTTCACGCCCGACTCGTTCTGCAACTCGATCGCGACATGCTCCAGCACATGACCCAGCCACGTGCCTTCGTCTTCCGTCATGCGCCGCACAAATCCGCCGGGCTCACCGTAGGAGCATCCGTGCTCGCGCAGGCCGGGCAGTGCGGTCAGCAGCGCGTCGATGAATCCGTCGCCGAGCCGGCGCGTGGGCCAGGCCTCGAGCGGTCCGAGATCGAGCACCAACCGGATGACCGGGAAATGCGCGTAGTGGCTCGGTCCGACATAGACCGAGCGCTCGAGAATTTCCATGAGCGCTAGCCGCCGATGACGAAGGAGCCGAACTGCGCGGACGACGCCGCCTTCCTGGTGTGCAGGTTGAACGCAGCCCCGGCGGCGAGCAGGTGAATGCGGGCGCCGATGATCGTGATCGGCTCACCCGGCTTGGCCTCGGCGATCGACGAAAACTCGATGTCGGCCGGGTCCACCAGCGTCACCGCACCACTGCCGACCACTTCCAGCGTTTCATCGGGCGCGATGAACGCGGCGGTATCCTCGTCGACACCCAGCCCGATGCAGAACGGATTGTACGACAACGCCGTGAGCATGCGTCCCATGCGGTCGCGCTGGCGAAAATGCTGGTCGACGATGATGCGATTGGTGAGACCAAGCCCCGCGCACATGGTGACCATACCGGCGCGCGGCGTGCTGCCTTCGTCGCCGAACGCAATCATGTGCTCGCTCAGGTACGCTGCACCCGCGCTCGTGCCAGCCACATGCACGCCCGCCTCGTTGCGCAGTCGCAGCAACTTGGCCACGGGCGTGCCGCCGAGGATCGTCGACAGCTTGAGCTGGTTGCCACCGGTGAGGAACACGCCCGTCGCCTGGCCCAGCCACTCCAGCCAGTCGGCGTCGTCGCAGTCGCTGCGCCGGTCGAAGTTGAGCGACTTGACCTGGCGGACGCCCTGCCGATGGAAGACGCGCTCGAAGAACGTCCCCATATCCGGCTCGCTCGAGGCGGTCGGGATGACGGCGATGCGCGCGTCGGCGCCACCACTGAGGGCAACGAAGCGTTCGAGGATGGCGGGGGCAAGCAGCTTGCCCCCGATTGGAATGATCCAGCCGCGCATGATTTCGAGGGAGGTCGCAAACGGTGACGAGCGTGTCGGAAGCTAACGCTGCCCAAGGTCGGTTGGTAACAGTCGTCCGCGCGTCACGCGTCCTGATCGACAACCGGTGTGACAAGGTCGCCGACGATTGTAGCGCTGTCCCGCATGCCACCCAACCACCTCTCGCCTGTGCCCGCAATCGACGGTGGCCTTATCTCGGCGATGGGTTCACCACGGCGGGTCACGAGCACCGGTACGCCCGTGCGGCGAACGCGATCGAGCACCGCCAGGCTGTTGGCTCTAAACTCTGAAACCGCAATGGTTTCCATCTGGTTCTCGACCATTCTGAAATAGTATCGCGGTGGCAGCCATGGTCAATGTTCAGGAGGGCTCTCAAAATTGACCTTTAGAATAGGTCAATTTATCTTGACTTATTAAATTAGTCATACAGGAGTCACCATGCCGAACATCCCGATTTCCGAAGCCAAGGCCAAGCTCGCCGCGCTCGTCCGTGAAGTTGCGGCCTCTGGCGAGGCGTATGTCATCAGTATCAACGGACGCCCCATGGCCGAGTTGCGGCCGTTCGCGCCCGCGCCTGTACCTGGCCGCTTTCGTGCGGAAATTGCGTTCGACGACGACGCGTTCGATCCGCTGCCGGATGCCGAGGCGGACGCGTGGGGGCTGTAGCGCTCGGGGAGCGCCCCCTGCTGATCGACACGGCGGCGTTCATTTTCTGGCACGCCGACAGTCCGCGGCTGTCGGCGCGTGCGCGCGCGGCGCTCCTGCAATCCCTGTCGCGACGGATCTACGTCAGCTCGGTCACGGCCTTCGAGATCGCGACGAAGGTGAGACTTGGGAAGCTGCAGGTTCCGGCCGCGCTGGTCTCGGACTTCCAGTATGTCGTCGAAGCGGACGGGTTCCGGCTCGTTGAACTCGATGCGGTAGCAGCTATACGCGCGGGGCAATTCCCCAGCGCACACCGCGATCCATTCGACCGGCTGCTCGCCGCGCAGGCCTTGCATCTGGACTGCGCGGCGGTGACACCCGACGCCGTATTCCAGGCGGCATTCGGCGTCGAGGTGCTCTGGTAGGAGCTAGTGCTTCTCGCCCTTCGGCATGACGCACCCTTCCTCGGCCACTTCGAACTTGTCGTGCAGCGTCTTGAGCGCGGCCTTGAGCGTCGCATCGTCGGCATTCTTCGCCACCAGGTCAGCGATACCCTGAGCTTCAGCCGGCAATCCCTTCACGGCTTCCTTGACCTTCGGCGCGTCGCAGCCCTTGGGCGCCGTTGACGCCGCGAGCACCTTCGCCGACGCCACCAGCTCGCCGGCCTTCGCGCGCGTTGGCGCCATGTCGCTGGACTTGGCGGCCGGATGCCACGTGGCCATGACGAGCATGTGGAACGCGTCGAGCTCCTTCCACGGGCTCATCGCGTGGTCCATCTCCATCTTGGAATGGTCCATCTGGCCCGCCTTGGCGGGAGGCGTCTGGGCCGACGCCGAGCCGGCGGCTACCAACAGGGCGGTCGCAGCAGCAACGAAATGACGTGTCATTGGTCTGGTGGTGATGCGGGACGGGATGAACGCGGCCTGGCCGCGTCGCGATACGGCGAACTCTCGGCAATCGGCGCGCAATGCACAATTGGTATTGTCACCAAGGGCGCCCCCCAAACGCCACGACGCGATGAGCAGGTGGGGCTCATCGCGTCGTGGTGCTTCACCCTTCGCCCGCTGGTCTACGGCGTGATGGCCGGGACCTGCTGCACGTTGTAGATGCTGTTGAAGAGCATCTTGAACGTTCCGTGCGGCTGCGCCCGGAAGGTGACCTCAGGGCCGAACAGGAACAGCTTGCCACGGCCGAGCGGCGCTTCGACAGCCGCCACTCCACCGTTGAGATAGTTCTGTCCCCACGCCCAACCGCTGCGCAGCGGCGTGGCCGTATCGAACCACGCGACGGGGCGAACACCCTTGGCTGCGGCGGTCGGATCGAGGCTGAACACCGGGTTGTTGTTGAAGAACATGTCGGTGTGTCCCTGCATGCCCAATGCCGACGACGCCGTCGAGTCGGTCGCGAGGCGAAGCACCGATCCCGGCACGTAGAACTTGTCGGAAGAGAGGTGCACGTCCGCGGCGCCCGGCCTCTTCTCCACGAGGTAGTCGCTCATGGGCAGGCCAAGCTGCTGGCCGATGCGCGACGAATTACCCGCGGCGACCACGATGCCACCCGCTTCGACGAACTTCTTGATGTTCGCCAGCGCCGTCGCTCCCGTGCCCGTGCCCGTGGTCACTTCGCAGAGGCTGCGCAGGTCGGGATCCGACGACGGCGGCAGGGCCGGCTCGCCAGCACCACCGGCACCGCCGCGACCACCACCCCCGCCGCCACGACCGCCACCGGCCCCACCGATGTTGCCATCCGACGGCAGCACGATCACGTCGTACTTCGACTTGAGGTCCGTATCATCGAAGCCGGCGCCGCACACCACCTTGAACGGGAACTCGAAGCGCTCCAGCAGGTAGCGCGTCCATCCGGACGACATGGAACCCGTCTGCGTGTCCCACAGTGCGACACGCTTCGGCGTCAGCTTCGTGGAGTTCGCATCGGCCCTCTCACTCGTGCCTTCCATGCTGACGCCGAGTTCCTTTGCCGCGGCCTGCAGTGCCGGCGTCACCGCCGCACTCGCGGTCACGTAGAACGAGCCGGCACCGTACGTCTTGCCGTTCACGGTCATCGGCTTGGCGAGGCGGAACACTTCACCGTTGGCCTTGAGCACGCGATTGGCCACCGTGAACGCATCGTTCACCGCACCCGAGATGAGATAGCCCGCCGCGCCACTCGCACCCGCCACCGTGCCGGCGACCGGATTGGCGAGTCCCTTGATCTCCTCGAACGGTCCGGTCACGTCCTCGAAATACCGGTCGAACGTGATGCCCATCTGGTAGGCGAGCGTCCAGCCGGCGTTGTCGTACGGCCGGCGCGGAATACCGCGTTCATCCATGTCATTCGGATGATCCTGCGGCTCGAACTGGTCGATCACGTGCGCCCGTCCCGCCTGCGCCGAGCGAATCAGGTACGACCCCGCCCCGTAGCTCTTGCCGCCGGCCGTGAACGGCGCCGTGGCCTGGTGCACCTCGACGCCGACGTAGCGCATGGTGTTGATGAACTTCGTCGCCGTCGCAAAGTCGGGCTGGCCGATCGGAATCACGTACGCGCGCGGATCACGACGCGCGGGATCCTTGAACACCGCCTTGTACTGGTCTGCCGACAGTGTCGGGCCGCCACGTCCCCCAAAGCCGGCATCCGGCGAGTCGCCACCAGCAGCTGCCCCAGCGCCGCCACGGCCGCCACC
>CAZPON010000133.1:5365-8966 GCA_964588045.1 uncultured Gemmatimonas sp.
GCCATGTCTTCGGCCGTGATCGTCCAGTAGTCGCGGCTGCCGCGCGCGATCTGGTTGGCGCCCATGCGGTAGATGTTGAACAGGAACTGATCCTTGTACCGCGATGCCAGGTCGAGGATCGAATAGTTCGCCGTCACCGAGTAATCGATTGACTGGCGGAAGTGCCATTCCTGCGGCGCGATCGGCGCCGGCAGGTCGCCGCGCGGCAGCGTCTGGCCAAGCACGATCGGAATCTGCGACGGCGTGGGGCTGCCGATGATTTCGGTGAGAATGCCGATGATGTTCTGGAAGTACGCCGTGGTGCGCAGGCCGCCGTTCCACCACGTGGAGTAGCTCGCGCCCGAACGCATCGTGAAGCCCGGCTTGCCCTCCTGCAGGAACCGCTGATGCATCGCCGCGCCGACCATGTTCAGTCCCATCGGGATCATGGGATCGAAGTTGTAGTTGAACGGGTCGCGGAACGGCGGCGTGAAGATGACGGTGCCGGCCGGCCCTGACTGGTGGTGGTTGTACATGATCTGCGGCAGCCACTCCCAGTACATCAGCTTGTTCATGTTCTGGGACTCGGGCAGGTTCGACATGTAGAAGTCGCGGTTGTTGTCGTGACCCGCATACTTCTCATAGAGCCGCGGCGAGCAGGGGCCGCGCCGCTGTTCCGGCACCGGATTCTGCATGTAGCACTTGGCCACCATCTGCATGCCGTCGGGATTGGCATGCACCATGACAGTGATCACGTCGCGCAGGATGCGCGTGGTCTCTTCGTCGTTGCGGCTGACGAGCTGATAGCTCGTTTCCAGGAGCTGGTTGGCACCCACCGTCTCGGTGGCATGCAGGCCGCCGTCGATCCAGACGACGCTCTTGCCTTCCTTGGCCAGCAGGCGCGCCTGGTCATCGGTAAGACCGCGCGCGGCGTGCAAGCGCTGCGAGATCTCCTTGTAGCGCGCCAGCCTGGCGAAGTTTTCCGGCGCGGTGATGATGGCGGCGAGATGGGGCCGGCCTTCGCCCGTCTTGCCGATCTCGATCACCTGCATGCGATTCGATTCGCCGTCGATCTTCTTCCAGTACGCCATGAACTGGTCGTAGGTCGGCAGGAAGTAGTCATCGCCGATGTTGTGGCCGAGGAACGCTTTCGGCGTGGTGACCTGGGCCTCCGCCTGGGCGGGGACCGCCAGCGCGAGCGCCAGCAGGGGCGTCAGAAGAGCGCGCCGAGGGGTGAGAATCCGCGAGGACATCCAAAGACCTCCAAAGGAACGGTAGGGGCGCCGCGTGGAGGGCGGCTGTGTGAAAGTACGCCGTGGGGCCGGAGAGCGCTGGATTCGCTCCGGCGACGAGTACGGAGGTCGTTGCGGCTCGGCCACGCCCGCCTGGAAGGAAGGTGCCGGCCCAACAGCCGTCCCTAATTGACCAATCTGGTCAAACTGGCTATCCTTTCAGGGAACCCTTCGTCCGGAGGTGCGCCGGTGCCGAATCGCAAGGTCGTGCGCGAAGCCGTCAGTCTCTATGATGCCAAGACACACTTGTCGTCGTTGGTGGAGCGCGCGGCTGCCGGCGAGGAGTTCGTGATCACCAAGTCCGGGCGCGCCCGCGCGCGACTGGTGCCGATGGAAGACGCCAAGGCGCTCCGTGTGTCCGGGCGTGGCCGCGGCGCGTGGCAGGTCGCAGCCGACTTCGACGCGCCGCTTCCGGATGACCTGCTCGATGAATTCGAGGGACGCCGGTGAGGCTGTTGCTCGACACGCACGTGCTGATCTGGTGGGACGGCGGCAGGCGCCTCCCGCGCGCCGTGGCGTCGGCGCTGAAGGACGCCGACGATGTCTTCATCAGCGCCGCGTCCGCGTGGGAAGTGGCCATCAAGTCGTCGCTCGGCAAGGTGGTGAGCACGCGGTCCATTGCCCAGGCGTCCGAGGAGTCTGGCTTCACGGAACTTCCCGTGACCTTCCGTCACGCCGAACAGGTGCGGGCACTGCCAACGCATCATCGCGATCCGTTCGACCGGATCCTGATCGCCCAGGCGCAGATCGAGCGGCTCACGCTCGTCACGCACGACCCGCTCTTCGCAATGTACGACGTGCCGATTCTGCGGGCCTGAATGCCAACGACGCGGCGCCGGACCGCGTTACTGCACGTGCAACGGATAGTTTCGGCCCCACCTTCAGCGCTGCTCGAACACGACGCGCCCGCCGACGACGGTCAACAGCACACGCGCCTGATCGAGTTGCTCGGCCGGTATCGTGGTCAGGTCGCGATCGATCATCACGAGATCGGCCAGCATCCCGGCGCGCAACACGCCCAGGCTCGCATCCTGAAACGCGGCGTACGCCGAGTGGCGGGTGTAGGCGCGCAGGGCTTCCTCGACCGTGATCTTCTGCTCCGGCACCCAGCCGTTCGGTGTCTTGCCGTCGAACGTGCGGCGGGTGACGGCGGCGTAGATCCCCTCGAGCGGGGTCGGCGGCGCCACGAACCAGTCGCTGCCGAACGCCAGCATCGCGTTGGCGTCCAGCAGCGAACGCCACGCATACGACCCCTTGGCGCGTTCGGCGCCGATCACGCGATCGGCCCAGCGCCCGTCGTCGATGGCGTGATACGGCTGCATGCTCGCGATCACACCCAGTGCGCCGAAGCGCGGAATCTCCGCCGGCGCAATGTGCTGGGCATGCTCGATCCGGAACCGTCGGTCGCGCGGTCCGTTCTCCGTGGCCACACGCTCGAACACGTCGAGCTGCGCGCGCATGGCGCGATCACCGATGGCATGCACCATCACCTGCAGTCCGGCGGCATCGGCGCCCTTCGTCCACACGTACAGGCTCTCCGGCGACGTGACGTAGAAGCCGCTGTCACGCGGGGAATCGGTGAACGGCGCCAGCATCGCTGCGGTGTGCGAGCCGAGTGAACCGTCGACGAATCCCTTCAGTCCGCCGATGCGCAGCCAGTCGTCACCGCGTCCGTGCTGCTTCACTTCGTCGCTGAGCCGGGTCCAGTCGGAAAGCGGGACCTGGGCGACGATGCGCGTGCGCAATCGCCGGGCGTCGTGCGCGCGCCGGAACACCGACAGGCCGTGCCATCCCCCCATCTCGTGCACGCTCGTCACGCCGCGCGCGGCCACATGGGTCATCGCCGTATCGAGGGCACGATCCCACTCCGCGTCCGAGCGCGCCGGCTGGACCGCGTCGATCAGCGACATCGCGTTGTCCTTGAAGATTCCGGCCGGTGTGCCCGATGCGTCCCGTACGATCGTGCCGCCCGGAATGTCCTTCGTGTTCCGATCCAGCCCGGCCGCTGCAATCGCCAGCGAATTGGCGAGGTTCATGTGGCCATCGAGCCGATTGATCCACACGGGGTTGTCGGGCGTGACCGAATCGATCCACTGACGCGTGGGCAGTTCGCCACCCCAGTTGGTGTGATCCCAGTCGCCGTTGCGGATCCACGTCCCCTTGGGAAGCGTCTTCGCATAGGCCGCGATGCGCTGGACGAACTCGGCTTTGGTCTTCGCATCGCGCAGTTGCACCGACGCCAACGCGAGGCCGCCATCGAGGAAGTGCACGTGGGCATCGATGAACCCGGGCGTCACCATCGCGCCATTGGCATCGATCACGCGCGTCGA
>CAZPON010000134.1:0-8966 GCA_964588045.1 uncultured Gemmatimonas sp.
GTCGCCCTCCTCCAGCGTGGCAATGAGCTTGCCCGTCATCGCGTCACGCAGCACGGCCGTTTGAGGCAGGTCGGGACGCGACCAGTTGTCGACGATGTACTTGCCATCGGGCGACAGTTGCGTGGCGTGATCGCCGTCTTCGGGCGTCAGCAGCGTCAGGTTCTTGCCGTCGAGGCCGATGCGATAGAGGTGACGGAAGTACGGGTCGCGCGACGGCTCCTTGCCGACGCCCACGAACCAGAGGGTGCGCGTGCTCGCGTCCAGCCGCGAGATCGACACGACGTTGCCGACACCGGTGGTCACCTGCTGGTTGAGCAGCCCGGTCTTCAGGTCGTACAGGTACAACTGTCCCCAGTCGTCGCGCTCGGAGAACCACAGCAGCTCATTGGTGGCCGGGAGCACGCGCCAGTTGGGCACATCGTTGCCCGACTCGAACTGTGTCTTCACCGTCTCGTTCATGATGTCGAGCACCTGGCCCGTCACGGCATCGGCGATGCGGAACGTGGCAACCTTGTGGTCGCGCGACGACGACACGAACGCCAGCTTCGAACCGTCGGAGTACCACTGCACATCGGCAAACTCGCCGTCGACGCACGTGATGTGATCACACACCGTCGACCGGTGCTGGTCGGCGGCAAGCTTGAGCCGGAACACCGACGGCTTCGGTCCGCTGAGGTCGATGATGACGCGATGGATCATCGAAACGATGCTGTCGCCCGGCAGCGGGTACTTCCACGCGCTCAGCTCGGGATGATTGACGTTCGTGCGCACGAGATACATCTCGCCCACACCGCGCTGGTCCTGCTGGAACGTGGCGATCTTCCGCGAGTCCGGGGACCACGTGAGGATGGGACGATCGGAGTGGATCCAGCCGGCGTTGTCGGTGGCGTAGCCGAAGTCTTTCACCCCGTCGGTGGTGAGTTGCGTCTCGGTGTTGGTCGCCACGTCACGCACCCAGAGATTCCAGTCGCGGATGAACGCGGCCGACTTGCCGTCGGGCGAGAGGCGCTCGGGGCGTCCGGGGCGTTGCGCGGCAAGTCCGACCGGCTGGTTGCCGGGCACGCCGGCGCACACCGCCGGGGCCGTCGTCGCACAATTGGTCTTCGAACCGGTGGCCGGATCGACAAGGATGGCCGGTGACGATCCGTCCGGCTGGCGCACCCGATACCAGAACCGGCCATCCGGCAGCCAGTTGGGTTGCACGCCCAAGCGGGACACCAGCGGTGCTGTGGCGAACGACAAGGCCTTTTCGGCTCGCGCGTAGTCGTCGGCGGTGAGGACCCGGGTTTGCGCGCCGAGGGTGGCAGACAGCGCCACCGTGCCGATAAGGGCGAGCGTGAGGGGGAGGCGACGGTGCATGGCGGGAATGCTGAAGTGGGACATGGCTCCTCCAAGCTGATGCCGGGAGGTCCGCAAGCAAAGGGTGCGCGGCCCCAGGGCACCCTCGTCAAGAGACAGGCCGGGCGCACCGATGGCAAGCGGCGTAAATTTCCGTGAACCCTTACACGAGAGGATGCATGCAGCGTACGGCACAGGCGGTCTGGCACGGCAGCGGGAAGGAAGGCAGCGGCAACCTCACGACGCCGAGCGGCGTCCTCAAGAACCAGCCCTATTCCACCAAGCTGCGCTTCGTCGACGAGCACGGCACCGATGGCACGAATCCCGAGGAGCTGATCGCCGCGGCGCACGCCGGGTGCTTCACCATGGCGCTGTCGTTCCGGCTTTCGGGTGCGGGTCACGTACCCGACGAGCTGAGCACGAAGGCGGTGCTGACGATGCAGCAGGACAGCGGCGGCTGGAGCATCACCGGTATCGCGCTCACGTGCACGGGCAAGGTGCCGGGCATCACGGCCGACGCCTTCGCCGAGCTGGCGAACGCGGCGAAGGAAGGATGCCCCGTTTCGCGCGCACTCAGCGTACCGATCACGCTCGAGGCGTCGCTGGTTGCGTAGCTAAGACGGGAGAATGGAGAAGGAACGACGGGAGACGTCCAGTCGACTGAATTCCAGCCGACTGGACGTCTTCGCTGATGGCCTTCCGGCGCGAGATTCTAGCGGTTGAACACCGGCAAGGGCCTGGCGGCACGCGGTTCCGCCCTGGTCCAATCGAGCCCAAGGGCAGCGGCAATTGTCGCGGCAACCTGCGATTGCGTGGCGGGCCGGTCGCGGCGCACCCCCAGCGGCGGAACGTCGGGTCCCATGACCGCCATCCAGATGCGTTCGGCGCCATCGACGTTCTCGCCGTGATCGGTCCACTTCGCGCCAACGCCACGCCCGTGGTCGGTGGTGACAATCAACGTGGTCTTGTCGCGCGTGAGCGGATCGGCCTGCGCGCGTTGCCACAACTCCCCGAGATACGCATCGACCTGGTGCGCCGACTGCAGGTACAGGTCGTAGCGGCCGGCATGCGCCCACTCGTCGGTTTCGCCGTACCCGATGAACAGCACGCGCGGTTTGCGCACCGCGATATAATCGAGCGTGGAGAGGTGCGTGAACGCGTCCCACGTGTTGTCCGGCCACAGCCGCGTATTGATGGCCATCATGGCTTGCAGCGTGGCGGCGCGCGCCGTGCCGGTGGGCGCAATGGCGCGATCCCAGCCGTCGTACACCGGCACGCGGCTGCGCTCCGTGTTGATGATGCGACGAAACGCGTTCCAGGTGGCGAACGCGGCCACGCGGCCCGTGAGCGATGGCTGCGCGTTGAGCCATTCGAACACGGTCCGGTTTTCATTCGGCCCATGGCCATTGCTGTCGATGCGCCGGTCGACGTGTCCGGTGAACGTCTCGCTGTAGCCGGGATAGGAGAACTTGAGGCCGTTGGTGACGACGGCCCGACTGCCCGCTGTGCTGTCACCGAAGATCTGTCCACGGCTGGCCATGGTCGTCCACACGAACGGCAGCAGCGCCGACCGGCGCGACTCGGCGGTTTCGCGCCAATAGGCCTTTCGCAGCGTCGCGGTGTCGGCCACGCGGCCGGTGCGGCCCATGAGTGACTCGTCGGCACCGCCGAACAATTCCTGCCAGCGCAGCCCGTCGGTGATGACGAGAATGACATGCGTGGAGCGCATGCGCGCGGGTGCCGCCTGTGCTGCCATGCCGGAATCGGCTGTCAACAGCAGGGCCAGCCCGGCCATGAAGCATCGAAGGTTCATGTCACACCTCACCGACGCGCCGGACGCCGCTGCGCCGCCGCCTTCTCCACGAGGCGGCGCAGCTCCTTGATGGGCTCGGGGTTGTCGTCCACCTGCAAGCGCAGCACGACATCGTTGTGCAGCCATACGCCGCCGTCCTTCTTCACGATCAGCATCGCGGCCGACTGCATGCCCCGTTTGTCGCCACCAGCGGCTTGTCCGGCCTCAAGTGCGGCGAGCAAGCGCAGGGACAAGTGACCCGTGGTCTCCTCGAACGCCTTCACCATCGCGTTCACCACTTCGGCGCTGGCGAGGATGTTGCCTTGCGCCGTGCAGTACGTGCCCTGCTTGTCGCCGGCCCATTCCGTGGCTTTGGGCCCGGTGTACGCAGCCACGTTGCCCTGTGCATCGATGACGGCGAACTGCCGGCCGTACTTGGTCCAGTCGGTGGGACGCGGATCGGGGTCACCTTCCCAGACCTTCTTGATCACATCTGCCGGCTTGAGTCCCTGTCGCAACAGCGCGATCGCCTGCGGACCGTAGCTCACGTCGACAATGGCCTGTGTCGCGGCGACGCCCACGCCGGCCTCGGCCCACAGCACGCCATTGCCCACCGAGAACACGCGCGACTGCACCGCGCCACCCACCTCGCCGGTGGCCGGGTCGAATCCGAGAATCGAGAACGTGGCCACTGGCGGCCACGGCAGTGGTGGCGGCGGCGTGAAGCCGACGCTTTGCGCGCCGACAACCGCCGGCAACGCAGTGGCGAGCGATGCGACCATCGCGAACAGCACTCGGCGCACGGGTAACGAGGGGCGCATGGGAAGGGTCCGGGTTGACATGATCATGGTGCGTGTGATTGACGGATCGAAACTGCACGCATGGAGAATCCAGCACCTGCACAGCATCCAGCTGTCAGCTCGATACTGTCAGCGCGATGCTGTGCAGGTGCTGGGTTCTCCATGCGCGCAGTTTGCGGGCTAGAGAACGCAGCGCATGACCATCGCGCCATCGGGGCACGCCGACGTGAACTCCACTGTCCCTGCCAGCGACGCCGGAACCGACGCACGATCGCTCACCACGAATCCGAACTTGGGAAACCACGCCGCGGCGGTGGTGGTGAGCAGGTACAGCGAGCCGATTCCCGACGCGCGTGCCTGGGTGATGAGATCGTTCACCAGCCGTGTCCCGATGCCGAGCGCGGCCAGGTCGCTGGCGACGGCCACCGATCGCAACAGCGCGTGCTCGCCGTGCACATCGAGCGCGGCGCAGCCCACGAGCGACCCATTGAGTTCCGCCACCACCACGTGACCGGGGCTGGCTCGCAGCAGGTCGGCGAACCCGTCCACCGGCAAGTCTCGCGACTGCAGCAACCCGACGCATGCATACACGTCGTCAGCCGTCGCCGATCGGAACGTCAGGGACATGCGTGCCGCTCCAATGCCATTGTGATGCGCGGTGGTTCAGCGCGAATGCGCGACACGCACGCGGACCGTCGTACCCCACGGATCATGCGCGACGAGCGCATCGCCATCGGACTCGATCGCAACTTCGTGCGTGGCGAGCGATCCGGCAACTGCCTGCACGTCGGCGGCCGTCGGCACCTCGATGGTCCATTCGAGCAGGCGTGCCTCGTCGGGTCGTGCCGGTTCCGCGCCGCGAGCCCATGTGTTGGTGCCCAGGTGGTGGTGATAGCCACCGGCCGACATGAACAGCGCCCCCGGATAACTCCACACGATCTTGTCGAGGCCAAGCGCTTCATGGTAGAAGGCCTCGGCGCGTGACACGTCGCCGACGTGCAGGTGCACGTGACCGATCCTCGTGCCAGCGGGAGCGCCGGCCCAGGGCGCGCCGTTGGCGGCCGCCATGACCGAGCGCACATCGAGCGGATCGGTGGCCATCACCAACTGGCGATCGAGCGCCTGCCACGTTTCGGGTGCGCGATCGGCATAGATCTCGAGACCGAGGCCATCGGGGTCGGACAGGTACAGGGCTTCGCTCACGACGTGATCGGACATGCCCGGCTGCGCGCCGACGTTGGTGAGGTGCCCAAGGAAGCGTCCCAGCGCCGCACGATCAGGCAGCAGGATGGCGACGTGATACAAGCCGAGACGCCCACGCCGCGGGACGGGCGCTGCGCCGCGCTGCTCGTGCAGCACGATCAGGGCGCGGTCATCGCCGTGCGCACCGAGCGTGGTGCTGCCGGCAGCGGTGTCGAGCACCCGGAGCCCGATCACCTCACCGTAGTACGCCACCGATCGCGCGAGATCGGCGACCTGCAGGTGCACCGGGCCAAGGCGGGTGGCATCCGGCAGGCGGAAGCCGGATGGCGCGAGGCCGTAGGGAAGCATTTGAGCCATGTCCGCAATTAGCCCAAACCCCGGCAGTGGGTCAACGCGGGGCACGCGCGCGCACGGGTGCAAGGAACCGCCCTTGCCGGGCGCTACGGCGAGGGTGTCGATCGCGACCTCGACACGTTGGTGCGCCGACTGCAGCTTGAAGAAGTCGATGTCGACCTCGAACAAGCCCGGCTCGCGCGCGAGGCGGCCATCCGCTACGGACGGTCCCGCCACCGTGCGGATTTCTCCCACACCGACGTGCGCGTGGCGGCCTACTGATTCCTGTCATGACCCACTCACGGTTCGTCTCGATTCACGTCCTCGCGCTGGCCGTCCCCTTCGCCCTGTCCGCGCAGGATGCCGACCTCATCCTGCGCAATGCGCGCATCTGGACTGGCGACTCCGCGCGCCCCTACGCGCAGGCGCTTGCCGTGCGCGGCGAGCGGCTCATCGCGGTCGGCGCCAACGCAGCGGCCGACGCGCACCGCGGCACACGGACGCGCGTCATCGATGCGGGCGGACGATTCGTCACGCCCGGCTTTATCGACGACCATACGCACTTCGCACAGGCTGGCGGTTTGCTCATCGGCGCGAACCTGCTCGATGTGAGCACCGCAGCGCCGCTGGCGGCACGCGTGAAGGCCGCGGTTGCCCGCATGAGCCCGGGCGCATGGCTCACCGGCGGCGACTGGGGAGCGTACGAGGACAATCCCGTCAACAGCGCAGGTGGAGCGGCAGCACCCCGCGCGATGGCACGCTTCTCTCCCGACCGCACGATGATCGACTCGGTGAGCGGCACCACGCCGGTGTTGCTCAATCGCTGGGACCGCAGCGCGTACCTCGCGAATCGCAACGCGCTCGAGCGTGCCGGCCTCTCATGCAGCGCGCCAGTGGACGGGCTCGAGTGTGCGGGTGGGCAGGCCACCGGTCGCGTGTCCGGTGCCGCACTGGCGCAGGTGCGTCGCGCGATCCCGCCCAGGACCTTCGACCAGCTCCTTCGCGAATCCCGCGCAGCACTTCAGCACCTGGCCGAGTTGGGCGTCACCACGATTCACGACAACACCACACCGACGCAGCTACCCGTCTACACGGAACTCAAGCGGCGCGGCGAGCTCACGGTGCGCGTTTTCGCGCGGCCGACGCTGGACAAGTGGAATGAGCTTTCGTACGCGGGCATCTCCCCCGGTTTCGGCGATGACTGGATTCGCATCCGCGCGCTGAAGGGATTCGTGGACGGCATTCAGGGCAACTCCACCGCGCGATTCTACGAGCCGCAGCTGCACTCGGGCCGCCGCGGGGAGTGGCGCGACAGCACCAACACCGCGGCCACCGATGGCCCCGGCTCAGGAATGAATCCAGCGGGGAACATGGAGCGGCTGCTCTTCGGCCTCGACTCCGCCGGGTGGTGGGCGAACGTGCATGCGATCGGCGACGAGGCGATCGACTCCGTGCTGACGATCATGGAGAAGGTCTTCACCACCAACGGGCCGAAGGACCGGCGCTGGCGCATCATCCACTCGCAGGTGATCCGCAATGCCGCGGTCGCACAGACATACAAGCGACTCGGCCTCATCGCCGAGGTGCAGCCCTATCACGCGATTGACGACATGCGCTGGATGGAGGAGCGCATCGGCGAGCGGGCGAAGTGGGCGTATGCGTTCAAGACGTTCAACGACGCCGGCGTACCGCTGCTGTTCGGTTCCGACTGGCCGGGAACGAACGCGAGCTGGTATACGGCGAATCCGATGGTGATTCTCTACGCCGCGACGACGCGGCAGACGCTCGACGGCAAGCCGGCCGGCGGCTGGTTTCCCGAACAGCGCCTCGACCTCGAGACTTCGCTGAGGAGTTACACGGTGAACAACGCGTGGGCCGAGGGCGAAGACGCGAACAAGGGTTCGATCATGGTCGGCAAGCTTGCCGACTTCGTGGTGGTCGAGCACGACCTCTTCGCGATTCCGGCGGTACAGTTGAAGGACGTGAAGGTGCTGCTCACGGTCGTAGGGGGCCGCGTGGTGCACGCCGCCGCGCCGTTCACGCGCTGACGGCCGGTCTCATCCGCAGGGCCCTCGGCCACAGCATCGAGACGGTCCGTCAGTGTTGGCCCGGAGGGATCACCGAATCCGGCGGTGGTGATTTCACCGCAGCCGAATCGGCTGCGGAATCTCGCGTCGGGCTGTCCGCCGTTGTCGAGTCTGTCGCGACGCGTGCCGCACGTCTCCGCGGGGCAGTCGGCGTCACCACGGGCTTTACCGTATCAGCGGATGGCGGCGTCGCCGCGGCGCGCATGCGATCGATGTACGGCATGAAGGGCCCGGCCACGGTGCGCGAGATCTCACCGATCTTGTCGGAGATCTGTCGCGCTGCGCCGTCCGGCTGGCGCGCACCGAACCAGTGCAGGCCGTACACGAACAGCCCCATTACCAGCAGCACGGGTGCGAGTCGTCGCCGCGGCTTGGGCATGCCGATGGGTCGTGCCATCGGCACGTCGCGTGGCGTCCCCGGCATCGCCGCCGCGTTGCGTTCCGGCACGCGCGGCATGGTCGGCTTCTCGAGGCTCGGCGTCAGGCGCGCCGCCCCTACGCCGCGTCCCTGCAGTGCGCGCGTGTACAACTCCGCGGTTTGCGTCGGTGTCATCAGGTTGATGGCCGTCGCCAGTTCGTCGGCGAAGTCGGCAATGCGCGGGAAGCGATCGGCGGCGTCGGGCGCGAGCGCGCGGTCGAACACCGATTGCAACGTCACCGGCCAGTCGATATCGGTGCGCACTTCGGCCAGCCGGCGCGGCCGGCTGGTGAGTCGCAGGATGAGCGAGTCCTTGCCCGATGCGTCGGAGAATGCTTCCTCGCCGGTGAGCGCGACGAAGGCGACCAGCGCCAGTGCATACGCATCGGAACGCGCGTCAAGCACGTCGCCGGCGAGCTGCTCGGGCGACATGTATTCGGGCGTGCCGACGGCGAACCCGGTGCGTGTCACCCGGGTGGCCTTCGAGTCCATCGTACGGGCAATGCCGAAGTCGACCAGCTTCACCAACCAGGTGCCGTCGGGCCGCTTGGTCAGCATCAGGTTGTCGGGCTTGAGATCCCGATGCAGGATGTCGATGTCGTGCGCCGCCTGCAGCGCATCGGCGGCCTGTCCGATGATATCGGCGGCGACCAGCGGATGCAGCGCTTTCTCGCGCTCCAGCGTCGCATGCAGCGACTCGCCGTCGATGAACTCCATCGCCAGGTACACGAGCCCGTCGGCCGTCTCACCGAAATCGAAGATCGATGCGACGTTCGGGTGCGACAGCTTGCTGGCGTTCTCCGCCTCCCGCGTGAAGCGCTGCAGCGCCTCATGATCGTCCACCAACGCCGGTCGCATCACCTTGATGGCGCTCTTGCGCTTCATCTTGATGTGCTCGGCCATGTACACCTGTCCCATACCGCCCTCGCCCACGCGGGACAGGATGCGGTAGCGGTCGGCGATGATCGAGCCGATCAACGACCCGGGGGAGTCGG
>CAZPON010000135.1:0-8909 GCA_964588045.1 uncultured Gemmatimonas sp.
CAGCGGTTTCCTAAACCGTTGGTCGCCGGTTCGACTCCGGCCGGGGGTACTGACGACGGCCGATTCGACTATGTTTAACGGCTGTCCTCCATTTGTCGGCGGTGGCTCGAGGCCCCGTCGCGCCTGTCTCCCCAAGCACGAACCCACGTATGGCGCAGGCTACGCGCACGTCGGCGGCTCCCGCCGCCCTGTCTGACGACCCGATCGAGAACGCGATCACCTGGTTGCAGGTGAACCAGAAGCCCATCGTGACCGGGCTCGGGATCATCGCCATTTCGGCGGCGGCCATCTTCGGCTACCGCTGGATGGACGCCAACAAGCGCGCCGAGGCGACCAACGAGCTGTACCGGGCCACGGCGCCGCTGTCCGAAGGGCGGCTTCCGGAGGCCCAGACGGCGCTGGAGCGGGTGGCCAAGCGGTTCAGCGGCACCGCGTCCGGTACGCAGGCGGCCTTGCTGCTGGCCCAGGTCCTGTACGACCAGCAGAAGTACGCCGAGGGCATCGCGTCGCTGGAGCAGGCCAAGGGGTCGGCCGGCAGCGAGTTCAGCACGGCCATCGAAGCCCTGATTGCCGTCGGTTTCGAGTCGCAGGGCAAGTACGACGAAGCCGCCGACCACTTCGGCAAGGCGGCCGCGGCGGCCAAGTTCCCGCTGGATCGTGCCTCGAACCAGGCGCAGCAGGCCCGGAACCTGACGCTGGCCAACAAGCCGGCGGAGTCCCGGAAGCTGTGGGAAGAGCTGGCCAGGCACGAGGACCTTCCGTTCGCCCAGGAGGCGCAGGTGCGCCTTGGAGAACTGGCCGGAGCTGGCAAGTAGCGCGAGGTCCCGCAGGCCGCGCGCAGTGATTGGACCGCCTGGATGTGCCGCACGCACGTTCAGGCGGTTTCACGTTGGTGCCTTGAGCGGGGGCTGGTTCTGCGTGGCGGCGCTCAGTTCATCCGCGATGGGCGCCGCTGAGTCTGCGTCATTGGCTGGCGGAGGCGACAGGAAGGGGACGTCAGTGCGCCAATATGGGGCCATTGTTCGTTCGATTGTGAGCGGATTATATGCGTATAATACATGTTATGTAAACCAACCATGGTGGATAACTGTGGGAAATACTTCCACTGGTTGGGACCACTATCGGTGGTGATCCTGCTCAACACGCTGTGGTTCATGACGTTACGGCTGTCAGTTCGTGTTCTTTCGCCGATGAATGCTCACGAATCGGTTGAGCTGTGCACCTGTCCACATCCCCGCGTCGATTTTCACACACGTTCGGCAGCAGACGGCAACTCTTTCCGGTACTACCCAGCGGCCTGAGCCGACAGATCGCCGATCTGACCGCGAAACACCACGCGACCCTCACCGCGAAGCGTCGGCTTCCAGGCCTCACCGGACCGCTCAAGGGTCACCACCAGGTCCCGCCCCGAGCTCGACCGTCTCCGGACCGGAGAGCCGCCTTCACCCCACAGGCTAAGCAGTATCGCGGTCGCGACCGCGCCCGTTCCACAGGCCAGCGTCTCGCCCTCCACGCCGCGTTCGAAGGTCCGGTAGCGCCACCCGTCACCCATTGGCGAGACCCAGTTGACGTTGGCACCGGGGGCGCCCGTCAGCGGGTGGCGGCGAAGCCCCGGTCCCCGTCCGGCCACGTCAACCGACTCGGCGTCATCGCACAGGATGACGAGGTGCGGAATGCCCACCACCGCGTAGCCGATGCGCTGCTCACCAGCTTCCATCCCGATCCCGATGTCCTTCGTGAGCTCGGTGACCGGCTGCAGCTCGATCTCCGGCTGGCCGCTCACGATGTGGCTGGCGATGCGCCCCGACGGCGTATCGAGCCCCATGCCGGCGGCACTGGCCAGTCCCATCTCAACCGCCATGACGGTTGAACACAGGGTCGCATTGCCGCACAAATCTGCGGGTGTACCATCGCTGTTGAAATACCGGATGCGGGCATGCATCGCCTGGCCGGCGCCGGCACGCGCGGACGATGCCACCGGTTCGAGGATCACGATACCGTCGGCGCCGATCCCGTTCTGGCGATGGCAGATCGCCTGGATCACCTCAGGTGATGTCACACGTGAAGCGTCGACGATGCGCCCGTCGAAGAAGACGAAGTCATTCCCTGACCCCGTCATCTTCACGAACGGCGTCCCCTGGATACTGCCCGCAGTCGTCGATGTCTCTGACATCATGTGGAATCGCGAAATTGTGAGCGCGCATCACGCGCGGCCGGTGATACCCCACCAGCGCAAGCGCCACACCATCCAGATCGCCTCGCGCACGATCCCCTTGGACATCTTCGATTCGCCTTCGGTGCGATCATGAAACACGATCGGAATCTCGGCGATCCGAAAGCCACGCTTCCATGCGCGGAAGCTCATCTCGATCTGGAAGGCGTAGCCGTTCGAGCGCACCTGGTCCAGTGGAATTGCCGCCAGCACTTCGCGGCGGAAACACTTGAACCCGCCGGTGGCATCGCCGAGGTGCAGGCCGGTGACGGCACGCGCGTAGATGTTGGCCGCATAGGACAGCATAAGCCGCGACATCGGCCAGTTGACCACGGTGACCTTGCCGTCCCGATAGCGCGACCCGAGCACCATATCGGCGTGCTTGACGGCCGCGAGGAACTCCGGGAGATGAGCCGGATCGTGCGAGAAATCGGCGTCCATCTCGAAGATGAAATGGTACGGACGCTCCAATGCCCAGCGAAAACCGGCGAGATACGCACGCCCCAGCCCCTGCTTCCCTGCCCGGTGCAGCACGTGGACGCGCGGGTTCGCCGCGGCGATCTCATCGGCCATCCTGCCGGTTCCATCGGGCGAATTATCGTCGACCACGAGGACGTCCAGGCGCGGATCCTGGGCGAGAATGAGCGGCACGATGCGGTGGATGTTCTCGCTTTCGTTGTAGGTGGGGACGATGACGAGCCCGCGCTCGTCGACAGCCAGCGCACCACGCGCTGGGGTTGGCGTTCGTGTCACGCGATGATCCTCAAGCCGCGGTGGGGGCGGCGCGGCGGTCCAGGAAGGCCCCGCCAACGAGCAGCAACAGCGCGAGCGCCAATGCGCCGAGCGTGATGCGCTTTCCCGAGTGGTAGGGCGCGCTGTCGAAGCGCAGCGACACCCGCTTGGCCCCGGCTGGCAGTTCGACCCCGATGAGTGTGAAATCGGCGCGACCGAGTGCGGCAGGCTTGCCGTCGACTTCAGCCGTCCAGCCGGGATAGTAATTCTCGGACACCACCAGTGCGCTGCCCGCCAACGGCGAACCCTCCAGCGTGAGCTCGATGGCGCCAGGACGATAGCTGTCCACATGCACGCCGAACGATGCGGGCTCGGGCAACGGCGAGTTCACCGGCTTCCCCTGCACTGCCGCCGCCGTGTCGAAGATCGCCACCCGACGCACATCGAACAGCGGGTTCAGCACGGTGGCCTTGGCCGTCGCGTCGTCGAGCTTGACGATCATGGGTGTCACCCACGCCGCCGGATTGGCCCCTGGCATTTCGAACAGGTACGTCATCGTGCCCGCCGCGTTGCGCACCGGCCCGGCCACGAGCGTCGCGCCTGCGAACGGCGCGCTGTTGACGTTGGTGTAGAAGTACCGTGCGTTGGTAAGCGCCCAGAAGTTGGGATTGGCCAGCGACTGGTATCCTTCGTTCTTGCCGTACAGCTCCTGATAGCGGCCCAACTCGTTGCCGTGGTACCCCAGCACGCCGCGCACCTCATGGTGCATGAGCGCGTCGCCGGCAATGAACGGGTCGTGCGGCGCCATGTTGTCGCTGAGCGGCAACGCGATGACACGTCCCGGTTGCGGCTGCGCCTTCAGGAACTTCACGATCGCATCGTCGGCGTACAACTGCTCGGCGCGCGGTGAGAACTGCCAGTAGTTGCGCCCGATGCTCCACAGGTCGAGTGCCACGACCCCCAGCAGCATCCAGCCGGCACGGGCGGACGAGAGCTGTCCGCGCGCGCTAAGCAGCATGACGACAAGGGTGAGCAGCACGAACGCGGCCGAGCGCCACGCCCCCAGCACGACGTTCGTCGCATTGGCTTCGATGGCATCGGCCCGTTCACCCATGAGCCCCAGGGCGAGGTTGGTGAATCCCCCAATCGATGCCATCAGCGCCACGAGCAGCGCAAAGCCACCCCACATGGCGGCATACCGCATGGTCGCGCGGCCAGCAAGCACGCGCTCGGCGCCGAATGCGGCCAGCACCGCCGTCGAGAACGCGACGATGTAGAGAATGGTGCTCGGCGCGCGAAAGAACTTCGTGCCGGGCACGATGGCGTAGACGAGCGAATAGAACGGCGTGTTGCCGCCCCATGCCCAGAACAGCGACACGATCAGTGCGCCCAGCCAGAACCACGCATGCCGGCGATGACGATTGAGCATGCCGCCGCCGAACGCGAAGAAGGCCAGCACCAGCACGCTCGCGCCAATGTACTCACTGTGAAAGTGGATGCCGTTGCGGCCCCAGTAGTTTCCGAGAATGCCGGAGAACTGCGGCAGGTACGTGTTGATCGTTTCCTCGAGCGGAAACGAGTACGACACGGCATGTTCCCATCCCTTGCCACCGGCGCGGGGAGACCACGGCGTGTATTCGCGCACCGGCAGGTATTGCACCGCACTGATGGCGGCACCGATCACGACCGCCACCAACGCCAGGCCGAGTCGCGGCAGCGGGAAGCCGGCAACATTCGGCGGCGATGCAGGCGCACCCGCGCCAGCCGCCTCACCGGGGATGGCGAGCGGGCGGAACGCGACCCACAGCGCGTACGCTCCCGTCATGAGCAGCATGTACTGCAGCAACTGCGGATGCGGCGAGAGTGCCGCGAGGCCCACCACCAGCGCCAGCGCACCCCACGCCGAGCGGCGTCCATCGCGCACTCCCCGCAGGATGGCCCAGAGCGCGGCGGGCAGCAGCGCACTCACGAACAGTTTGCCGTCATGTCCGGGCGACGCGTACGACGCGACGGCGCCGCTCAGGAGGTAGGCCACTCCACCGATCGCCGCGCTCTGAAACCGCACGCCCGACGCGCGCAGAAATCCGAACGTGAAGAATCCCGCCAGCATCATGTGCAGCACGAAGCCCCACGTCATGGCGATATCGGTGGGCAGGACCATGCGCAGCAGGAACGTGGGGTAGAAAATGTCGCCGTGCATGGCGGCCACGTACGGCATGCCGCCGAACTGGAACGGATTCCAGAGCGGGAATCCGTGGCCGTCGCGCAAGGACTGCGCGGCAAACTCGCGGAACGGGAAGCCGGCGATGTACTGGTCGGAATTCGGGTTGACCAGGAACGCGCCACCGAGAGCCGGCCACGCCAGCAGCAACGTGGCGATGGCCGAAATCAGCGCCGCCCAGAGCAGCGGGCGATGCGGTGACAGTGGCGGTGCCGGTTCAGCAGCGGCCGACGCGTCTATTCGGGCCATGACGTGCGCTATGGGTGGATGCCGTGCGGCGCGGTCGCGCCTAACTGTCGCCCTTGGCGAGCGGTGTCGCGGAAACGGAAGGAAACAACAGGGCCAACAGTCCCGGAAGGATTTCCAGGACGGTCAGCCAGAGTCGAGAAGTCAGGGCCAACAGCAAGGCGTCGCCCGTACTGGCCAATCCAAGTGCAACAAGCCCGCCAGTGAGCACACCCTCGCGCACGCCGATACCGCCGGGCGCGTAGAGCACAAGATAACCGCCCACATACGACGCCGTCCAAATCACGACGAACAACGGCACACTCGCCAGCACCTGGGGCGCGACGCCCCTGGCAAAGGCTGCGAAGGCAAGTCCGTAGCACACCCAGGATACCGCGTTGATGGCCGTGGCGATCCACAGCGTACCGGCCGACAGGTGCTGCGACTGCGGTGGCAACCCGCGCCATGCGGCAATCCGGGCAAGCATCGGAGGAAGCAGCCACGGAAGCAGCAAGGCGCCGACGACGAACGCCACACTCAGCGTGATGGAAACGGTCTGAAGCCACGGCTTGAAGGCGCCCAGCACGCGCGCTCCGCTCAGCGCCATGATGCCGAAACCGGCGCCGATATTGAGCAGCGTACCAAGGATAGCCGCCGCGGCCGCAGCCACTCCGGACACTCCCTCCCGACTGGCGAGGATTCCGAGCGCCCCGATGGACCACACCTTGCCCGGTACATAGCGCCCAAGGTTGGCAATCGTCCAGATGCGCACGGCACGGCCATACGGCAGGAAGCCGCCCCACCCTGCCAGCAGCATGCGCCAACTCTGGATGAGCATGGCGTATGTGCCAAGCACGATCACACTCGCCAGGATAATCCAACGCCACTGCACGGTGCTCACCGCTGCGGCCGCACGCACGGCGTCCCACTGCCGTGACACCGCCAGGCCTGCCCAGCCCAGCGTGACGACCAGCAGGAGGCCTTGCAGTGCCTTCCAGAGGCCTTGTCGTGCGCCTGTCACGCGTGCTGCCCGATGGTCGGCCCGGTGCGGCGCGCGCGGGACGCGATCGCGTCGTGGTAGTAGCCGAGGTACTGGCCGGCCACCGCCTCGGGGCTGAAGCGCGCGTGGACCCGGTCGTGCGCAAGGCGTCCGCGGCGTGCCGACTCTGCAGGGTCTGTCGTGAGCGCGGCCAACGCGGTAGCCAGCGCCTCGATGTCACCGGCTGGCACCAACGTGCCGCCGGCATCGGGGAACACCACATCGGGCAGCCCTCCCGATGCATACGCGACCACCGGTGCCCCGCAGAGTTGCGCCTCGACGGCAACCAATCCCAGGCCTTCTTCGCGCGACGGTACCGCCACAACGGCCGCGCGCTGGTACAGGGGCACCAGCGCCGACTGCGACAGCGTGCCGTGCCACCGGACGCGCGTGGTGAGCCCGAGGACGTTCGCCTGCGCAGTGAGCGCGTCGCGATCGGGGCCGTCTCCCACCACATCGAGCATGACACCTGACAAGGCGGGCTGGCCAAGTGCCTGCAGCAGGTCGGCGATGCCCTTCTGCGCGTTGAGACGGCCGACGAACAGGATGCCGGTTCGGTGGTCTGCCAACGGCAGGGCGAAGTGACGCGTGTCGACCGGCATCGGCGCAACGTGCGCCGACAACTGCGGTGCGATGTGTGCGACCTGTGCCGCGAGCCAGGACGACACGGCCGTGCGCACCGGATACTCGGACAACACGGCGGCCATGAGTCGCCGCGCGGGACCGATCGACTTCGCCAGGCGCACGTCGGAGCCATGCATGGTGAGCACGCGTGCCACGCCGGTGTGCGCCGGCAACGCGCGCCACAGCGCGAGACCGGCCGGGAACCACCAGTGCGCATGCACGACATCGAAGGCATCGCCGGCACGCACCGCGTCCGCGAGCGTCGCGCGTGCCGTGCGGCGCAGCGCGCGCAGCAGTCCCAGCAGGGCGAACCGCGCGCTCCACGTGCGACGCACCTGCTCCACCATCGTGCCTTCGTAGGCGAGCGTCATGCGGGCGTCACTGGCGTAGCGCACCCGATGAATCGTCACGCCCTCCAGCACGTCGCGTGCGGGCAAGTTGGCGGCACCCGGCGCGATGATCTCGACGCGCGCGCCCGCCTCCTGCAGTGCCACGGCGAGCCGCAATACGAACGACCCGGCGGCATCGCCGTCGAAGCGTGGCACATTGTGCGTGACGAACAGGACGCGCACGCGAATCGCGTCGCGTCAGGTCGTGTCGTGCGTGGCGGCCGACGCGGCCGCACTCGCCTGCTCGCGCCGACGCGCGTCGTCCTCGAACTCGCGGCGCAACTCGCGGACTTCGGCGCGCTGCTGCGCAACCAGTTCGCCCAGCAGCCCGGTGGCGAAGAACACGGAGCCAACCACGAGGCAGGTCTGGATCAGCGTCCAGACCCAGCGTTGCCCCTGTCCGGTGGCCAGCAGCCAGCCGAGCGCCGAGAGCCCGGAAAGGACGCCAAGGGCAAACAGCGCGGCGCCAGCCATGCCGAAGGCGAGCAACGGCTTTTGCCCGAAGCGCAACTCGAACCACACGGCGAGCATGTCGATCACGCCCACCGGGATGCGCGACAAGCCGAACTTGGAGCGTCCGGCATGGCGCGGATACAGCGGCACCGGCACTTCGGTGACGGTGAAGCCCTGCGCGGCGGCCAGCACGATCATGTAGCGATGGAAGTCGGGGCGCATGGGAAGCGCCGCCATGATTTCACGCCGGTACGCCTTCACGTTGTTGAGGTCACGCACGGGAATCTCGAACAGCGCGCGGCTCAACCCGTTGTACACGCGTGAAACGAACGCCTTCTCGTACTTGCCCTGCTTGAACCCGGTGACCATGTCGGATTCATCGGCGAGGATCGGCGCCACCAGGCGTGGAATATCCTCGGGCTTGAACTGCAGGTCTGCGGGATAGAACACGAGGATGTCGCCGCGCGCGTTCAGGTAGCCGGTGCGCAGCGCTTCGGCGATGCCGCGCTGCACGCGGTGCCGGACCGGCCGCAGGAACGGGAAGCGCGCGGTGAGCGACTGCAGCAGCGCCCAACTGTCGTCGCGCGAGCCGTCATCGACCACGATGACCTCGTAACGCGCCGGCTGTGCGCGAAACGTCTCGGCGCAAAGTTCGAGGAACAGCTCGAGGTTCTCGCCTTCATCCTTCGCCGGCACGAGCACGCTCACGTCGACGGGCGCGGCCGGCGTGCGATGCGAGGCGGGGCGCAACGGCAGGGCAGTCATGGCGGCAGTCGGTGTCAGACGCGCTTGCGCATGCGCGCGGGCAGGACCCCGAGCTGGTCGCGATACTTGGCGACGGTGCGGCGCGCGATCTGCACGCCGGTCTGCTGCAGGATCTCCACGATGGCCTGGTCGGTGAGCGGGCTCTTGGTGTCCTCGCCGGCAACGAGCTTCTCGATCTGGTCCTTGATGCCGCGCGCCGACACATCGTCACCGTCGGACGTGGACAGGCCCGACGAGAAGAAGAACTTG
>CAZPON010000136.1:0-8895 GCA_964588045.1 uncultured Gemmatimonas sp.
GCGCCGGTGAGCGTGGGAACCCCCATGCGCACGGCCTCGCCGTCGGACCCGAGAAGGACGTCGTTGAACTCGACGGCGGTTCCCGCATCACCGAGCAGCGTGGGAATTCGAAGCGTCTTGCCCGGCTCGGCACGGAACTGCTTGCCGCCGGTGCGGATGATCGCGTAGCTCATGGCTCTATCGTGTATAAGGCGTATGAAACGTAGCCTAGAAGATTATCCAGCTTGAAGTTACGTGTCAAGGGAGCGGGCGCCGTTCAGCGCCCGTCGTACCGGCGCGTGTGGATCACCAGCACGCCACACAACGAGTTGAGCCTGCTGTACTGGGAAGGCGTCTGCGCCGGGCTCGCGTACCACTCAATCGCCTCGATCTGCGTGACGGGAATGCTGTTCACATCGAAGGGTTCGGTCGGCGCCATCGGGTTCTGCAACTGATTGTCCAGGTACACTTGCGCATAGCAGCCGGCCACGATGCCACGCATCATCTCGGCGGTGTCCGGCCGGTAGACACCACTGGACATTGACCGCTTCGACATCACCCACGCGCCGCTCGTGCGGCCCCGTACCACGCCGGAGCCAGGGATCATCGACATCAGGTCGCCGACCTTGCGACCTTCGTTCTTCTCCAGTTCGTCGCGCGTGATGAAATGCCCGAGCCCGATGCGGCGGTTCTCCTCGAATGCGAGCATGCCGCGATCGATGCGCGACGCGACCACCGCGACCGAGTCGAGCACCGTCATCTGCTTCAACACGATGCGCCGTTCCTCCTCGTCGTTCGGGGCAAACGTGACCGCAGCCGTCATCGCGCCGTAGCCGACGCGGCGCACCAGCACCTCGTGTGATCCGGCCGGCACGTCGGCCAGCCGGAACGCGCCGCGCGCATCGCTGCGCGTGCTGAGTGACAGCGACGGAATCGCCACCTCGGCGTCGGCCAGCGGCCGATCAGACGAATCGGCCACCACCACGCCGGTGAACGTGGCCACCGCCTCGCGGGCGGGATCGATCAGCAGGCTGACCGACGCGAAGCGCTCGTCGGGCAGCAGGCGGATGGACACCGGCTGCGAACGACCCTGCGCCGGGCGCGCGCGAATGGTCAGCGCCGTTTCGGTGGGCACACCACACAGGCGGAATCCGCCGCTGCTGTCGCTGCGGGTCTCCATGCGCCGGCCGGTGCGCTGCACGCTTGCGCCGCGCAAGTCGATATCGGTCCAGTCGGCCGCGACAACAACGGGTCCGCGCGACGTCGTATCGCCGGCGACGCGCACGGAGCCCAGCACCGCGCCCTTGCTGCGGCCGGCGGCACCCGCGAGGACGTTGCCACAGAGTGCGCTGGCCAGTTGTGCCGCCGTGGGCACGCGCAGCCGAAGCGGCTGCATGCCTTCCGTTACCATGACGGTGGATCCGCTGGACGCGCGCGCCGAGTCCAGCGAGGGCGTGCGCACCCGAAACAGGTACTCACCCGGCAGCACATCGGGCAGCACGAATCGGCCGGCGTCATCGGTCACGACCTGCAGCGGCGTTCCCGACAACGAGACGGTGGCGCGGGCGATCGCCGTGCCGGACGCAGAGTCCTGCACCACACCGGCCACGCGCAGCGCGGCCCGCTTGAACAGCGTGTCCGTGCCGCGGCGCATCACCACCACCTGGCCGCCGGTGGCCGCCACGCCTTCGAGGCGCACCCTCACCGCACGCGGTGTGTCCTTCACCAGCAGCGGCATACGGATTTCCCATCCGGAAATCACGACCGCGCCACCGACGAGCGGGGCGAACGCCATGGATCCGCCGGCCTCGAACTCGGAGGTCTCGACCGGACCGCCGGTGTACGTGAAGTCGAGCCGGCGGAGCTGCGCCGAACCGCGCTCCAGCCAGAGCGTGCCGCGAATTTCCGACAGCTTCCGGCGCGCGGGAACCGGCTCGAAGGCCACGCCCACCTCCGCGGTATCACGCCCGCTCACCAGGCGCACGCAGTGATCTTCGAGAAACAGTGGAGACACCAGCGCATCGAGACCCGGTGCGTTGTACGTCGTCCAGCCGTTCACGTCCGTCTGCGCATAGCCGCGCTCGCGCAGCGTTGCCGGCGGCAGCGACAGCCACGGCTGCGTGACGTACTCGGTGCGTACCGACGCCTCCTGCGACCGGATCTTGCGCCCGCCCGGCTCGAGGACGCGCTCGATCTGCATGGTCGTGGCGGTGAGTCCGCGACTCGATGCGGTAAGCGACGTGGCCGCCAGCGAGGTCATGGCCTGATCCCAGGCGGCGAGCACCGCGCCCGCGTCCGCGCTGTGCTGCCGGCCGCACACGCTGCGACCCACGACGCGCACGGTGCTGAGCGAGACGCGCACACCTTCCACCACAATACGCTCGACCGACACGGTGCCCTCGGCGAACACGCGCGGCACGGTTACGCCGGGCTGAAAGCCCACGCGGCGCGTCTGCAGGGAGTACGTGCCCGGACGTGGTGCCACCACCCAGTACTCGCCCAGATCGTTGGTGAGCGAGCGCGCCACGACACTCTGCGCGGAGTCCACGAGGCCCACCACCACACCCGGCACGGCCTGGCCAGCCGCGTCAACCACGGTGCCGCGCACGACCTGAGCCTGTGCCTGGTGAGCCAGAACGAAAGTCGCGAAGGCCGCGACCATCGACAGTGCCGTCACCTGCAACCTGGTGAGCCCCATGCTGTCTCCCGGTCTGGGCGAATCTCTCAAGGTGGGTGAGCTACAGAGCTACAGACGGAAGACGGGAGAAGGCAGAATGAAGACTCTCCCGCTGCGCGTCTCCCCTCTCCCGTCTTCAGTCTCCCGTCTCCTACCGACTGCGACGGGTATGGATCACGAACACGCCGCACGACGAGTTGAGACGGGAATACATGCTTGGCGTTTGCGACGGGCCGGAATAGTACTCGACCGCCTCGATGTTCTGGATGCCAAAATCGTTCAGGTTCACCGGCTCCGCGGGGGTGGACGCGTTGAGCAGCATGCCATCAAGGTAGACACGCGCGTAGCAACCCTGAACGACCCCTCTCGCCTTCTCGCCCTGATCCGGGGCATAGACGTCAGTTCCCATCTCGTTGGACCTGCTGTTCGACGCTCCGAGCCGCACAGGCGCTCGTTTGCTCATAGCCCAACCCTGCCCGCTGCGGCCCCGCACGATGCCAAGTCCGGGCATCAGGGAAACAACGTCAGCGAGGCTGCGGTTGCCTTGCTTCTCGAGCTCGGCTCGTGTCATGAAGTGGCCGAATCCACGGGCCCGGTTCTCCAGATAGGAGAGCGGGACGTCGACGAAGCCGACCACACGAACCGAGTCGAGCACGGTGAACCGCGGCAGCACAATGCCCCGCTCGACCACTTACCCTTCCGGAAACTCCACGCGCGCTTCGAACGGCACGAAGCCAATACCCCGCGCGCGCACCAGGTACGTGCCGGCGGGAATATCGACCAGCCGGAAGGCCCCCTTCGCGTCCGACGTCGTGGTCTTCTGCAGCGTGGGCACACTGACTTCCACGCCGGCAATCGGGCGCATGCTCGTGTCGGAAAACACCCGGCCGACAAACGCCGCGCCAGTGGAAGCCTGTGCAGACGCAACGGTCGCGAATGCCCCAACCAGCAACAGCGCCGTCACCTGCAACTTGGCGAGCCCCATGTTGTCTCCCGGTCTGGGTGAATCTCTCAAGGTGGGTGAGCTACAGAGCTACAGACGGAAGACGGGAGAAGGCAGAATGAAGACTCTCCGGCTGCGCGTCTCCCCTCTCCCGTCTTCAGTCTCCCGTCTCCTACGGACTACGACGTGTATGGATCACGAACACACCGCATGTCGAGTTGAGACGGGAATACATGCTTGGCGTTTGCGCCGGGCCGGAATAGTACTCGATCGCCTCGATGTTCTGGATGCCAAAGTCGTTCAGGTTCACCGGCTCTGCGGGCGTGGACGGGTTGAGCAGCGTGCCGTCGAGAAAGATCCGCGCGTAGCAGCCCGCGATGACCCCTCGCAACTTCTCGTGATCTTCAGGGATGTAGAGGTCGGTTCCAACGGTATTGCGGGGCGGCGGCTTAAGCTGCACGGGCCTGCGCTTGCTCATGATCCAACCCTGCCCCTGGCGGCCCCGCACGACGCCAAGGCCGGGCATCTGTGAGACGACGTCGGCGAGTGCGCGGTTCCCCTGCTTCTCCAGCTCCTCCCGTGTCACGAAATGGCCGAACCCACGGGCCCGGTTCTCCAGAAAGGAGAGCGGGACGTTCACCTCGCCGACGACCCGCACCGAGTCGAGCATGGTGAACCGGGGCAGGACAATGCCCCGCTCGATCTCTTTCCCTGCCTTGAACTCCACGAGCGCTTCGAACGGCACGAATCCGATGGCCCGCGCACGAACCATGTGCGTGCCGGCGGGAATATCGACCAGCCGAAAGGCCCCCTTTGCGTCCGACGTCGCGGTTTTCTGCAGCGCGGGCAACGTGACTTCAACGCCGGCAATCGGGCGCATGCTCGTGTCGGAAAACACCCGGCCGACAAACGTCGCGCCCTTGGGCACCTGAGCAGCCGCGAAGGTCGCGAACACTGCAACCATCGACAGTGCGGTCACCTGAGACGTGGCGAGCCCCATGTTGGTACATCCGCGTGGAGGAGATGCCAGAATATTCCTCAGGCTGGGCTTGGGTGTCAACAGAGGCGGGAGTACATGCTCGGCGTTCGCAGTGAACGCGTCACAGGGCCTTCGACGCGCAGACCCGCCGGCCGCGAGTCTCCCCTCTCCCGTCTCCCGTCTTCAGTCACCCGTCTTGACCTCACGCCAGCGCGTATTGCTGCGTCACGTCCCGCTGCGCCCCTTTCATCACCAGCTTGATCTCGTCCGGCTTGAGGAGTGGATCATCGCGAAGCTCCAGGCCGAAGCCGGCCAGCTTCTCCAGCCGCTTCACGAAGTCGTGCTCCTGCTCCAGCACATGCAGCGCCACATCGGGATGCAGGCGCAACGTTACCGGATCCTTGCGCCCTTCGGCCGCCATGCGACGCACCGCCCGTTCCGTGCGCCGGACAATGGTTTCGGCCGAGAAGACGCGTCCGGTGCCGCTGCACGTGGGGCACGCTTCGGTCATGCTCTGCAGGTGGCTCTGGCGGACGCGCTGACGCGTCATCTCGATGAGCCCCAGGTCGCTGACGGCAAAGGCCCGCGTGCGGGCGCGGTCACGGCCCAGGTGCTGGCGCAACTCGTTCAGCACACGATCGCGATTGGACTGCGTTTCCATGTCGATGAAATCGCACACGATGATGCCGCCCACATCACGCAGCCGCAACTGCCGCGCGATCTCGCGCGCGGCTTCGGTGTTGGTCTTGAGGATCGTCTTCTCGGGGTCGCGCTTGCCGGTGTAGCGCCCGGAATTGACATCGATCGACACCAGCGCTTCCGTGGGCTCGATGATCAGGTAGCCGCCACTCGGCAGCTCGCACCGCCGCTTGAAGATGTCGCGCAGCTCCGTCTCGATGCCGGCCTTGTCGAACAGCGGCACCGTGTCCTCGTACAGCTTCACGCGCTCCACCAGCTCGGGCGCAATGCCCTGCAGGTACTCGGTGATCTCGTTGAACACCTGGCGCGAGTCGACGGTGACGCCCTCCACCTTGGCGCTGAAGAGATCGCGCACCAGCCCGCGCGTCACGTTCGTTTCGCGATGCACCAGCGAGGGCGCGCGCGTGAACTGCGTCTTCCGCTTGATGCGCTTCCAGTTGTTGATGAGCGTATCGAGTTCGCGCTTGAACGTCTCCTGACTCGAGTCCTCGGAGACCGTGCGCACGATCACGCCGCCCACGTCGTCGGGCAGGATTTCCTGCACCATCTGGCGCAGGCGCTGCCGTTCGGCGCGTTCATCGATCTTGCGGCTCACGCCCACCTTGGACGCAAACGGCATGTAGACGAGGAACCGGCCGGCCAGCGACACCTGCGCGGTAACCCGCGGCCCCTTGGTGCTGATCGGTTCCTTGGTGATCTGGACGAGGATATCCTGGCCGCGCTTGAGCAGGTCCTGGATGGGACGCACCTCGCGCCGGCCTCGTCGGCCACCCCCGCCCCCGCCGCTTTCCTCGGGGGAGTCGTCGTCCTCGTCGTCGTCGTCGGACACGGCCGCATCGTCGACGACGACATCGGCAGCGTGGAGGAACGCGGATTTTTCGGTGCCGATGTTGACGAAGGCGGCCTGGATACCGGGCAGCACCGCTTCGACCTTCCCGAGATACACGTCGCCAACCATGCGACGCGCGTCCGGGCGATCGACCAGCAGTTCCACCAACAGGCCGTCCTCGATGATTGCGACCCGCGTTTCACGCGGGGTCGCATTCACCAGGATTTCACGCTTCATGTTGTCTGGCCGCGCACCCGAGCGGCGGCGACTCCGCTTGACCCAGGTGGCAACGCACACGGTGATCCCACAGGACAGCCCGGCCACTCCCTTGCTGAACTGGCACGGACAACGTCGCGGGCTCCCCCACCCTGCGCGCCCGATCGTTCACACGGCACGCGCCCGGTGCGGTGCTCGACCCTCGCACGGCGCATTGCAGGGTATGCAAGCACTCGGCGCGGCGGGTGGCACACGTCTTGGGGAAACGCGGCAGTATGCGATCGATGCACGTCGGCGTGACGCGCGGTGGGGCGATCGGCAGGCGTCGGACGTCGGTACGCTGACCTCGTCCGGCCCCCGCCCGATGCGCAAACGGCCCGCGAGCCGCGCGGGCCGCCGGCGCCTGATGCGACGGCTACGAAACAACGGGACTGCACTTACCGGCCAACCCCCGAAGATTAGGGGTCGCGGGTCAGCCCAGCAATCCCTTCAGCAGATGTCGCCCGATCACCAGGCGCTGGATCTCGCTGGTGCCCTCGCCGATTTCGCAGATCTTGGCGTCACGCATGAAGCGCTCCACCGGGTAATCCTTGGTGTAGCCGTAGCCGCCGTGGATCTGGATGGCCTTGATGGTGGCCCGCATGGCCAGCTCCGAGCAAAACAGCTTGGCCATGGCTGCTTCCTTGCTGAACGGGCGGCCATTCTGCGCCAGCCACGCGGCATGGTACATAAGGTGCCGTCCGGCCTCGATCTCGGTGGCCATGTCGGAAAGCTGGAACTGGATGCCCTGGAACGTCGCAATGGCCGCCCCGAACTGCTTGCGCACCGACGCGTACTTGAGCGCCTCGTCGAACGCCCCCTGGGCAATGCCGAGTGACAGCGCCGCAATGCCAATGCGGCCGGCATCGAGCGTGCGCATGAAGTTCACGAAGCCGTGGCCTTCAGTGCCGAGGAGATTCTCCACCGGCACTTCGACGTTGTCGAACAGCAGTTCGCGCGTGTCGGAGGAACGCCAGCCCAGCTTGTCTTCCTTCTTGCCCGACGTGAAGCCGCGCATCACCGGCAGCGACGGTTCGTGGCCGACGCCGTACTGGGCGCAGGCATCGAGGTCGCAGCTTTCCTTGGTGAGAATGAACGAGGAAATGCCCTTCGTGCCCCGCCCCGGCTCGGTCACCGCTGTCACGACGAAGATCTCGCCGACGCCGGCGTGCGTGATGAATCGCTTCGATCCATTCAGCACATAGTGATCGCCCTTGCGCACGGCGGTGGTGAGCGTGCCGCCGGCATCGCTGCCCGCGTTTTCCTCGGTGAGCCCGAAGCCGCCGATCACGCGACCGCTCGCCAGCAGCGGCACGTAGCGCTCGATCTGCGCCGGTGTGCCGAACTTGATGATCGGCGACGTGCCCAGCGTGGTGTGCGCACTGATGGTGAGGGAGTGCGAGGCGTCGACCTTGCCGAGTTCCTCGATGGCGATCATGAAGCTGAGCGTGTCGAGGCCGGCACCGCCCATCTCTTCCGGCCACGGGACGCCGAAAAGGCCCAACTCGCCCATGCGCTTCACGTTCTCCCATGGGAACGTCGAGTCGGCATCGTGCCGTGCGGCGACGGGGGCGACATGGTCGCGGGCAAACGTGCGGACCATGTCGCGCACGGCCAAGTGCTCTTCTGAGAAGTAAAGACGGTCGTCCATTCAGGATGTCAGGGGCGTTTGGGGCGGGACCGCTTGGTGCCGGCGCGAGCAACGGTGCGCCCGGGCATGTCCGCGGTGGATCCAAGGCATCGATCACATGCGTCGCATCTGGCGCGCGCATCGGGGTCACCGAAATAGCGCAGCACGAACGCACGACGGCAATAGCGGGTTTGCGAATACTGCTGGACGGCATCCAGCCGGCTCATGTCGGCCTGGCGCCTCCGTTCGAGTCCCGCCCAATCCACGGGCAGCCAGCCGGCATCGGCGCAGCGCGGGTCGAGGCGAAACCCGCCGCCGGTCCGCATCCACGAAACGAACTGCTCCGCTTCGAGACGCTCCAGGACAGGGACAAGGCCCATCGACCCGTTGAACCCCGGCGGGAGACCGTCGAGGTCGATGGACGCGCCGGTCTCGAGCGTATTCCCGACCGCGCGCCACATTGCCCGCAACACCTCACGATCGAAGTCGCGATCGCCGCGCAACTCGCGCCCGATGCGGTCGGGCGCCGCGAGCAGCCGCACCCAGACGCGACCGGCGGACGCGGGTTCGACCGACAAGGCGCCGGCAACCGAAAGCGTCCGCAAGGCGGCGCCGACCTGTCGGTGGTCGAACCTGGACGGCAGGCGCGCGACCAGCTCGTCGAGCGATGCCCTGACGAAGTGCGCCTGATCGGCCTGCGCGCGCAGCACCCGCCAGACCTGCTCCACCAGCGCGCGCCCGGGATTGGCGTTGGCGATGAAGAACTCGTGCGTGAACCGATCGGGATAGCTGTGCAGCAGCACGCAGGTGCTGGCCTTGCCATCACGCCCGGCGCGGCCGGCTTCCTGGTAGTAGGCCTCGAGTGTTCCGGGCATGGCATGATGCACAACCAGTCGCACGTCGG
>CAZPON010000137.1:0-8837 GCA_964588045.1 uncultured Gemmatimonas sp.
CGTCGACGGCCACGTTGTTGAGGCGCTTCTGCTCGTTGAGCGAGATGCCCAGCTTCTTGTACGTGTCCAGCAGCACCGGATCGACGTCGTCGAGCGAGGTGAGCGCCTTGGCGGACTTCGGCGCCGAGTAATAGCTCGCCGCCTGGTAGTCGATGGGCGGATACACCACGTTGCCCCAGTGCGGCTCCGTCATCGTCTGCCAGCGACGAAACGCCTTGAGGCGCCAGTCGAGCAGCCACTGCGGCTCCCCCTTCTTCGCCGAAATGAAGCGCACGGTATCCTCCGACAGCCCCGGCGGCAGCGTGTCCGCCTCGATGTCGGTGGTGAAGCCGTACTGGTACTCCCGGTTGACCAGTGCGTCGATCGACGAACTCATGACTGCTCCTGTTTCTCAGCGATGATCTGACTCAACACTCCATATTCGCACCGGCCACATCCATCCGTCCGGTGTGCGCCACGCACGAGGGGCACCCCCAGCAGGCGCTCGAGAAAACGCGCTTCGACCGCACAGGCGACCGGAAACCGGGAGGCGATCTCACCCAGCGCGCAGTTGTGAATGCGCAGCGTGGTGACGTTCATGTCCCCCGGCGGTGTTTCCTCGACAGCCTCCGCCATGTATCCCCGCGATGTCAACAACTCGGCCAGCAGCGCCACCCGTTCACCCAGCGGAAGGGAGTCGAGCACCGGCCCTGCCTCTTCCGCCAGTTCCTGCCACTCCGCTTCCAGCACGGCGGTCACCGCCTCGCGTCCGCTCGCCTCGTGCAGCGCGTCGAGCGCGTTGGCCAGCACGGCCATGTAGCGCCGCGGAAACAAGGCCTCGCCCGCGACGGTCAGCGAGAACGAAAACACCGGCGCACCGACGCCTCGCACTTCCCGATCGAACCGGACCAGTCCCTCGTCCTCGAGCGCCTTCAGATGGCGCCGCAGGGCATTGGCGGTCAGGCCGAAGCGATCCCCGAGCTCGTGGGCTGTCAGCGGTTGCCCTTTCTTCAGCGCAACCAGCAGCTCGGCGCGAACGCCGCGAAATCCCCCAAGGGCCCCTATCACCGCTTCCATCACGACAATATACCTCGGATTTACCGACTACGTCAACGAAACCGTTGACGAATTCATCCGGTAATCTTACGGGCAATTTGACTCGACTGGTGCTAGAATCTGCACTCTCGCGGAGACCGGCCGTCCGGGTCATTGTTATCATCGCGAGTCAGGATAGCCTTGATTTCGTTACCTCACCGACGACCCACCGCCGTTGCCCGTGATCCGTTCCCGCCACCGGAGGCTTGACCGACTGTGCGCCTGATGCTCGTGAGTACCACGATGATGCTGGCGCTCGCGGTCATTCTTTACGTTCGGGCCCGCATCATGAATCAACAGTCCATCGAGCGCGATGGACTGTCGCGCTTTCGTGACAGCTTCCGGGGGCGGTTCCCTGAGGTGATGCTGGAGAAGACGTACCAGTATCTGGCCGAGCGGCACGGGGCTGTCGGTCCGCACTATCGTGTGTCGCCGAACGACGACCTGGCACGCGTGTACGGGCTCGTCGACCTCGATCTCGAGGATGCGGTGCTGGTGATTGCCGATCGCGCGGGCGTGCGACTTCCCAAGTCCGCGGAACTCGACGAGTTGAAGACGCGCAACGTGCGGACAGTGGAGGACATGCTCCGCTTCCTCGAGCCGTTCTTCCGGCCCGAGGTCGTGAAGGGCTGATTTGCGCGCGCCACGGCTTGGCCGATGGACCTGCCTGCTGTTCGCGGCAGCGTGCTCTCGCGGCACCGTACCGCCCCCCGCTCCTGCGCCGTCCCCTGCGCCGAGCGCTCCCGAGGTGGTGGCGTATTCGGTGGACGCCGGACGTCGCCCCGATTATCGCTGGTCGCGTGACGCATCCATCAGCGACGAGGATCTCGACGCGCTCTGGGCGCGCCAGCTCATGGTGCCGGTCGAGGGGCAGTCGCGCCTGACGCTGCGTGATGACTTTGCGGCCAGGCGTGGTGACCGTCTCCACGGCGCCCTCGACCTGTTCGCGCCGCGATATACGGCCGTACTGGCGGCCGACGACTGCGTCATTGGCCGCCTGGCCACCGGCGAGCTTGGCGGCATCGTCATCTACGCGAGTGATCCGGATGCGCGGTTCGTGTACTACTACGCGCACCTGCAGCGATATCGTCGCGGCCTCGCGGTCGGCGACCGAGTCGCCAAGGGCTCGGTGATCGGCTACGTTGGAACCACGGGGAATGCCTCTCCCTCGCTCCCGCACCTGCACTTCCAGGTCATGAAGCGCGGGGCGGGCCGGACGTGGTGGGATGGTCCGATCATCAACCCGCTGCCGTTTTTCGCCTCAGACGGTGTTCGCCCCTGAAGGCGCGCGATTTCCTCGTCACCGTCTCAGAGCCCCGTATGACCATGTCCGGCAAGGAGCGCGCGGCCCTGCGCGCCGAAGCGCATCATCTCGACGCCCTGGTGCACGTCGGTCACCAGGGGCTCACGCCGTCGCTGCTGAAAAGCCTCGACGACGTGCTGCGCACGCACGAACTGGTGAAGGTGCAGGTCGCAAAAGCCGGTGACCTGTCGGCGAAGCAGGCCGCGAACGACATTGCCGGCTTGCTCGGCACCGAGGTGATCCAGGTGATTGGCCGGACGCTCACGGTCTATCGCGAGAACCCCGAACTCGAGCGCGGCGAACTGCCGCCGTGGCGACGCTGACTTCGCACCCGGGAACCCGAAGCCTTGTAGCCGGGTTCGCTGAAGCACTAATTTGCGCCCGGCAGTACGACCCGTGCGCCTGACCTGAGACTTCTCCCATGCCCTACGTCATTACCGAAGCGTGCATTTCCGTCAAGGACCGTTCCTGTGTCGACGTGTGCCCGGTCGACTGCATTTACGAGGGTCCGGAGCAGCTCTACATCCACCCCGACGAGTGCGTCGACTGCGGTGCCTGCGAGCCGGAGTGCCCGGTGACCGCGATCTTCCCGGAGGAAGACGTGCCGGTGCAGCTCAAGAGCTACATCGGCAAGAACCGCGAGGTGTTCGAAGGGGAGAATCCGCCGGGGCGTCCTTCTCGGTAGCTGCGTCAATCAGTTCGTCAGTTCAGAAGAAGCGGGGCTTGAAGTAGAACGCGACGACCAGCGCGGCGTACTGCAGGAACGTCGACCGCTCGCTCCAGATCGCTTCCTTCCAGTCGTGCTGGCCGCTCGTGCTGTGGAGCGGCGGACGGCCGAACCAGCGTGGCGTGCGGGCCTTGTAGTCGAGATACTCCTGGCCGAAGATCGACTCCAGCACGCCCTCCTCGTAGCGCACGATGAGGGTGTATTCGATCGCGAAGATCACGATCGCCACGGGCAGGAACCACAGTACGCCGGAGACGACCGTGAATCCCATCCACGCCAGGAAATTCCCGACGTAGAGTGGATTGCGGCACCAGGCAAAGGCGCCGTAGGTCACCAGCCGCTGCACATCGCGCCCGCGGCGGCGCGTCACCGTTCCCGCCGCCGCGACGCCGGCAATGCGAACGAGTTCGCCGAGCAACACGAGCACCAGTCCGGCGGCCCAGGTGGTGGACGTTTGCGTGCCCGGCGCAAACAGCGGCACGAGCAGGAACGGCACCGGCAGCCAGCCGCGGTTCTTGAACAGCACCTGCCCGATACGCGCGGCCGTCGATCGTTCGGTTTCCGAGACGGGAGGGGAAGCGGTCATGTGCGGCGATGATCAGGGTGGAGGCGAACGTCAGTCGTGGACGGGCGGAAGCGAATCCAGAAACTCGGCCAGCACATGGGAGACCGCGGCCGGGTGTTCGACACACGAGGCGTGTCCGGCCTGCGCGATGCGCTCGAGTCGTGCCGGTGCGAACGCCGGCAGCAGGTCCATCAGTGCCTCCGCATCGCGCACCGGCGTGAGGGTGTCCTCCTCGCCGACCACCACGAGTGTGGGCACGCTGATTGACGCAACCGTCGGCCGTGCGTCCGGGCGGTCGCGCAATGCCGCCAGTGCGCCCGCGATACCCTCCACCGACTGGCGTTCCATCATCGCGCGCACCTGCGCAACGACATGGGGCCGGGTTTCGTGTGTCGTGGCGCCCAGCATGCCCTGCAGTTGCTTCTCGGCTACGGCATGCGCCCCATCGCGGCGGGCCAGCTCGATCAGCGCGTTGCGCGCTGCGCGCGTCTCGTCGGTATCGGCCGTGGCGCGTGTGTCGCACAACACGAGCGCGCGCACGCGTTCGGCGTGCCGGCGCCAGATGGCCATCGCGACGTAGCCGCCCATCGACAAGCCGCCCACGACCGCCTGCGGAATGTCGAGATGGTCGAGCAGGGCGACGATGTCATCCGCGAACTGATCCATCGTCCACGGACCGCGTGCGGACGATTCGCCGAATCCGCGCAGGTCCGGCACGATGCAGCGCGCGCGTGTGGCGAGGGCAACACGCTGCTGCTTCCACAGCGAGCGATCGTGCGGGAAGCCGTGCAACAGCACCAGCGGCGGTCCGCTGCCCTGGTCGTCGAAGCCAAGCTGAAGGTTCGGCAGCGAGGCGATCATGTGAAGTCGTCTTCCGACAAGTCGCCGAACGAGGGACCGCGATCGGCTTCAGCCACTGCATACTCCGCCGTTGCACGCATGCTGCCCGCCGGCGTGCGCATGTCGACGGTGTGCCGGAGGGCGCGACGCAACTCCTTCTCCCGTGCATTTTCGCGTTCGGCGATCATGCGCACCGGCACCAGGACCACCGCGATCAGCGGCACCGCGACCATGAGGCCGATGAACCCGAACAGGAGCGCCATCAGCGCCTGCGTCACCAGCGTGATCGCCGGCGGCAAGTCCATCTCGCCGCGCATGAGGTACGGGATGAGCAGGTTGTTCTCGAGGAACTGGATGCCCCAATAGGCAAACACGACGGCCACCGCTTTCTCGGGCGAATCCACGAAGCCCATCAGCACGGCCGGCACGGCGCTCAGGAGCGGCCCGACGTTCGGGATGAACTCCATCAGCCCGGCAATGAATCCCAGCGCGAACGGCGCCTTCACGCCCAGCAGGAGCAGCACGATGGTGGTGACGACGCCAATCACGACCATCGCCACGAGCTGCGTGATCAGCCACTTGCGCAGCACGGTCGCGACTTCCGACAACATCTGGCGCGCGTATGGACGCACCTCGGCCGGCACCGCCGCCAGCATCCATCCGCGGTAGACGTCCGGCTCTGCGCCGATGTAGATGGCGAGGAACACCACCAGCACGAAGCCCGCCAGCACGCCCAGCGTGCCGGAGACGAACGAGAACAGGTACCCGCTCGCCTTACTGACGCTCTCGGTCAGTCGCTGCTTGACGACCTCACTGGGACGCAGGGCTGCTGGCTGCGCCGCACGGCCGGCTGGCGTGGACCGGGTGGGCGCTCCGGCCTCACCCGCGGGGGGCGTCGACGGCTGGGTCGCGGCGTCGATGAGGGCCCCGGTGGCACCCGTGCGCTGCTTCGAATCGAGCCAATCCTGCAGCTTCGTGACCGCGGCGGGGAACTGGACCTGCAGTTCCTTGCTCTGCTCGATGAGAATCGGGGCCGACAGGGCCAGCCCGCCGCCGATCGCGCCAATCGTGCCGAAAACGATGAGGGCCGACCCGACCCCCCGCCGGATCTTGTAGCGCGCGAGAAAGTCCACGCCGCGCCCGACGGCCAGCCCGAACAGCGTCGCCAGGAAGACCAGGAAGACGAGTGAACTGACGGTCCAGAGCAGCTGCAGGACGAACCAGACGGCGATCGCCACGAGGGCTGCACGGCCAACGTCGCCATGGGACCAGCGATGGCCCTCGGCGGGAGGCTCGGGGGGTGCGTGAGATTCGGCGGTTGTCATGGCGTTGACTGGGAACACTCGACGAGTAGCGCCCGAGCGGCAAGGGGCCCGTCACTGCCAGATGTCAGGGATGACTCCGCCAGTCCCACGAACGGTTTACCTTTCGTGTACCCATGCCCTCGTCTGCACCGCTGTATCTCGACACGGCCGATGCCGTGGACCGGTTCCTGTCCGGACTCACCGGCGTTCGTTCCCTGGCCCTCGATACCGAGGGCGCCAGCTTCCATCGCTTCGTCGACCGCGTGTACCTGCTGCAACTGTCGACCGAACAGCACGAAGCGGTCATCGACCCGCTGCCGATCGGCGTGCCGGGGCGATTGGGCGACCTGCTCGAAGATCGGTCGGTCGAAGTGATCCTGCATGATGCCGACTACGACCTGCGGCTCCTGCACCAGGACTATGGCTGGCGCGTCACCAACCTGTTCGACACGCGTGTGGCCGCGCAGTTGCTCGGCCTGCGCGCGTTCGGGCTGGCGGCGCTGCTGGAGCAGTACTTCGGGCTCAAGCTCGACAAGAAGCACCAGCGCGCCGATTGGAGCATGCGCCCGCTCCCGGCGGACATGCTCGACTACGCCGCGCAGGACACGCGTCACCTGCTTCCGCTGCGCGAACGCTTGCGCACGGAACTGGACAAGAAAGGCCGCTGGCACTGGGCGGAGGAGGAGTTCCGTCGGGCCGAGGGCACACGATGGGACGACGAAGCCCCCGACATGGGGTTCCTGCGCCTCAAGGGTGCGCGCGACCTGACACGCCGCGAGCTGGCGCGCCTGCGCCACCTGGCCAAGTGGCGCGATGCGATTGCCGCCGAACTCGATCGCGCAACGTTTCGTGTGGCGGGCAACGAAGTGCTGCTCGACCTCGCGCGCACGGCACCTACCTCGCGCGACCGCCTGTTCGCGGTGAAGGGCTTTCCTCGCGGCATGTCGGAGGCACGGGCGCAGGAAGCACTGGAGGCGATTGCGCGCGGCAACGACGCGGCGGAAGCCGACCTGCCGCGCTTCCCGAAAACGCAGCGGTGGGATCGCGATCCCGACTTCGACGATCGCGTGGCCCGGCTCAAGACGGTGCGCGACAAGGTCGCGACCGAGCTCGAACTCGATCCCGGTGTGCTGTGTTCTCGGGATCGCATGGAAGCGGTCGCGCGACGGAATCCGCGACATGTCGACGAGATGGCCGAAATCCCGGAGCTGCGGCGCTGGCAGGCCGAGGTGCTTGGCGCGGAGTTCGTCAAAGCGCTGGCCAGCATGCCGGCAACGAGCGTGGCCGGGGCCGCGAAGGCCGTGGCCAAGCCGCCCGCCAAGAGCGCCGCGAAGCGCGAGGAATCGCCTTACAAGGAGTAATGGTGTTGCTTGTGCGCATCGGTCCCATCAGGTGTGCACTCTGCGCCACATACGACCTGTCGTGCTCGATGAGAATTGGCCCCGATCGCAGTGTGCGCAGTGTATTCCAGAATATGGAACTCTGTACGGGTAGGGCGTTTACGAAACCGCCGAGTTGTTTGGGCTTGCCTGGACCGAACGGCGGGATTCCGGCACAATGAGTGCTCTTGATACGGGCAGAGTCGGACGAGGGGGTCCGACCGTTCGAGTTCTCTTGCCCGACCCGTCGATGCGTGCTGCGCTGCAGGCTCCCGTTCGTCGCTCTCCGGTCTCCGCCATCTCCGCGGCGTCCAGCGGCCTGATGACGCAGTTCTTCATCCTGACCGCAGTTGCGGCATCGGTCGACCTGCTCACCAAGGCCATCGCCACGACCTTGCTGCAGGACGGGCAGGCCATTGCCATCACCCGCCGGATGGCGTTCATGCTGGTGTACAACACCGGCGCCGTCGGGGGCATGTCGTGGGGCGAACACACGGTGGGCCTCAGCGTGCTCCTGACCATTGGCGCGATCGCGATGGTCCTCTGGATCGTGAAGCCATTGGCGGTCGTGGACCCTCGCGCACTCCTCGCGCTGTCGCTGGTGACCGGCGGTGCGTTCGGCAACCTTGCCAGCATGCTCGCCGGCCCGGCCGGCGTGGCCGACTTCCTGGCCCTGCAACTGGGTGACTACGCCACCATCGTGATCAACGTCGCCGACCTGCTGCTATGGGGCGGTGCGATCCTGCTGGTGCCCGTGATCCTGACCCTGCTTCGCGCCGTGCGCCGGGAACGGAGGCGGGGTTCGTAACGAGCTGGCAACCGGAATGCCGTACGGTTGAGATTGTGAGCCAATTGACCGCCAACTGACGCATGGGTGCTGAGCCCTTTTTCCCATTCGTCAGGAGTGACCGATGCTCAGGAAGCTGTTGGGCGCTGCGTGTGCCCTCGCCATGGCCGCGGTGCCCGCGGAAGCGCAATGGAAGTACGAGTTCAGTGGGACGTTCTCCGACAACAACTCTCAGGCGACGTACGAGTTCGTGCTCTTCTCACCGTTGCCGCCCGTGAGCGGTCAGGTGCTGCCATCGTCCTGCACCATCGTCGACCTGCTCACGGACGTCGACTACGCGTGCGACCCGCTGGGGCCGGGCATGGAGCAGAACGGACTCGGGACGGGATTGAGCCTGGTTGATGCCAAGTACAAGGCGTTGGATGCGAGCACGGACCTTGATCTCTACGGTGGTGGAGCGTGGTTCTTCTTCGCAGCCGAAGCCTTCTTCACCCCGGGTGTCTATCAGGCCGACCTTGGTTTGCTTCAGGTGCCGGACCCGACGTTCAATCAGGCCGACTGCGACGAGCTCGAGATCAACTGCAACGAGTTCAACTTCTACGGCAGTGCCGGCGAGGCGACGCTCACGGTGAGCTTTGAGACCAGCACGGTGCCCGAGCCGAGCAGTTACGCGCTCATGGCGTCCGGGTTGCTTGGCGTGGGGATTTTCGCGCGGCGGAGGGCACGCGCGGGTTGAGGGGCGAGGAACAACAGGGGTGAGCCAACTGAAGGGTTGAGGGAAGAGGGGCCAGCCGGCGAGGGCAGACTGTGCAACGGCAACCTCGTGCCGAAAGCACAGTCTGCCCTCGCCGGCTGGCC
>CAZPON010000138.1:0-8780 GCA_964588045.1 uncultured Gemmatimonas sp.
TGTTCAACGACTGGAGCGCGCGCGACATCCAGAGCTGGGAGTATCAGCCGCTGGGACCGTTCCTGGCCAAGAACTTCGCGAGCACCATCAGTCCGTGGGTCGTCACCATGGAAGCGCTGGCGCCCTTTCGCGCACCGTTGGCGCCGCGCAGCGAGGGAGATCCGTCACCCCTGCCGTATCTGGACGACGCGACCGATCGTGCGCGCGGCGGATTTGCCATCACGATGGAAGTGTGGTTGCGCACGGCGCGCATGCGCGACGCGGGCGAAGCTGCGGTGCGTCTCACGCGCGCCAGTACGCTCGACTTGTACTGGTCCATGGGACAGATGCTCGCGCATCACACCAGCGGCGGCTGTGCCATGCGGCCGGGCGACTTGCTGGGCAGCGGCACCGTGTCCGGTCGCGACAAGGACAGCCGGGGATGCCTGCTCGAGCTCACCTGGCGCGGCGCCGAGCCGTTGACGCTGCCCAACGGCGAGACGCGTGCGTTCCTGGCCGACGGCGACGAGGTGACCATGACGGCGTTCGCCGAGCGAGACGGCGCAGTACGAATCGGGCTGGGGAGATGCAGCGGAGTGGTGACCAACGTTGAGTTGAACGCGGAGTCGGGAGTAGGGAGTTCTTAACTCCGAGTCTGGAGTAGGGAGTCGTGAGTATGGGGTACGGAGTGAGGGTCGGGAGTTCCTGCGGTCGAACTCCGTACTCCCTACTCACGACTCCCTACTCCAGACTCGGAGTGAAAAACTGTCTACTCCCTACTCCGCAGTCAGAGTCTGCCTTCCTGCTCGGCCTTGGCCAGACTCCATGCCGGCAGGGGCGGCACCGGTACCTCCATCAGCGCGTCGGCCGACGCATAGCCGGCATCGGCGTGCACCGTAGCAGCCACCTCGCGGCGCAGTGTGTCGATGGCCTCGCCGGCATCGCCATCCAGCTCGATGCGCAGCGCGCGGAACCGGCGTCCGGATTGCACGCAGAACAGCGTGGTGAGGGTGATCTCGCGGCTGCACGCATCGGCACCCGATTGCTCGATGAGTCGCTGCGTGCGCGAAATCGTGGTCAGGCGCGCATACAGCTCGATCGCCATGTCGGCCAGACGCTCCACGACCAACTGCCGCTGCAGGATGTCCTTCTTGTGCCGCATGATCATCTTCTGCGTCGCCGCACCCAGGTCGGCGACGTGCTTCTCCACGAAATTCGCATGCGGCCGCAGTGATGGGTGCAGGGTGGCCTCCAGCCGGTCGCGACGGCCGAACGCCGATCGCACACGGTCGACCGCGTACTCGGACACCAGCACCCAGTTGCGGATCGGGCTGCGGAGGGCGCCGGCAAGCTCCTGCAGTTCCTCGGCCGGTTCCTGAATGCCGTTGAGGCCCACGAACAGGCGCAGGATCTCGTTGGCGCCCTCGAAGATCCGGTTGATGCGCGCGTCGCGCAGGTAGCGCTCGTACGGCCACGGCTTCACGAAGCCGCGACCACCGGCCAGTTGCACCATCTCGTCGGCGCATCGCCACACCAACTCGCTTGCGAACACCTTCGCACAGGCCGCTTCGAGCGATGCGTCGACATGCTCGGCGTCGAGTGCGCCGGCCAGCGCGCCGACCATGGCATCGGCCGCGTACGTCTCGGCGGCAATCGTCGCCATCTTGCGCTGCGTGATCTCGAACGACGCCAGCGGTCCGCCAAACTGCGTGCGCGCTTCCGCATAGCGCGTGTACTCGGCCAGCAGGCGCTTGCATCCCGAGGCGCATCCCGAGGCGAGCGACAGGCGTCCGGCATTGAGTGCGTTCACGGCCACGCGGAATCCCTTGCCGATGTCGCCGAGCACATGGTCGTCGGGCACGTACAGGTCTTCGAACACCAGCTCGGCTTGCGTCGAACCGCGAATCCCGAGCTTGCGCACGGTGCCGTCGATACGAAACCCGGGCATATCCGGACGGATGATGAACGCCGTCGGACGCATCACCGTCGCGCCGTCGCGCACCACCGGCGTTTGCGCGAAGGTCGCGATCACGCCCGCGCGCTGTCCGTTGCCGATCCAGTGCTTGCGACCGTTCAGCAGCCAGCCGCGATCGTCGGGTGCGCGACGGGCCTGCGTGACGATGTTCTGCGCGTCGGAACCGGTCTCCGGCTCGGTGAGCGCATACGCGGCCAGCGTGTCACCACGTGCGAGCCCCGGCAGGTAGCGCGCCTTCTGTTCCTCGTTGCCGAACAGCACGATGGCCTTGGCGCCGAGTCCGCAGTGCACGCCAATGAGCACGGCCAGTGACGCATCGATTGCTGCGACGGCACCGAACACACGTGCGTACGCGGAAGCAGAGAGTCCGAGGCCACCGTAGGCGACCGGGATGGTGAGCGCGAGCAGTCCCGATTCCGCGAACGCGCGGATGACTGGCTCGGGCAGTCCTTCGGCTTCGTCGAACTGGCGCGAGTCGATGAGGCCACTGGCGACCATATCGTTGAGCGCATCCACCAGCCGTCGCACCGTGCGCGCTTCGGCGGGATTGCGCTCGTCGAGCGGCGCAGGGTAGGGGAACAGCAGGCTGTCGTCGATCTCGCCCGAGAAGAGACCGCGGAGGAGCGAAGGCTTGGCGGTGGCGCTCATGGGGGAGAAACTAACGGCGCGCGCGGAGAACCGAGCAACACAGCCTGCAGACCGGAGCGACAGCAGAAGCCCCCAGAACCTCTCGATGCTGGGGGCTGTGTTGCCCGGTTCTCCTCACGTGCGGTTCCTCGAACCTCGATCCTCGACGGCCGTTGTGCAGCTCACTCCGGCGGATTGGTCGGCGGCGGTGGCGGTGCCGTGACCGTCACTACCACCGTCGTCGCCTTGCCCTCGGGCTGTCCGTTCAGGTTGAGCGCGCGCAGCGTGAAGTTGGTCGTGCCCGGTTGGAATGCGCCGACGATGACCAGCGTGGCCGTGGAGTTCACCTGGCCTTGGGCGACGCTGGGAATGCTGCTGGTGAGGCTCACCGGGCGACTGAACAGCTGGTTCCCGGCAGCGTCCTTGAGCGTGATGGCGAACGACGCGCTCGAGGCACCTTGTACGACCGAGTATTCGGGGAACGCCACGATCGTATCCACCGGCACCGGCAGGATATTTATCGTCGATGTGGCGAAGCGATTCTCGGATGTCGCCGCGATGTTCACCGAGCCCGGTGCAAGGGCCTGCACGAAGCCCGTCTGCGTCACCGACGCCTTGGTCGGCTCGCCGCTGATCCATTCCACCGGACGATCGGTCACGACCGTCCCGGTGGAATCTTCGACCACCGCCGTGAGCTGGACGGTCTGGCCCTGGATCAGGTTGGCCGACAGCGGTGACACGCGAATCGATGCCACCGGAATTTGCGTGACGTTGAAGGCCACGGTATCACGGGCGCCCTCGGCGTTGATGGCGATACGCGCGTTGCCCAGCGCAGTACCCGTCACCAGACCCGTGGCGGTCACATGGGCGGTGGCCGGTGTGGCACTCGACCACGTCACCGGGCGCCCCGGCGGAATGGTCTGTCCCAGGCTGTCGAACAGTGTCACCGTCAACTGACGCGGAATGCCGATGCGCAGCGAGCCGGAGCGCGGCTGGATCTGTGCCGTCACGATGCGCGCGTCGACCGCCTCGAGTGTCGTGGGGCAGCTCACCGACGGACTCTCGGCCGGCGACGCGGTGATACGAGCCGTGCCGGCCTTCCTGGCCGTGATGACGCCCGTGCTGGTCACGGTCGCGACAATCTCGTTGTCGCTGGTCCAGTTGATCGGGCGGCCCTGTGACGGGACCAGGTTGTCGGCGGTGTCGCGCAGCGTGATCGTGGGCTGCACCTGCGCGGTGACCGTGACCTTCTGGGAAAGCGGGGAAAGCGTGCAGGAGCCAATCGGAATCGGCGTCACGGTCACTGCGGAATTGCCGATTACGCCATCGGCATCGGCGGCGATGATCGCGTTGCCGGGCGCCACCGCGATGACACTGCCACTCTGGTCGACGATGGCGATCGACGAGTTGCTCGACGACCAGCGGAAGGTGCGTCCGGTGACGATGCTGCCCATCGCATTCCGTGCGATCGCGGTGAACTGCCGGGTATTGCTGACGCGCAGCGTGACCGTGCCCGGAATCACCGTGACGTTGGCCGCGGTTTCCGGAATCACCGTGACCGGCGCTTCGGCCGACTTGCCGTTGGCAACGGCGGAGATGACGGCCTGTCCGACGCTCACTCCGATCACCTGACCCGTGGTGGTGACGGTCACGATGGCCGTGTTCGACGACTGATAGTTGATCGTCTTGTTCTTGATCGACGTGCCCTTGCAGTCGAAGGCGGTGCCGATGAGCGTCGCCGCACCGTTCACCGGCACGGTGATCGACGCGGGCGCGATGGCCACCGAGCAGGCCTCGACGTTCGGATTCAGGTCGCAACTTGCGATCGCAGCGAGCGCGAAGGCCGCCGCAGTCCAGCGCGGGGTCGCAGCCGCCAGGCGGCGCAGACGGGAATGATCGAGCGGTGCGGAAACCTGCATTTTAAGGAACACCCTGTGGGCGATATGTGATTTGACAGCCCCCACCACGCGCCGGGGGCATACCTTTGGGACGCACAGTCGTGGCGAGCCGTAACCGTCACACCACGGGAAACAGAACTATGTCACCGATTGGGCGGCGCCGCAGGAAAGCGGCGCAGGGTGTCACAACCCCGGCCCCGTCCAACCGCGTAGCAAGCTCTGCCGTATCGGCCGTTGGCCTATCGCAGGCAAGCCGCGACAGGCCTGCACCGTTGCTACACCGCCAAGGGCCGGACGATCGGCCGGGATCCGGACCGGGGGACGAACCGGCCAGGCTGACGCCAGAACGAGCGCTGGCGGGGACCGGCCGGCCACTCCCGGCGCGTGCCCGAACCCCGGTGGCGGGGCGATTGCGCGCGGTGACAAGTTCCTGCCTCTCGTGACCGCATCGAACGCCATCGATCCCGCTCGCCCCGACGAGTCTGCTGCAGCCGAGCGCCGCGCGATCACGATCGCCGTGGCGTGGGTTGTGGGGGCCGCGTTGGTGCGCGCGCTGCTGTCGTCGCTGGTGCCGCTGCTTCCCGACGAGACGTACTACTGGCTGTGGACGCGGCACCTCGACGCCGGCTACTTCGACCACCCGCCGGGAATCGCGCTGCTCATTGCGCTGGGAACGTCCGTCTTCGGGGACACGCACGCGGGCGTGCGCGCCGGACCGATGCTGGCCGCCGTGCTCACGCACGCGGCCGCATCGGCCGCCGCCTGGCAGCTCGGTGGGCGCGGCACGCACGGCGCGATCGCTGCCGCTCGCGCGGCAGCGATCGTCGCCGTCGTGCCGCTGGCCACGCTGGGGCTCGTGATCGCGACGCCCGACGCGGCCCTGTTCGCCACGGTGATGGTGGCGCGGGTGGCGGTCGAACGCGCGCTCGCGGCGCCGGTGCGATCGGCGCGTGGCTTCGGCTGGTGGACGCTGGCCGGCGTTGCGCTTGGTGGCGCGTTCGTTGCCAAGTACACGGCGGTGCTGTTGCCCGCTGGATTGGTCGTTGCGTGTATCGTCCATCCGGCATTGCGCGCGCGCTTTCGCGAGGCCGGACCGTGGTGGGCGTCGCTGATCGCGCTGTCGGTGTTTGCGCCGGTCGTGCTGTGGAACTCCCGCCACGAGTGGCTCTCGTTTCGGTTCCAGCTCGGCCACGGATTCGGTGCCACCGTGCGCGGTTCCGTGTTGTCGCGCGAACTCGAATTACTGGGCGGGCAAGTCGGGCTGGCCAGTCCCATTCTCTTTGCCCTGATGGCGATCGCGGTGTGGATCGCGTTGCGTGATGGCTGGCGCACGCGTTTCGTCGCGGCACCGGCCGATGTCTCGGTGCGACGATTCGCGTTCGCGGTCACGGCTGTCGTGCCGCTGATCGTGTTCATGCTGAGTGCCACCCGGCGATCGGTCGAGGCCAACTGGCCGGCGCTGATGTATCCCGCCGCGATGCTGTTGCTGGCCACCGACAGCCATCGTGTGTCGCACGGGCGCTGGTGGCGCGGCGGCGTGACGTTGGCGATGACACTGATCGCGGTGGTGGCGGTACAGGCGTGGCGTCCGCTGCTGCCGCTGGCGCCGCGCAAGGATCCGATGGCCCGCGCACACGGGTGGGACACGCTGGCCGCTGCCGTCGAAGCGGCGCGCCAGGATCCCTTTTTCGACGGGACGACGCGGCGCTGGGTCGCCGCCGACCGCTACCAGGACGCGTCGGAGATGGCGTTTCACCTTGCCGACCATCCCCCTGTGTTTTCGCTCAATCTGGGCGGTCGCGCCAACCAGTTCGATCTCTGGCCCACGGTATACGACAACGTGCGTCCTGGCGATGCCATGATCGCGGTGTTCGACGACAACCCGGCCGGTGACTCGCTGGGCGTGCGGGTCGGGCGCTGGTTCAACACGTCGCAACCCGGCGCTCGTGTGGTGCTGCGCCGTGGCAAGGGCGAGGTCGCCCACCGGCGCGTGTGGTTGTATCGGGACGCTGCGGCAATTCCGGCGCGCCCGCGTGATCTTCCTGCGCTGTCCGGTGAACGATGAACGGCGTATCGTTCCCCATGCTCTGGGCCATCGCCATTGGCGGCGCTGCAGGTTCGGTGTCGCGCTATCTCGTGTCCGTGTGGATGCCGCGCCCCGTCGGCGCGTTTCCGCTCAGCACGTTCGTGATCAACGTGTCCGGTTCGTTCCTCATCGCGCTGTTCGCACGCACCTTCGGCACACCCGACAGCAATCCCGTGCTCCGGGCCGCACTCACCATCGGATTCTGCGGCGGCTTCACGACGTTCAGCACCTTCAGCGCGGAGTTCGTGACGCTGGTGCAGGAAGGACGCTCGGCGCGCGCGGTGCTGTACGTGGTGGCCAGTGTCGTCACCAGCGTGCTCGCCGCGGTCGCGGGTCTTGTCGTTGGCCAGCGATTCATGACGGCGCGCGGCTGACACACCGCCAATTCATTCCAGCCCCACACCCGACGTGTCCACGCCCGTGATTCCCGCCGACCTCGCCGCCTGGTGCGCCACGAATGACGCGCGCGCGCTCGACGAGCTGTTCGAATTCCTGCGCATCCCCAGCGTCAGTGCCAAGTCGGAGCACCAGGACGACTGCGTGGCCGCCGCGCAGTTCGTGTCGAATGCGCTGACCCGCATCGGCTTCAACGCCGAACTCGTGTCCACACCCGGTCATCCCATCGTACTGGGCGAGTGGCGCAACGCCGGCCCCGATGCGCCGACGCTGCTGGTGTACGGCCACTACGATGTGCAGCCGCCCGAGCCGCTCGAGCTGTGGACGTCGCCGGCGTTCGAGCCGGCCATTCGCGACGGACGCATTTACGCGCGCGGCAGTGTCGACGACAAGGGCCAGTTGTACCTCCACATCAAGGCACTGGAAGCGCATCTCGCGGTGCGCGGGACGCTGCCGGTGAACGTGATCGTACTGGCGGAAGGCGAAGAGGAAGTCGGCAGCGTGCATCTCGAGGCGTTTCTCGAGCGCGAGCAGTCACGCCTGGCGTGCGACGCGGTGGTGATTTCCGACTCGACCATGTTCGCGCCGGGAATTCCCAGCATCCTGTCGTCGTTGCGCGGGCTGGCCTACGTGCAGATCGATGTGCGTGGCGCGAGCGGCGACCTGCACTCGGGCATGTACGGTGGCGCCGTCGTGAATCCGGCCATGGCGCTCGCACGCATCCTGGCCACGATGCACGATGCCGAAGGTCGCGTGGCGATTCCCGGGTTCTACGACGCCGTGCGTCCGTTTCCCGACGCGGTGCGGGCCGGCATGCGCACGCTTCCCTTCAGTGATGCAGGCCTCATGCACGAAGTGGGTGTCACCGCGCTGGGTGGCGAAGCCGGCTACACCACGCTGGAGAAGCTGTGGACGCGTCCGACGTGCGAAGTGAACGGACTGCTCAGCGGCTACACCGGCGAGGGCGCAAAGACCGTGTTGCCTGCCGTCTCGATGGCCAAGGTGAGCTGTCGTCTTGTGCCCGACCAGGATCCGGCCACCATCGAGCAGCTCATCAAGGATCACGTGTCACGCGTGGCACCAGCGGGAGTGACCGTGACGGTGACGGCGCTGCACGGTGGGCGGCCGTGGCGTGCGGATCTCGAGGGCCCGATCATCGAGGCCGGCAAGCGCGCGCTCACCGCCGCGTTCGGTCGCGAGCCGGTCATCACGGGTGAAGGCGGATCGATTCCCGTGGTCGGTGACTTCGAGCGCATCCTGGGCGCGCCGGTGCTGCTGATGGGCTTCGGCCTTCCGGGCGAAAACGCGCACGCGCCGGACGAATGGATCAGCGTGGAGAACTACCAGTTGGGGATTCGGGCAGCGGCAACGTTGTTGGACGAGTATGCGACGGAGTGCAACAACGAGTTCTGAGTCCTGAGTTTGGAGTCGCACTCCGAGTTTGGAGTATGGAGTCGTCAGTACGGAGTATGGAGTCGACTCCCAGAAGGAATACGGGCTCGGAGTAACTCCGAACCCCATACTCATGACTCCATACTTCTCACTCGGAGTGCGACTCCGAACTCAGTACTCAGAACTCGTACTCAGTACTGTTGTGCGGTTCATCGCGGTGCCCATCGCAAATCCGCAATGACCGGCAAATGATCACTCCCCAGGTCCGGCCCGAGCCATGTACCGATCGGCCGCGGCGCGGTGGCACTGCTGAGTATGTGGTCGATCCGGATGCGCAGCAGGTCGCCTTCCTGCTTGGTCCAGCCGAAGCCGGTGCCGCTGGCTTCGAACGCATCGGTGAAGTCGCCCCAGTGCCGGCGGAAGATCG
>CAZPON010000139.1:0-2580 GCA_964588045.1 uncultured Gemmatimonas sp.
AGCACATCGACCGGACCGGACGGGACCGGCGCGACGGCCGTCAACACGGCCATGGAAGCGATCGACAAGCTGCACACGACCGCCGAGTCGCATGATCGCGTGATGGTACTGGAAGTCATGGGGCGCGAGGCGGGATTCATTGCGTTGCACGCCGGCGTGGCCGGCACCGCCGACGTCATCCTGATTCCCGAGATTGCGTGGGACATCGAGAAGGTGTGCGAAAAGATCCAGGCGCGGGACGAATCCGGTCGCAAGTTCAGCATCGTGGTGGTGGCCGAGGGCGCCAAGCCGAGGGGCGGCAAGGAGTCGATCATCGGGGAGTCGCTGCCGGGGCAGGAGCGTCGCCTGGGTGGCATTGCCGACCGGCTGGGCTACGAGATCCAGCAGCGCACCGGGAAGGAGACGCGCTCGATGGTGCTGGGGCACCTGCAGCGCGGCGGATCGCCGACCGGCTATGACCGACTCCTGGCGACCCGGTTTGGCGCCGCGGCGGTGCAGGCGGTGGCCGACAAGCAGTGGGGGCACATGGTGGCGCTGCAGTCGCCGCACCTGGTGTGCATCCCCATCGACGAGGTCCTGCGGGAGACCAAGACGGTGGACCCGTCGCACGACGTGGTGCGGGCGGCGAGGATGACAGGGATTTCCTTCGGGGACTGACTTACTGAGTTCTGGAGTTCTGAGTTCTGAGTTCTGAGTCTGGGGTCGACCTCTGAGTACGGAGTCTGGGGTCGTGAGTAAGGGGTTGTGAGTCTCTCGGGCCGCCACTGCGGACCCCGTACTCACGACTCCAGACTCCGTACTCAGAGGTCGACTCCAGACTCAGGACTCAGAACTCAGAACTCCCAACTCGGCCGTTCCGTCCTCGCCGGGTGACGCCCCTGTCCCCCTCCGGGGCCGGTCACCCTGTCGGTCTTGGACCCAAGTGCCGATACTATCTGGCTATAGGCGGGTATCAGCATCAGACCCCGCTTGGCACGCTCCCTGCTTACACGAGCATGCAGAGAATTCGGGACGTCCTCCGTTCGGACGGGCGCCCGGGTTCGTGGAGCACTCGCTGGAGGATGGCATGAACCGACACACCCTGCTGACAACGATTGGCGCGCTGAGCATCAGCGTGACGACCTCTGTTTTCGCCCCCATGGGCGCACGCGGCGCGTTGACGGCGCAGGCGGCGCCGCCTGTGCAGCAGTCCTCCCAGCCGGCTCGGCAGGACAGCATTCCGCGCTCGTACATGCCGCCGGCCAAGATGTGCCGGGTGTGGATCAATGGCGTTCCGGCCGCACAGCAGCCTGCGCCCACCGATTGCGCCACGGCCATCCAGAAAAAGCCGGCCAATGGGCGCGTGATCTACGGGGAGGAGAAGGGAAAGGCGCCCGACAAGGTGCCGGTGAAGGGATTCACGGCGCCCCCACCCAAGAAGGCACCGCCGCTGATTCCGCCTGACCTTCCGCAGGTCGATCCGCTGTTCGCTCGCGAGCAGCACGAGGCAAAACGGATAACCGATGCCCAGTTGCACGGAGACTTGCCGGCCAATGCGCCGGCATCGTTGTTTCCCGGGGGGGCGGCGTCACAGCTGGGGCCTCTAGGGTCATACGGCGGGTACGTCACCCAGGGCGGCGTGGTGGTTGGTCAGGGCACGCTGAACGACCCACGGTATTTCGTCACGCAGCCGGGGCAGCGTCCGCCCGGTACCGGGTCGTCGACCTGCCTGGACCGTGATGGTGACGGGTGGTGCGACGACTCACGCTACGGGCCGCCGGTATGTCTCGACAAGGACGCCGACGGTCGTTGCGACGACCTGCCGGCGTTCGCGTCGCAGGCGTATCCGCAGGTGCTTCCGCAAATGCGTTCGGCGCTCGACGTCATCCAGGGCCGCCCGAGCACCGAGGTCATGACGTGGCTCGGGACCAACGAGTTCACGGTGCGCGTGCCTGACCAGGGGCGCGGCGGTGTGCCGTGGCGCGCCCTGTTCCTGGACCAGGACAACCAGTTGCTGCAGGTGTGGACCGATACGAATCGCGACGGGCTGGCGGATCGGGTCGAGGTCTACAAGAACGGGCAGCGGACGAAGCTGATCCAGCGATAAGAGACGGGGAGACACTGGAGACTTCGGGGCGCTACTATGCGGGCGATGCGAAGCAGTTGCCGGGAAAGTCTTTTCGATGATCGCGGCAACGAATTGATGGTGGTGAACGCGTCTGGGTGAAGTAAGCTGACGGGTGATCCTCTTCCTGGACGAGTCCGGCAACTCCGGCGAGGGTATCGTGCTCGGACCATCGAGAAGCTCGTGGATACCGTGCACTATGTTCGATCCACGGATAGCCGAATGGTTCAGCTGGCCGATTGCGTTGCATTTCTCTGCAATCGCACACAAAAGGCTGGATTGAGTCCTGCGCGACTCGGCGATCAGGCGGCGGTCCGCTTATGGCAAACATGGTGCGCGCCGCACTTTGTCAAGAGACGACCGGTCCAGCTGATGAGTTTCGACGTCCCTTGGGCTGGACGGTTGAGAATTGCCGAGACGGTTCTGAGGGGTATGTGTATCGGTTCACCGCGTGAGGCACGCCGCGTGTCGCGGGC
>CAZPON010000139.1:2590-8696 GCA_964588045.1 uncultured Gemmatimonas sp.
GGCAGCTCACCAGATGGTCGTTCACCATGCCGGTGGCCTGCATGTACGCATAGCAGATCGTCGAGCCGACGAACTTGAAGCCGAGCTTCATGAGTGCCTTGCTGAGCGCGTCCGACTCGACGGTCTTCGCGGGCAACTCGCTCATGGCCCTCCGCCTGTTGTCGCGCGGCGCGCCGCCGACGAACTGCCACACCCATTCGTCGAACGAACCGAACTCCGACTGCACGCGCAGGAACGCCTGCGCATTGGTGATCGTGCTCTCGATCTTGCCGCGGTGCCGGATGATCCCCGCATCACCGACCAGGCGGTCGACATCGGGTGACGTGAACCGCGCGATGGCCTGCACGTCCCAGTCGGCAAACGCGCGGCGATAGTGCTCGCGACGCGCGAGCACGGTGGACCAGCTGAGCCCGGCCTGTGCGCCCTCCAGCGTGAGGAACTCGAAGCGCACGCGATCGTCGTGCACCGGCACGCCCCACTCGGTGTCGTGATACGCGATGTCGAGCGGCTTGGTGGCCCACGGGCAATGCGTGATCGTCATCCACGTGCCTGCACGTGCGACCTGAGCGCGTCGGCGCGTTGACGCAGTGCGCTGCTGCCTGCTGAATCGCCGCTGACTTCGCGCAGATCCGCTTGCAGCGTCACGAGGTCGCTCCAGGCGATCACCCGCTCGGCGTCGCCGAGCAGGTTGGCCGCTGACCATGCGTCGAGCCGCTCGAGCATGGCGCGTTGCGGGCCGAGCAGCGAGCCAATTGCCGCATCGGCATCGCGGCTCACGTCGTCGGCCGGCTCACCGCTGCCCAGTCGCGTGCGCAGATGACGCAGGGCTGCGGCCGCCTGCTGAATCAGTCGCAGCAGGTAGTCGTCACGAGCCGCGGGCACGATTGGTCAGGGATCGAGTTCGAGGAGTTCCAGCGCGCGCTCGGCTTCGGGGCTCGGCACGTGAAGCGTCACGCCGCCCGTGACCACCCCCTGGAATCCGGCACCGAAGATGCCCGGTGCGTCGCTCTTGGCCAGGACCGGAATGCCCGCCGTTTCGAGCGTCTGGCGGATCATGTCCGCTTCGAACGCCGTGTTGAAGTTCCCGATCGCAACCCACTCGGCATGTTGCTCGTCTGTCATCGGCGCTTGCGTCTGAAGGTGAAGGACGTGTCGCTGTGCTAATTTAGGGTGTGCGCACAACTACGGACCGCTATCTCCCGCCCGACCGCGAGGCGTTCGTCGCGGCCAAGCCGCCCACTGGCCGGGTGATCGTCATTGCGCCGACGCGCGCCGCCTGCGAAACGATCGAGCTGGCCGTCGGACTGCATATCGACACGTTTCTCGAACGTACCCGCGGGGCGGATGTTCGTTCGCTGGCCGCGAGCGGGAAAGGGTTCGGCATCGTTGCCGGCACCGGCACGGGCAAGACGCTCGCCATCCGCCCCATCGCCGAGACGATTCTTGGGACGACGACGCTGCGCGTTGGGGTTGTCAACCGCGAACGCGAAGCCACCCCCGATACGCCGTCGTGGAACGTGGTGATCGTCACCACCGGCATCGCCCGCCGCTGGTTCCAGGACGGCGACATCCAGGCCACGGACACGCTGATCGTCGACGAGATCCACCAGACGAGCGCCGAGCTGGAGTTGTGCCTCGCGCTCGGCAAGCGCGTGGGCTGCCGCTACATCTGGTTGTCGGCCACCGTCGATCCGACGTTCTACGCGCGCTATCTCGACAGCGCCGATGTGCTGCAGGTTTCGGCGTTCGATGCGAGCAAGGCTGCGAAGGTCGACGTCACGCGCAAGCAGCCGCTCGAGTTCCTCGACGACAAGTTCCTGTCGAAGCTGGCGCGCTCGGAACGCGGGGTCGCGATCTTCCTGCCCACGCGTGCGGGCGTGGAAGAGGCGGCGGAATGGGTGCGCACGCGGTACCCGCGCATTGCCGCGTCGCACTATCATGGCGGCGAACCAATTCGCGTGATCCGTCCGTTCCTCGAAGGCACCGTGCCGAAGCCGTACTTCCTGGCGATGACCGCCGCCGGCCAGAGTGCGCTCAACGTGCCGGGCCTCGACACGGTCATCATCGACGACACGCGGTTCACCAATCGCATCGATCGCGGCCGCAACGTGCTCACCCGCGTGCACCTCGGGTCGAACGAGATCTTGCAGATGGCCGGGCGCGTGCATGGGCGCGTGGAGCATGGCCGCGTGTTCATCCTGAGTGATCGCGACATTCGTTTCGAGGCATTGCGGCCGACCGAGCCGGAATTCCAGTTGGCCGGCGACAGCGAGCGCGTGGCGCTGACCTGCGCGGACCTCGGCGTGCGCGCCGATACGCTCGACCTGCCGGTGCCACTGGACCGCGTGGCATACAGAAAGGCTGTGGCCCTGCTCGAGTCACGCGGCCTGGTGGAGAACGGTGTGCTGACGCCGTACGGCAAGGCGGTCGAGGCCTTGCCGGTGGAACGCGAGTGGGGCGAGTTGATCGTCAACGGCGACGACGAATTGCTGCCGGCGCTGGCGGTCATGAGCGGCATCGACTCGCTGCATCGCATGACGCGCGAGGGACGGGACCTGGAAGGACTCGCCGTGCGCGGCAGCGACCATCTCACCGCGTACAACGTGTATGCCGAAGGCTTTCGCGTGGCCGGTTATGTGGGCGAGGTGTATGGCTTGTCGCGGCACCTGTTCGATGCCGAACGCGTTGCGCACTGGGCCGAGCGGCGCGGCGTGCTGGTGAAGTCGCTCGAGGATGCCGCGCTCGCGATGGCGAGCGTGTATCGCAGCGTGGGCCTTCCGTTGCCCACGACGCTCCCGCTGGCGCGCGACGGCCTGCTCAGGCGATTCGCCGACCTGCTGGCGCAGTTCATGCCGTTCGACCTGGTGATCGAGGAGCAGACGGCGGACGGGCACGAGGCGCGCGTATCGAAAACGAGCATGTGCGGCAGTTGGGGCGCGGTGGCCGGCACCCTGCGCTACTTCGCCGATCGCTTCGGCGTGCCACGCGCGTCCATCGAGGGCACGCAGTTCCCGATGGAGCTCATCACGAAGTACGCACAGCGACATCCGCCGGAGCTGGCGCTCAACGCCGAGCACAAGCACGCGCCCGTGCAACTGCGCCGGCGCGTCACGTACCACGGCTTCGAGCTGTCGGTGGAGCGGGAGCCGTTGCCCACGTTTTCGCCGGCGCTTGCGCCGGCAGCGCGTCACCTGCTGGCCGAGGCGGCCGCGCGAGGCGAGCTGCGTCATCCGGCGGTGCGGCGCAACCAGCCGGTTGTCGACGAGATCCGGACCGTGTGGCGGCGGCTCGGTGGCACGACCCCGCGACTGGGGCAGGCTGAACTGACGTCGTGGTACGAAGCCCGCATGCAGGATGTGTGGGATTGGGAATCGCTGCGCGTGCTCCCGCTGCGCCTCGAGCGCCACGAATTCGTGACCAACGAGCAACTGGCTGCTGCGCGCGCCTTGCCCGATGAAGTCGGGGTGCGCGATCGGGGTGTGCCGCTGGAGTACGATGTCGAAGAATCAGATGGTGTGCTGCTCCCGGTCGTGCGCTTGCGGCTGCCAGAGAAGGTGGCGCGCACGCTGGTTGCCGAGGAGCTGCCGGTGCTGGATCGTCCGCTGCGCTTCGCGGTGACACGTGGACAGCGCGGATCCGTTCGTGCGAGCGACCTGCTGACGCTGCAACAGCGCCTCGACGATCCGTACACCGACGAAGAACGTGAGCGCGCGAAGCGGACGCGCGACGAGCGCGATGGTCGTCCACGCGAAGCCACTGCGCGCCACGGCCGCAGCGACGGCCATCGCGGCGGAGGCCATCGTGGTGGAGGCCATCGTGGTGGCCACGGCGGCGGGCGGCGCAGTGGAGGACGACGGCGCTGACGCCGTCGGCATGTCATCATGCGCCTGACTGCCATGGATATCGCCCAGGGCGTCGCATCTGTCGACCCCACGCCCGCTGAGCGCGAGGCGCGCCGCGCGCAGTTCGAGCGCGAGGCCCTGGTGCACCTCGAGGCGCTGCACTCCTTCGCGCTGAAGCTCGCGCGCGGACGCGACGATGCCGAAGACCTCGTGTCGGACACGATGCTGCGCGCCATCGAGCGCTGGGAGCAATACCACCTGGGCACGAATATCCGCGCGTGGCTCTTCACGATCCTCTATCACGTGTTCGTGAGCCGGAAGCGCCGGCTCGATGCGCGCGAGGTCCAGCAGCCCGAAGACACGGAAGGCTGGGCGCTGTACGAAGCCGTCGGCGAGGCCGATCCCGAGGGTCGTTTCTACGATTCGTTCCTCGACGACGAAATCACGCGCGCGATTCGCGCCCTGCCCGAGGAGTATCGCTCGGCGGTGGTGTTGAGCGACCTGCAGGGCCTTCGCTACGCCGAGATCGCCGACGTGCTCGGCGTGCCCGAGGGCACCGTCAAGTCGCGCCTGTTCCGTGGCCGCCGGCAACTGCAGCGCAAGCTGGCCGGTTACGCCGTGGCGATGGGCTACATCAGGGACTCAACGCGCGTGTTCCGCGCACCAGTTCCTCGAGCGCACGTTCCACCGTCCCGCTCCACTGACTGAGCCGTTCGCGGAGCGCCGCCAGTTCGGCCCGCGTCTGCGCCGCCTCGCGCGAGGCATCGTCATGCAGCGCCATCAACTCGATCACGCGGGCGCGTGTCACCTCGAGCGTCGTCGCCATCATGTCGCGTTCGCGCTCGTTCTCGTCGAGCAGTTCGTGCACGCGCGCCCGCGTGTGCGTGAGCAGTGTGCACATGGCGCGCCACGCATCGCGTTCGAGGGTGAGCTGGCGTCGTGAGTTGGTGTCTTCTGCGAGCCGCTCGCGGAGGCGGGCGAGGCGCTGCACCAGCGTGCCGTTGCCATTGACGGCGGTGCCGGGACCGAGCACGGCGAGCGCGGCCTGCAGCTCGCGATCCAGCTCGGCGGCGCGTCGCGCATGCTCGTCGCGCGCGGCACGCGTTTCGTCGAGCGTTGCCAGCGCCTCGCGCAGGGCACGCAGTTCGACCGCGATGCGTCGCACGCCGCGCGCATCGCCTTCCGAAACCAGCCAGCGCAACGACGCCACGAACCCGCGTTCGAGCGACACTTCACCGGTCGGCTCGATGCGATGGACGGCATCGGCCGGCGTGACCGGTGTGCTGGGAGTGTCCGGTGGCGTATCCACGCGTCAGCCGTGTTCCGGATCATGCGCGCGCGCGCGCGTTGGCCGGGCCACGAGCTTGGCCCGGTGACGCGCGGCCTTGGCGCGGTTGCCGCACGTGCCCATGTCGCACCAGCGGCGCAGCCCGTTCTTGGTGGTGTCCACGAATACCTGATGACAGCCCGCATCGGCGCAGCGTCGCACCCGGGTCAGTTCACCGTTCACGAGCGCCTCGGCCGCCGAGTCGACGATCGGGATCATCAGGCCGGCGAAGGCGTCGCCGGTGGGCACGAAGGCGCGCGCATACCCGCCGTCATCCTGGCGATCGAGTCGTCGCGTGCCGGCGCTGCGACCCAACACGCGGTTGATCTCGCCGACGGCATCCTCGCACACGCGCAGGGAGCCATGTCCCCGCTCGGCCAGCACCCGGAGCGCCGCACGGACGCGCCGTGCATCGACCACGGTGGCCGCCGCCGCCGCCGGCTGCAGCAGAGCTCGCCTGCGAATGCCGGACGCACGCTCCTCGTCCAGTGTGCCGAACTCCGTCAGCCAGCGGAGCAGGGTATCGAAGTCGCGAAACACATCACCGCGCGACGCGTGTGCGGCGGCGTCGGTGTTCACGAACTCGAGCCAGAGGCGCGAGCGCGGGGGCGTCGGAGACGGCGGCCGGTCGTCTGCATCGGCCCGCCGTGATTCAGATGGGGAGACGGGCATCTCGGCGGCTCACGTTACAAGTATACGTGGCTGCAAGCAAGAAGGCGCCTCATATTACGCGCTCCATGCGTCTCGTCGCCGTTGGGTCCACCAATCCCGTGAAGATCGCCGCCGTGCGTGCGGTCATTCAGCGCATCTGGCCGGGGTGCGACGTGCGCGGCATTGCCGCCGAAAGCGGCGTGCCGGCCCAGCCGGTCGGCGACCACGAAACGCAGCAGGGAGCCCTGACCCGTGCGCGCGCCGCCGTCGCGGCATTCGGCGACGC
>CAZPON010000140.1:0-1628 GCA_964588045.1 uncultured Gemmatimonas sp.
GTGCGGCGTCCCTTCTCCACGTCGCGCGCCACCGCCGCCACATGCGACGCGCGCGACGTGGAGAAGGGACGCCGCACGCGCGAAGACGCCGATGCGGTGCTGGCGCGTATCACGTACCTGGAGGGCGTCGGCGCGTCGTCGCTGACAGAGTTCGCGACGTGCGGATTCGTCATCGAGGCCATCGTCGAGCAGCTCGCGGCCAAGCAATCGCTGTTCCGGACACTCGACACGATCGTGCCGCCGCAGGCGATCCTGGCCAGCAACACGTCGTCGCTGTCGATTGCGGCGCTGGGCGGTGCGTGCCGTCATGCGGACCGCGTGGTGGGCGTGCACTTCTTCAATCCGGCGCCGGTGATGCCGCTGGTGGAAATTGTCACCGCTATTTCCACCGCGCCCGAATACGCCACGGCCGCGCTGGCGCTCGCGCAGTCGTGGGGCAAGACCACGGTGCGCGTGAAGGACACGCCGGGGTTCCTGGTGAATCGCGTGGCGCGGCCGTTTTACGGCGAGTCGTTGCGCATCCTCGAGGAAGGATTGGCCGATGTGGCGACGATTGACTGGGCCCTGACCACGATCGGCGGATTTCGCATGGGGCCGTTCGCCTTGATGGACATGATCGGCAACGACGTGAACTTCGCCGTGTCGTGCTCCGTGTACGAGCACACGTTTCACGATCCGCGCTATCGGCCGTGCGTGACGCAGCAGCGGCTGGTCGAGGCCGGATGGTTGGGCAGGAAGACCGGTCGCGGCTACTATCGCTACGATGGCGGCGAGAATCCGTCGCCGGTCGAGGACGCCGCCCTGGGCCGCCAGATCGTCGATCGCGTGCTCGCGATGCTGGTGAACGAGGCCGTGTCGGCGGCGGAGATGCAGTTGGCATCGCCGGCTGACATCGAGACGGCGATGACACAAGGCGTGAACTATCCCCGCGGGCTCCTGGCCTGGGGCGACGCGATCGGCGCGAAACACGTGCTCGCAGAACTCGAGCGACTGCAGGCGGAGTATGGCGATCCACGCTACCGGCCGGCGCTCACGTTGCGCGCCGCAGCGCGTCCGTTCGGCGGCGTGTTGCTCGATGGCTGACGGCTTCCTCCACCTTTCGAGACCATGACGGCTGTCGCACTCGACGCGTTCATCATCGACGGCGTGCGCACGCCGATCGGCAACCTTGGCGGGGCGCTGAGTGCGGTGCGCGCCGACGACCTGGCCGCGCACGCGATCGCGTCGCTGCTGGCGCGACATCCGTCGTTCGATGCGTCGCGCCTGGCCGACGTGATCCTCGGCTGCGCCAACCAGGCCGGTGAAGACAACCGGAATGTGGCGCGCATGGCGCTCCTGCTGGCCGGCGTGCCGCACACGGTGCCCGGTGAAACGGTCAATCGCCTGTGCGCGTCGGGCTTGACCGCCGTGGCCAGCGCCGCGCGCGCGATTCGCAGCGGCGAAGGCGACCTGTTCATCGCCGGCGGGGTGGAAAGCATGACGCGTGCACCATTCGTGCTGTCAAAGGGCGCAACACCCTTTGCGCGTGACGTGCAACTGTTCGACACGAGCCTCGGCTGGCGGTTCGTCAACCCGAGAATGAAAGCGATGTACGGCACCGATTCGATGGGCGAGACGGCCGAGAACGT
>CAZPON010000140.1:1638-3940 GCA_964588045.1 uncultured Gemmatimonas sp.
GGCGCAGTATGGCGTCTCGCGTGCCCATCAGGACGCGTTCGCCGTGCGTTCGCAGCAGCGCGCGGCGTCTGCGCGTGCCGTGGGCCGATTCGCCGACGAGATCGTGGCGGTGCCGGTGCCGCAGAAGAAAGGCGACGCGGTACTGGTATCGGAGGACGAGTTCATCCGGCCGGCCACGACGATGGAAACGCTGGCGCGGCTCAAGCCGGCGTTTCGCACCGACGGCTCGGTGACCGCGGGCAATGCCTCGGGGCTCAACGACGGCGCGGCGGCACTGCTGGTGGCGTCGACGTACGCCGTGCGCGAACTGGGCCTGCAGCCGGCGGCGCGCATCGTGGCCAGCGCCGCCGCCGGTGTCGAACCGCGCCTCATGGGCATGGGGCCGGTTCCGGCTTCGCGCCTGGCGCTGGCGCGGGCCGGGCTGACGATCGCCGACATGGATGTGATCGAGCTGAACGAAGCCTTCGCAGCGCAGGGGCTGGCCTGCCTGCGCGAACTCGGTGTTGCGGATGATGCGGAGCACGTGAACCCGAACGGCGGTGCCATCGCACTGGGACATCCGCTGGGCATGAGCGGTGCGCGGCTGGCTTTGACCGCCACGCGCGAGCTGCACCGACGCGGCGGGCGTTACGCACTGTGCACGATGTGCATTGGCGTGGGGCAGGGGTTTGCCGTGATCCTCGAGCGGGTGTAAGGGACGCCCTCGTGCACACTTCAAGAGGCATTTCACGCGGAGCCGCGGAGGAAGCGGAGAGGCTGGTTCTGACGACGTGCGTTTCCGCTGTCTCCGCGACGCCGCGTGAAATGTTGTTGTTGGGTACTGCGAGGAACGGCGCGTGATTTACGAGTTTGAAGGTTTCATTCCAGTCATACATGAGAGCGCGTTTGTGCATCCGCAGGCGGCGGTCACGGGCAACGTGATCATCGGACGCGACGTGTATGTGGGTCCGGGCGCGGCGATTCGCGGCGATTGGGGCGGTATCGTCATCGAGGATGGGTGCAACGTGCAGGAGAACTGCACGATTCACATGTTCCCCGGCGTGGTGGTGGTGCTCGAAGCGGGGGCGCATATCGGCCACGGCGCGATCGTGCACGGGGCGCGCATCGGCGCCAATGCGCTCGTCGGGATGAACGCCGTCATCATGGACAACGCGATCGTCGGCAGTGGATGCGTCGTTGGCGCGCTGTGCTTCGTGCCTACGGGGATGGACATCCCGCCGCGCAAGGTCGTGGTCGGCAATCCGGCGAAGATCGTGAAGGATGTGAGCGACGAGATGCTGGCGTGGAAGTCGTCCGGGACACAACTCTATCAGGGGCTGCCGGCGGCCATGCGTGCCGGCTGGCGAGCCGTCGAGCCGTTGCGGGAGCTTCCTGCCAACCGCCCGACGCAATCGACCACGGTGAAGAACTGGCAGGAAACGCAGGACCGCTCGCGCACGACCAACGACTGACTCCCACCTTGCACGATAGATGCTGACGCTGATGAACTACGCCCAGGGCCAATGGGTCCGCGGCAGCGGAAAGACCGCCGATCTCTTTCACGCAGTCACCGGCGAGAAGATCGGCGAAGCCGGTAGCGGCGGCCTCGACTTCAAGGCCATGGCCGAATACGCGCGCGCAGTGGGTGGTCCGGCCCTGCGCGCGCTCACGTTTCATCAGCGTGCGGCCATGTTGAAGGCGCTTGCCCGTCACCTGACCGAGCGCAAGGATGCGTTCTACGCGCTTTCGGCGATGACCGGTGCCACGAAGGCCGACAGCTGGGTCGACATCGACGGCGGCATCGGCACGTTCTTCGCGTACTCCAGCCGTGGCCGCCGCGAGTTCCCCAACGAAACGTTTCACGTCGAAGGGCCCAGCGAATCGCTGTCGAAGAACGGCACGTTCGTGGGGCGCCACATCTGCGTGCCGCTGGAAGGCGTCGCGATTCACATCAACGCGTTCAACTTCCCCGTGTGGGGGATGATGGAGAAGCTCGCGCCGGCGCTGCTGGCCGGCATGCCGTGCATCGTGAAGCCGGCCACCGCAACGAGCTTCCTCACCGAGGCCGTGTTCCGCTCCATCATCGACGCCAACATCCTGCCGGCCGGTGCCGTGCAACTGGTGTGCGGCAGCGCCGGTGACCTGTTGTCGCACGTGGCGGAACAGGACGCGGTGGCGTTCACGGGCTCGGCGGCCACGGGACAGATGCTCAAGGAAAGCCGCGCCATCGTCGCGCATTCGGTGCGCTTCAACATGGAAGCCGACTCGCTCAACTGCTCCGTGCCCGGCGCCGCATCGGGGCCCAGGATGGAGCAGTTGAGCG
>CAZPON010000140.1:3950-8591 GCA_964588045.1 uncultured Gemmatimonas sp.
ATCTCTTCATCAAGGAAGTGGTGCGCGAGATGACGACGAAGGCCGGGCAGAAGTGCACGGCGATTCGTCGCACCATCGTTCCGGCCGGCATGGAAGAGGACGTCGTGAAGGCCCTGCGTGCGCGTCTCGACAAAACCACCATCGGCGATCCGGCGGTGGAGGGTGTGCGCATGGGGCCGTTGGCCAGCAAGGGCCAGGTGCGCGACGTGGGCAGCAACGCCGAGCGCATTCGTGCGGCCACGGAACTGGTGTATGGTGGCGGCGACTTTCAGGTGGTCGGCGCCGATCGCGAGCACGGCGCGTTCTTCGGCCCGATGCTCATGGTATGCGACGACCCGTTCGGTCGTCACGAACCGCATGACATCGAGGCCTTCGGCCCGGTGAACACCGTCATGCCGTATCGCGGCCTCGATGAAGCGATCGCCCTCGCCAAGCTGGGACGCGGCTCGCTGTGCGGTTCCCTGGTCACCGCCGACGCGTCGGTTGCGCGCACCGTGATCCTGGGCACGGCGGCGTACCATGGACGCATGCTGGTGCTCGACCGCACGAGTGCCAGGGAAAGCACGGGCCATGGCTCGCCGCTGCCGAACCTCGTGCATGGCGGACCGGGACGCGCTGGCGGCGGTGAGGAGATGGGCGGTGCACGCGGCGTGCTGCACTACATGCAGCGCACGGCGGTGCAGGGAAGCCCCAGCGTGCTCACGGCCATCACGCGCGAGTGGTCGGCCGGCGCGACCCAACTCACGGACACGGTACATCCCTTCCGCAAGACGTTCGATGCCCTGCAGGTGGGTGACACGCTGATCACCGGCACCCGCACCATCACGCTCGACGACGTGATGAAGTTCGCCGAGCTGAGTGGCGACCGTTTCTATGCGCACATGAACGACGAGGAGGCGCGCACCAACGGGGTGTTCGAGGGACGCGTCGCGCACGGGTACTTCATCGTGTCGGCGGCCGCGGGGTTGTTCGTTGATCCGGCGCTTGGCCCGGTGCTGGCGAACTACGGCCTCGAGAAGTTGCGCTTCACGAAGCCGGTGTATCCCGGCGACACGATCCAGGTGCGTCTCACGGTGAAGCAGAAGACCGCCAAGGACACGCCGGAAGGCGGCATCCCGCAGGGTGTGGTGGAATGGGATGTCGAGGTGCGCAACCAGCACGACGAGCCGGTGGCGGTGTACTCCATCCTCACGCTCGTGCGGCGCAGTGACGCGCCGGCGGCTATCGCGTGACCGACGCCACGAAGGGCAGTGCTTCGGGTGCCGCGCTGCCCAAAGCCGGGGTTCCGGCGAAGCAGTTCGATCGTTCCATCGTCGAGGGGCCCATCGGTCCGGCGGTCTGGAAGATCGCGTGGCCCACCGTCCTGCAGAACGTCATCGGCGGCCTGCAGGGCGTCATCGACCATGTCATGGTTGGCAACCTCGTCGGGTTCACCGGCAACGCGGCCATTGGCGTGTCGTTCCAGATCTTCCTGGTCGTGGTGGTGTTTCTCGGATCGTTGTTCACGGGCATGGCGGTGTTGGTGGCGCGGTTCGCCGGCGCGGGTGATTCGGTTGCGGTGAACCGCGCCGCGTCGCAGGCGTTCCTGGTGGCCATCTGCCTGTCGGTGGGCGTGGTCGCGCCGGTGGGCTATTTCGCCGCGCCGATGCTGCTGGGGCTCGTCAATGCTGCACCGGCGGTGCAGGCCGAAGCCCTGTCGTTCCTGCGCATCATGCTGGTGTTCAACTTCGGCATGATGATGTTCTTCATGCTGGGTGCCGGACTGCGCGCGGCGGGCGACGCACGGACGCCGCTGCGACTCGGCGTGATCATGACCGCAATGAACATCGCGCTGAACGTGCTGTTCATTCGCGGCCTCGGTCCCATCCCGTCGTTCGGAACCGCCGGCGCGGCGATGGGCACCGTGATCAGCGGTGGCGTCATCGCGATCTACTCCGTCATCCAGTTGTTCCGTGGCACGTGGGTGCTCGACTTCCGGCACGTGTCGTGGCGACCCGACTGGGAGATCATCCGGGCCCTGTTCCGCTTCGGACTTCCGGCCGGGCTGCAGGGGATTGCCATGAACATTGCCGGCGTGCTCATCCTGCGGTTCGTGGGGTCGACCTCGGCCAGTGCGGCCGCGCAGGCGGCGTATGCCATCGGCTACACCGAGCTGTTCTCGCTGGTCACGTGGACGTCGGTGGGCCTGATGGGCGCGACATCGGCGGTGGCGGGCCAGAACCTTGGCGCGGGCAAGCCCGAGCGCGTGACACAAGCGGTCCACGTGGCGAATCGCTTCGGGCTGGCAATCGCGGCCACCGTGGGAGCGCTGTTCCTGCTCATACCGGCACACCTGCTGGCCCTGTTCGGCATGCGCGATCCGGAGGTGGTGCGCATCGGCATTCAGTTGCTCGCGTTTCTCAGTGTCTCCGGGTTGTTCATCACGACTGCGCTGACGTACACCGGCGGGTTGCAGGGTACCGGCGATACACGGAGTCCGTTGTACATTTCATTGATCTCGCAGTTCGCCCTGCCCATCGGATACATGAGTGTCGTGCAACTGGCCCGCCCGCTGGTGCCCAGCGACGTGTGGCTGGCGATCGTGATGGGGCACGCGCTGCGTTGCGTGCTGAGTGTGTGGCGGTTCCGACAGGGACGGTGGCGGGCGATTCAACTTGGGGTATCATCAACAGCCTGACGCGCCAATGTGTTCGGCTGACTTCACAGTGGGTGTCGAGCCATGAATAGAATTCCGGGTTGGTCCATATCGTTCCTTTGCGCCGTTGCGATCGCAGGTGTCGCGTCGGCGCAGGCGCCCGCTGCGGCGGCCTCGCCACGCGGTGTGAGCGACATGATGCGCAGCGCGGTCACGGCGAAACGCCATGCACCACAACGGTGGCCGCGACTCGATGATGTCGCGGCCGACCTGAAGGTCGTGTACGATTCGGCGGGCTGGCGGCCGCTGTGGACACGCGATGGTGCGCCCACGGCGAGTGCGCGTGCCGTCGTGCAGCAGGTGGCGCAGATCGAAGTGCGCGGCCTCGAACCCGACGACTACGATGCAACACGGTTGCAGGCGTGGCTGGGTGCCGACTACGCCGCACGCATGCGCACGCCGGAAGGCCAGGCCGAGTTCGACCTGATGCTGACCACGGCATCGACGCGGGTGTTGCGTTCGCTGCGCATGGGGCGCGTGAGCGCACGGATCGCGCACGCCAAGTTGAACCTCCCGACGGAGCCGTTCGATGCAGTGGCTTCCGTGAGGCGCCTGACGAGTGCGCCGAATCCGGCGCTGATCCTCGACGAGATGGAGCCGCCTTACCTGCATTATCGGCTGCTCAAGGCTTCGTTGGGCCGCTATCGCGCGCTGTCGCGCGATAGCACGCTGCTGGCGTTCACGATGCCGGCCCGCCTCAAGCCCGGTGCAACCGACCCGGCGGTTCCGGCCCTGCGACGGCTGCTCATTGCGCTGGCCGACCTGCCGGCAACCGCGGCACCGGTGTCAGCGGGCGACCCGACCCGCTACGACAGCGTCATGGTGGCCGGCATCCGGCACTTCCAGCAGCGACATGGCTACACGGCGGATGGCGTGATCGGTCCGGCGACGTCAGCGCGTCTGCGGCGTCCCTTCGAGGAGCGCGTTGCACAACTCACGCTCAGCCTCGAACGCTGGCGTTGGTTGCCACATCACTTCGAGGATCCGCCGATCATCGTGAACGTGCCGGCGTTCCAGTTGCACGCCTTCAAGTCGTCGAGCGATCGTGAGGCCGACCTGATCAGCATGGACGTGGTGGTCGGGGATTCCTTCGACAACAAGACGCCCGTGTTCAGCGGTTCGATGAAGTATCTCGTGTTCTCACCATACTGGGATGTCCCGCCCAGCATCGCGCGCAACGAGTTGTTGCCCAAGGCCCGGCGCGACGCGGGGTACCTCGCGCGCGGCAACTACGAAGTCGTCTCCAACGGTGGCACGGTGCTGGGCACGTCGGCGTCGGCGGTGGCGGCCGTGTCCGCAGGCACTGCGCGCATTCGCCAGAAGCCGGGGCCCACGAATTCGCTCGGTCGCGTCAAGTTCATCTTTCCGAACCAGTTCAACGTATATCTGCACGACACGCCGTCACAGGGCGCGTTCGACCGGGCGCGTCGCGACTTGAGTCATGGCTGCATTCGCCTGTCGGAGCCGGCGCGACTGGCCGAATTCCTGCTCGCCGATCAGCGGTGGGACGCGGCGCGCGTGTCGGAGGCCATGGCCCGCACGACGCCGGAGCAGGTCGACCTCACGCGTCCGGTGCCGGTCTACATCGTGTACGCCACGGCCGCCGCGCGAGAGGACGGCACGACACGCTTCTACGACGATATCTACAAGCACGATCGCACGCTCACGCAGTTACTCGCGAAGGGTTACCCGTACCCATCCAGATGACGCGGAAATCGAGTATCGGCCGCGGCGTGGTGCGGCTGTCACTCGCGGTCGGCATGGTGAGTGCTGCCCTCGGTTGTGGCGGCGCCGATCCGGCCGAGCGCCTGCGCGTGGCTGAGCGCGACCAGTTGCGGCGTGAAGTCGCGGGATATCGCGGACTCGAGGCGCTCACGACGGGCGGCCTGGTGGATCACGAGCGCGATGTGATCGTGACCGTGAGCGACTCGTTGCTGCGGGACCTG
>CAZPON010000141.1:0-8589 GCA_964588045.1 uncultured Gemmatimonas sp.
GCGCCGGGCTGGGACCTGCGCGCGCGCTACGAGCCCAGCCCGGCGCGGCCGACAGCACGATGTCCCCGCTGCGCGTCGACGGCACCAGCGTCGAGATCTGGACGATGGCATCGGGGTAGTCCGATGCGGCGCTGGCCTCCCACGCCGCATCGGCATCGAGGCCGTGCAACGAACCGCCAAGCCCCAGCGGATCGCCGTCGTTGGCACAATACGTCCAGCGTGCGTCGTGGCCATTGTGCGTCCGCACGATCTCCCCGGTACCGCGCGCTGCGTGGTGCAGGCGCACGCGATCCGCGCCCACCGCAACGGCCGCGAGGTCCACCGATGGCCGGGCGAGAAGGGCTTGCAGCGTGCGATCCCAGCGTGTCGACAGTTGCGGCCACCAGCCGCGGGCCCGACGCTCCGGCTCGAGGTAGAGATGCGCCATCGAGTTGCCGCCGACCATCAGCGCAATATCGGGACGTCGCACGTTCACGCGCGGATGCGCCAGCACGCGATGCCCCAGCCCGTCCAGCCAGCCGTGCAGGTCGTCATGCTCGGTCACCGACGCGTGCCCGTGATCGCCCACCACCCACACGCGCAGCGACTCGCGCCATCCGCCGGCCTCGGCGATCGCCACCGCGCGCGCGACCGCCGAGTCCACATCGCGGATGCCCTCGCGCACGATCTCCGAATCACTGCCGTACGCATGCGCGAACTTGTCGGGGCTCAGCACGCCCAGCATTGCCAGTCGCGGCTGCACCCGCTCGAATCGGCGCAGGAATTCATTGACGGCGCGTCGTTCCACGCGCCGCCAGCCAATCAGGTCGCCGCGAAAATGCATGTACGCGGCCTGGATCGACCAACGCAGGCCGCGGCCGACGCGTCCGTGCGTCGCACCACGTCCGATCATCATCAGCCCGGCCAGCGAAGGTTGCACCAGCTCGAACAGTGTGGGCAACTGGTGATCGAGATCGCCGTCCGTATGCCAGATGTCGATGCCGGAATAGCTGCGCGCGGGCGCCAGCGACCAGCGAAGCGAACGGGCCCGGTCAAACCATCGCAACCCCGGCATGCCCGCATGCGCCGGATGACGCCCCATCACGAACGGCACATAGGCCGGGCCTGTCACCGAGGGAAACGATGCGCTCACCTCGTACAGGCCGCCGGCGGCGCGCAGGCGCGCCATGGCCGGCGCCCGGCCTGCGTCCATCTCGTCGGCAAGGATGTCCGGCCGAACACCGTCGGCCACCACGACCAGCAATCGAGGCGTCACGGCGATATCATGTGCGAGTGCTGTACGCCGGTCCGCCCATGGACCGACCGTCGAACGATCACCGGTGTCATCATGGCCAAGCCGCGCAATTCGAAGGCCCTCACTCCGACAGGGAAGAAGGCGTCACCTGATGCGCGCGCGCGCGCCGAGCAGCAGTCGCTGGAAGGACTGAAGGAACGCACCGAGGAAGGCCATCGCAAAGCGGGTCGCGCGCCCGACCATTCGAAGATGGTCTCGAGCGGCGCCCGTTCCGTGCGACGCATGGACCTGCGGCTTCTCGACCAGGACATTCGCAATCGCCCGTTGCTGACCGAGGACGAGAAGCTCCTGCAGTCACCATCGGCGGAAGATGCGTTCACGCAAACCGACCCATGGCGCGTGATGCGCATCACGTCGGAATTCGTCGAGGGGTTCGATGCGCTGGCGGAAATCACGAAGGGCGTGACGATCTTCGGCTCGGCCCGCACGGGTCCCGACGATCCGCAATACAAAGCGGCCCGGGAGACCGCGCGATTGCTGGCCCTGAAGGGGTTCTCCATCATGACCGGCGCGGGACCCGGCATCATGGAAGCCGCGAATCGGGGCGCGAAAGACGGCGGCGGACATTCCGTCGGCTGCAACATCGAGTTGCCGTTCGAGCAGGGAAACAATCCGTACGTGGATACACTGGTGAACTTCCGGTACTTCTTCGTGCGAAAAACCATGTTCATCAAGTACTCCAACGCGTTCATCATCTTCCCTGGCGGATTCGGCACACTCGACGAACTGTTCGAGGCACTGACATTGATCCAGACCGGTAAAATCTATCAGTTCCCGGTCATCCTGTTCGGCCGGCACTATTGGGCGGGCCTGCTGCGCTGGATCAGCTCGCGGCTGGTTGGCGAGGGCAAGATCTCGCCCGGTGATCTCGACCTGCTGCTGCTCACGGATGAACCGGCCGAGGCCGCACAGGCCGTGATCGCCGCGCACGCCGCACAGGAGGCGTCCAAGGTCGTTCGCTAGCCGGACTTTGCTGGTTCCGGGTTGGAACCTTTGGCTGCGTGAGGCATATTACAGGGACAGAACGCGCCCGGCCGGGAACGGCCGGGCGCTCGCCGTTTGTCCGGCCCGGCGTCGTGTCGCGCCACTCTCACCGCTGCCAGCGTATGTTCCAGGATCTCATCGCCCAGATGGCCCGTGAGGTTGAGAAGCTCTCCCACGAGCTCAACGTCGTGTTGCCGCAGGAAATCCGGAAGGCCGTCGAACTCGGCGACTTGAAGGAGAACAGCGAGTACAAGGCGGCGCTGGAGCGGCAACAGTTCGTGCAGGCCCGCCTCGGGCAGTTGACGCTACGCGTAACCAAGCTGGCCAACATCGATGTCGCGCAGATCGCCGCCGACAAGGTCGGCCTGGGCTCGCGCGTCGTGGTCGAGGATGTGCAGTCCAGGTCCCGCGAGACGTACGAGCTGGTCTTCGGTGATGCGGGCGAGCTGCAGGACGGGCACGTCACCATGGGCTCGCCCATCGGACGTGCGCTGCAAGGGAAGGGCGTGGGCGAGCTGGCGGTCCTGAAGCTGCCCACCATGGTGCGTCGCCTGACGATCATCGAGCTGGTCACGATTCACGCACGCTCCGCCGACGATCTCGTCTGAGGCGGTTCCCCGGATCGACCGAGGTCGGCCATGATGCAGCGCGCGCAGTATGCGACACGCGGTCCGGTCCCGCAGGATGTGATCGAGTGCGTTGAATTCGCGCTGCCGGCGCCAGCAGAAGGCGAAGTGCTGGTGGAAGTCCTCGCGGCGCCGATCAATCCGTCGGATGTGCTCACGCTCACGGGCCAATACGGCATGCTGCCGCCGCTGCCGGCCGTTGGTGGCAACGAAGGCATCGGTCGCGTTGCCGCCGTGGGTGAGGGCGTCACGCTGCCGATCGGCCAGCGCGTGCTGTTGCCGGTCGGCTCGGGCACATGGACGTCGCACCTCATCGCGCGCGCGACCGCACTGATTCCGATGCCGCCCGAAGGCGACGCGCTGCAACTGTCGATGGTGTCGGTGAATCCGCCCACGGCATCGCTGCTGCTTTCGGAGTTCGTGTCGTTGCAGCCGGGCGAGTGGGTCATCCAGAACACCGCCAACTCCGCGGTCGGACGGTACCTGATTCAGTTGGCGAAGCGGCGCGGTTTGCGCACGGTGAACGTCGTGCGCCGCTCGGACGCCGTGGCCTCGCTCGAGGCGCTCGGAGGTGACGTGGTGCTTGTGGACGGGCCCGATCTCGCCGAGCGTGTGGCCGCTGCCACGGAGCACGCGAAGATCCGCCTGGGCATCGATGCGAGCGGCGGTTCGGCGACCGATCGCATCGCGCGATGTGTGGCGATCGGCGGCACGGTCGTCAACTATGGCGCGATGAGCGGTGAAGCCTGCAAAGTCGCACCGGCGTCGTTCGTGTTCCGCGACATCACGCTGCGCGGCTTCTGGCTGGCGTTCTGGTTTCGCAAGTCGACGCCGGAGCAGCGGGCCGCGTTGTTCGGCGAGCTGGTGCAACTGGTGGCGCAGGGTGCGTTGTCGACGCCCGTCGTCGCGACGTACCCACTGGCGCGCATCAAGGACGCGATCGCGGCCGCGGCGGCCGGTGGACGGAATGGAAAGGTCGTGGTCGTCCCCGCGTAGTCGTCACGTGACGCCGCGCCCGACCGCGTGGAAGGGCGCGGCCGCACTGCTCGTGTTCGCGTTCGCCGCGACTGCGGTCGCCACGAGTGCGGCGGCCCAGCCTGCGACGCGCGTCATCAGCGGGATTGTCCGCGGCGAACAGGATCGTGTGCCGCTGGCCGGCGCAACGGTTGAACTCACGAATCCGCGGTTCACGCGCCGTGTGCGCACCGACGAGGGGGGTGGCTTTCGATTCGGGACGCTGGCGCCCGGCGGCTATCGGCTGTCCGTGCTGCGTCTGGGTTTTGCACCGCTCGTGCAGCAGGTCACGATCGCGGATGAGGATGCCGAACTCGACGTCACCCTGACACCCGACCCGCGCACGCTCAACGCCGTGGTGACGCGGGCGAACGTGACGGCCGTGCAGGGCGGGATCGGCGCGGCAGGGCTGTCGCGCAACGTGAATGGCGAGCGCTCGTTGTCGGCAGTGCCGGGCGCACGCGTACAAGTGCTCGGCTCACGCCTGGAAACCGAGACCGACTCGCTGGGGCGGTTCTTCCTCGAAGTCGGCAAGGCGGGACGCTATCTCGTGCGTGTCACGAGTCCGGGGCTGGTGCCGCAGGTGTATCCGGTCGACGTTCCGCGCAACAAGTCCGTCGACGCCTCCCGCCTGCTGGATTCGGCGCGCGTGATCGAGGCCGAACGCCCCGCTTACCTGTGGCAGGAGATGGATCGCCGGATCGAAGCGCGCGGCATCAACTCCGCGATTGCCACCGGCGATGAAGTGCGTCGATACGGCGGCTCGATGAGCACGGCGCTCAAGCTGACCTCCGGCATGGGGTCGCGCGGCCTGACCCTCACCGGAGCGGAATGCGTGTTCATTGACGGGACCGCGCGGCCCAACACGTCGCTGGACGACATCCGGCCCGAGGAAGTCGAGGCCATCGAAGTGTACGGCCTTCGCGGCGACCCGACGAACTCGCTGCTGAATTCGTGGAAGGGGACGTGCGGGGCGGCAAGCGGGCGGCAGACGAACAGCAATGCGGTGGTGTGGGTGGTGATCTGGACCGTCCGGTGAACGGCAAACGGCGCGAATTGCAGACGGGAGATCGGAAGAATGGAGACAGGAGACGCACCGGCCTATGGGTCGAAGAGTCTCCTGTCTCCCGTCTTGTGTCTCCCGTCTTTCCATCGACGGGCCCGTCGTTCGCTCACAATGTCAATTCCCACGTTTCACTCACCAGCTCCTTCCCGTACGCGTGATGCGCTTCGGAGTCCACGAGCCGATAGCCCGCCTGCTGGTAGATCCCGCGCGCCACGACCAGCACGCTGCACGCCCAGAGCGTGATCGTGTGATAGCCCGCTGCCTTTGCAAACTGCGTGCACTCCTCGACAAGGCGCTTGCCGACGCCGAGTCCCCGCGCTGACGGTTCCACCAGCAGCAGTCGCAACTTCGCGACGCCCGGCCGGCTGGGATGCGACACGAGGAACACGGTGCCGATGTTCTCCGGACCGTTCACGCCCTCGCGCTCGGCGATCCAGCAGCGTTCGCGCACCGGATCGTGTTCAGCGAAGAAATCGGTCGCCACGCGCGCGACCAGGACTTCGAATTCCATGTTCCATCCGTACTCCTGCTCGTACAGCAGTCCGTGTCGGGCAATGACCCAGCCGAGGTCACCGCTGCGCGGCGGACGGAGATGGACGCCTCCCGCAAGTTCAGACTGCAATGAAGCCTCCGTGAGCGTTACACAACGTCGATCCCGAAGATACGGTCCACATCCGCATCGTACGCAGCCACCTGCCGTGCCGTTTCTGTTTCGGTCCAGCCACGCAGCGCGCCCACCAACGGCGCAATGCGCGCTGCCGCGGCGCGACCATGATCGCGCGTCTCGAACGCGACATGGGTACGGCGAATGAGCACGTCGGCCAATGTGCAGGCCATCTCGCGCTCCACCGCGTGCGCCACCTCCGCCAGCAGGTAGGGCAGGTCGTCCACCAGGCGACGGCCAAGCGATGGATCACGCTGCGCAAAGCTCCACACGTTGCGCCAGCGACTGCCGTAGGCCAGCGTGAGGCGTTCGGCGACGGCGGCGTCGTGAACGGTTTCCCGCGCATCGTGCGTGGCTGCGGCCAGCGATACCAGGTCACCACCGGGAAGCTCGGCCGTTTCGCTCCGGTGCCGCGCATCGCGTGTCCCGGTGGAGGGCGGCGTCAGTCCGGCGCGCGTCAGCTCCTGCGTTGCGTGTCGCAGCACATCGATGGCCATGGCACGGTATGTCGTCAGCTTGCCCCCGGTGACGCTCACCAGGCCGTCGGCACGATGCGTGATGGCATGTTCACGCGATGCCGAGCGCGCGCCGCTGTTCCCCGAATGCGCTGCGGCAAGTGGACGGATGCCCGCCCAGGCCGCGATCACATCGTCCCGGTCGAGCTTCGAGTCCGGAAAACGCGCATTGACGGTGCGCAACAGGTACGTCACGTCCTGCTCGGTGGCGCGAATGTCGTCCGGACCACGATGCGCCGGGTGTTCGGTGGTGCCGATGATGGCGTGCGGGCCCGCCGGCAGCACGAACATCACGCGTCCGTCGAACGGCGAGACGAGCGTGACGGCATCGTTGTTGCCAAGCCGGCTCCGTGGCACGGCGACGTGCGTTCCGGCCGAGCCAAGGACTTGCGCGCCCTGTGACGCACCGGTGAGGGCCGACGTGGCGTCGCTCCATGGCCCCGTGGCATTGATCACGACACGCGCGGCGACATCGAACCGTGCGCCGGCAATGCGGTCCTCGACAGTCACGCCGGTGAGTCGCGCACCCGCGCCGCTGCGCACACCACCCACGACGGCGATGTGGTTGGCGACGACGGCGCCTTCCTCGCGTGCCGCGATCGCACTCGCCAACGTCAGGCGCGAGTCGTCGGTGGCCGCGTCCCAGTAGCGCACGCCGCCCACCAGCCCGTCGTGCGCCAATGCCGGCTCCTCGGCGCGCACCCGATCGGCGCTCATGGACTCGCTGCGGTGCACGTTGCGGAACAGCGCCATGGCATCGTACAGCGCGAGTCCCGCGCGCACCTTCCACAGCGGCATGCGCGCGCCGCGGTACACCGGCCACGTGAACGCCAGGGGACGCACCAGGTGTGGTGCCAGTGTCAACAGCAAGCGGCGCTCGCGACTGGATTCGAAGACCAGTGCGAAATGCCCGTACTCGAGATAGCGGACTCCGCCATGCACGAGCCGGCTCGAACGACTCGACGTGCCGCTGGCGAAGTCGTCTCGCTCCAGCAGGGCAACGCGCAGGCCAGCCAGCGCGGCCTCGCGTGCGACGCCGGCACCAGTGATGCCGCCGCCAATCACCGCGAGGTCGAACGCCTCGGACGCGAGTGCCGCCAGCGTCGACTGCCGAATCGCCACGGCAACCGGACCGTGCGCCGCCAGTCGTTCGGCGGTCGTCGACGCCGGGAGGTCGCCTGGACTCGGGGTGTGCGTCGGCAGTCGGGACTCGTCGGCCATGCCGCAGTAATGCCCTCAATGCACGGCCGCCGCCAGAGGCAGGTCGCCGGATTCGGTGATTTCCGCGGTGCCACGGGGCCGGGTGTGGTGATGCTTCGCGCGGAGTTACCTTCGACGGATGCCTTCCTTCGGAAAGGGCCGCCGGGTCGCGATCGTTGCGGGCGTACGGACGCCGTTCGCACGCTCGGGAACCGTGCTCAAGGACTTCACCGCCATCGACCTGGGCAAGGCCGCGGTGGCCGAGCTGGTGCAGCGCACCGACCTCGATGGACGGCTGGTTGACCTGCTCGTGTACGGAACGGTGCTGCCGTCGGTCGTTGGGCCCAACATCGCGCGCGAAGTCGCGCTGCTTCCGCATTTTCCCCGCACGCTGCAAGCCTGCACGGTCGGACGCGCGTGCGCGTCGGCCAACCAGGCGATCACCGACGCGGCCGACCAGATCGCGCTCGGTCACGCGGATATCGCCATCGCCGGTGGTGCCGAATCGCTGACGCAGGTGCCGATCCTGCATTCGCGCGGCATGAGCGATATGCTGGTCGCCTTGTCGAAGGCCAAGAGTTTCTCGCAGCGACTGTCGATCGTGGCACGACTGCGGCCGCGGGACTTCGTGCCCATCACGCCGGCAATTGCGGAGCCCAGCACGGGCGAGACCATGGGGCAGTCGGCCGACAAGATGGCCAAGCTCAATGGCATCTCGCGCGAAGCGCAGGACCGGCTTGCCTTGCGTTCGCACCTGAACGCGGCCGCAGGCACGGCCGATGGCCGGCTCACCGCCGAGATTGCCCCGATGGCGCTGCCGCCCGCGTACGCTACGATGCTGTCGTCGGACAACGGCATTCGCAGCGACACGAGTTACGAGCAACTGGCCGCGCTCAAGCCGGTGTTCGACCGGCTGTACGGTACCGTCACCGCCGGCAACGCGTCACCGCTCACCGACGGTGCGTCGGCAGTGCTGCTGATGTCGGAGGAGCGGGCGCGCGCGTTGGGGTATGCACCGCTCGCGTTCATCAAGGCCTACGCGTACGCGGCGGTGGATCCCGGTGAACAGTTGTTGCAGGCACCAGTGCTGGCCGCGCCGGTGGCGCTGCAACGCGCGGGGCTGACGCTGCGCGACATGGACCTGGTGGATATGCACGAGGCGTTCGCCGCACAGGTGCTGAGCAACATCCAGGGGCTCGCGTCCAAGGCGTGGGCCGCGCGCGCCG
>CAZPON010000142.1:0-8569 GCA_964588045.1 uncultured Gemmatimonas sp.
CGCCGGATGGAAAGTGGATGGCGGCGCGCAGGTCGGCGGCACGAATGGCCGGGAGTGCGCCGCGCACGGGGCGGATCTGCACGCCGGACAGGCCGGCGGCGCCCGCCATTTCCCACTGCATGATGTGCGAATCGGCGTCGGCATAGATCTCCGTGCCGGGACGCGTCAGCGCCCAGATGGCCGCCTGGTTCGCCATCGTGCCACTGGGGAAGAAGCGAGCAGACTCCTTGCCGAGGAGTTCAGCGACCACGGCCTCCAGTCGGCGCGTGGTGGGATCGCCGTCGCGTTCGTCGTCGCCCACTTCGGCCTCGGCCATCGCGCGACGCATGGCCGCCGTCGGGCGCGTGACGGTGTCGCTGCGAAGGTCGATGGCGGTTGACGATGTCATGAGGCGCGACGCAGGCTCAGTGTGATCCGTTGGGCCGGCGCTTCGGTGCAGCCGTCGTCGTGGCGGCAGCCTTGCCCGGCGGCGCGACGGGTGGCGTGAACTGCCGATCCAGCGCTGCCAACTCGGCGCGCCGCAATTCCACGGCCTGCGCCAATTCACCGCCCAGGAGGAACAGCAGCGAACTGTAGTAGGTCCAGAACACGACGGCCACCACGACGGCAATGGTGCCCGTGTACAGCGAGCTCGGATCGAAGTGGCGTACGAGCACGCTGAACACGCTGCGCGCAATCTCGAACATCAGGGCCGCCGCGGCGGCGGCCGTAAGCGCCGTGCGGGCCGACGGACGCCGCCGCGGCAGCCCGTGGTACAGCGTGTAGAAGAAGCCGAACACGATGAGGATCGCGACGGCACGGCCGATGATGTAGGTGATGTCGCCCATCGACGACCCGCGCAGGCCCATGCGCATCAACAGCTCCACACCGCGGGTCGTGGCGAGGTCGAGATACGCCGACATGGCGATGTACACGGTCACCGCCAGCGTCGCCACGATCGTCGCGACGAAGTCGAACAGCTTGCCAACGACGATCCCGCGATCCGTGCCATCGAAGATCTGCGCCAGCACGCTGCGCAGCGAGCCGAAGAGGCGCGTGGAGAACCACGCAAAGCCGATGGCCGCGTACACCGTGACCGCGCCCTTGGTGCGCAGCACGTCTTCGACGACGTCGGTCAGCAGTTCGATCGCCGATGGCGCGTTGTCGGGCAGGAACGCCTGCAGCAAGCCGGTGATGGTGCGCGCCGCCTCCTCCGGCTGCGCGCCCAACAGCACCGCCATTCCGGTGACGAGCAGCAGCACGAACGGCACGAGCGCGAGCAGGACGTTGAACGCCAGTCCGCCCGCGAGAAAAAAGACATTGTCCTCCGCGCCCTGAACCCAGACGCGGCGGACAACGTCCCACCAGCCCTCAGCCTTCGCGCGCAGCGCTGTCAGCGGGATCCTCGCCTGCCCCGAGCGATTCGTCGCGCAACGGAGCGTCGTCGTGCACTGCGTGACGGCGGGCGTCGCGATAGGCGCGCCGGCTGTCGGCATACGCGCGCTTGGTGTCCGCCACCGCGCGCTCGAGGTCCGCGCGCGCCTCGGCCGCGCCTTCCCGGCCCGCCGCGACCGCGTCGCCGACGGCGCGGGTGCGCGACCGCACCGCATCACGCGCACGCCCCACCCGTTCGTCGAATCCGCTGCGCGTGCGGCCCACGCGATCGACGATCTCATCGGTGACGTCGTCCGTCATTTCCTTCACGCGCCGCCCGGCGCGCCGCGCCTCGCGCTGGATGCGCTCGCGCGTCTCCTCACCGCTGGCTGGCGCGAACAGCAGCGCCGCACCGGCACCGATGGCGAGGCCGAGCAGCAGCATGCCGACCGCGTTTCCACCGCCTTCCTCGACAATCACCACCCGTTCGTCGTCGTATGCATCACGTCTGGACATGCGTACCTCCTCGAGAGAAATCACCTTCGCATCTGCGGCTGCTAGTCACTCAGGTCGGCGTCATCGGGCGCGGCCACAAACTTCGTCGAACCATCCGGCGCCGACCGGTGCTGCGTGGGCGGGTGCACGAAGCGCGCCACCGTCTCGCGCGTTCCGGCAATGCCCAACTGCCGGAACAGGAAGCCGAACTTCTCGTCGTACGCCGCGCCCAGCTTCGCGCGCACGTCCGCCGACAGCGACCATAAACGACGCTTGAACGGCCCGATCGCCTTCTTGCGCGTCTTGTAGTAGAACTGCTCGTCGCTGTCCGTCGCCTTCCGTTCGTCCTTCGCATTCACGTCGAGCCACGCGTAGATCTCCTGCTTGAGCTCCGGCGGCAGGTGATCGTACATCATGTTCTGGAAGTTGGTGGCCAGGTGGATCTCGGCCGTCTCCGTGCGCGGAAAGTTGTTGAACGCCCCGTCGGGCAGCGTGGACGCACCATGCTGCACCGCGCCCGACATCTGGTAGCGATCACGCGCCATCTTCGAGAGCGTGGCCAGCGTGTCGAGATCGAGCGCCACGTCGGCAATCGATCCGTCGGCCAGCACCACGCCGCCGTGGGACGTGCCCGACTGCACCGAGATCTTGGACAGGCCCGCCATGCCGGGCGCCTGCGCGGCCAGCGTGCGATTGAAGCCGTCCATGAAGGCCTCGAGTTCGGCCGGCGTGCTGTTCTCCGTGCCCACCTCGCCGATCTCACCGCCAATCGAGATCGTCACGCCCTTCGGCTCCTCGGCGCGTACGGCGCGCGTGATGTCGACGCAGACTTCGTAGTTGAGGCGCTGCTGCTCGGCGAGCGTCGGCTTGGACAGGTCCACCAGCGTGGAGGTGTCGACGTCGATGTTGTAGAAGCCCGCCGCCACCGCTTCCTTCACGATGGCCTTCACGGCATTCACTTCGGTGACGGGATCGACCGCGTACTTCTTGTGGTTGACCTGGAAGTGGTCGCCCTGGATGAACAGCGGTCCCCGGAATCCCTCGCGCAGCGCGGCGGCAATCATGACCGACACGTACTCGGCCGGACGCTGCTCGGTGTACGCAATCTCCGAGCGGGCGATCTCGAGGATGAACGCGCCGGCATCGAGCTGCATGGCCGTGCGGAAGATCGCACGCGCCGTGTCGTACGACATGCCGCGCACGTTGATGGCCGGCACCGTGAATCCACCGCACTCACCGCGACCACGCGCGATGTACAGGTCGTGGATCGACGCCGGACGCACGCCGGCGATCTGCCCGAGTTCCCAGAGTACCCAGCGGGCGGCGTTGCGCTCGGCCTCATCGCCGAACACGGCCTGCCATACCAGCGCGTCCATGTGCGCCGAAGCGAGGGCAGAAGCGTCACGCAGATGGACGCGGCCCTCTTCGACCGAGACAGCGCCACCCAGCAGGAGAGTCATAGACGAGGTTTCGGGAGTCATCGGCAATGGAGGAGGCAGACGGTGGAACGTGATTGGTCCCCGAGGACCCGTGCTGGTGTAAGTTCCCACTTCGGCCGCGATTCCGGCAGGGGGAAATCACGCAGAATGGCGCGAACGAGCGTGAAATGGCCGACTTCAGGTGGGGGCAACCGTGACCACCAGGCCATCGTGCGCGGGACTGATGCGAGGAGGCAGTTCGTTCGCGAGGTCGGCGTGAAAGTTGTCGTGTGTGAGATGCGTGAGGTACGTATGCTCGGCCCCGACGTCAAGCGCTACCCGCACGGCCTCGGCAATCGACAGGTGCGTGGGATGTGAGCCACGCAACAGTGCATTGAGCACCAGCACCCGTACCCCCGTCAGCGCCTGACGTGCCGCAGCCGGCAAGGATTTCGCGTCCGTGACATACCCGATATCTCCGACGCGAAACGCCAGCACCGCAGTCCGGCCATGCGGCACGGCAATCGGCAGCACGGTCGTGTCGCGCACGGTGAACGGAACGCCCGATTCGACGGCCACGACGCGACCTTCCGGCCTCGTGGTGCCCGGCGGCGGTTGCAGGTGCTCGTCGACGATGTAAGGGAATCGCTGGCGCAGCGTCTCGATGGTCGCCGCCGAGCCGTACAGACGCAGCGGCACGGCGCGGCGCATGGTGAACGATCGCAAGTCGTCGATGCCGTGAATGTGATCGGCATGCTCGTGGGTGAAGAGCACGGCATCGATGTCGGTGACACCCGCCGCCACGAGCTGCAGGCGCAACTCGGGCGGCGTGTCGATCAGGAGGCGCGTGCCATCACCGGTTTCGATGAGCGCACCGCACCGCGTCCGCTTGTCGCGCGGATCGGTGGAATGACACACGGCGCACGGGCACCCGATCTGCGGAACCCCGAAGCTCGTGCCGGTCCCGAGGAACCGGAGGCGCATGCCTCCGGCCCGTGCCGCGTCCTGCGTCACACCGTTTCCACCTTGAGAAGATTGGTCGTGCCCGGCACGTCGAACGGCACACCCGCGGTCACCAGCACCCGGTCTCCCTTGGTGACGAGGCCGAGGTCCAGCGCTTCACGCAGCGCCATGGCCACCATGTGGTCGTAGCCGCGGGCGGTGGGCACCAGGCGCGGCACCACACCCCACACGAGCGAAAGCTGGCGGCACACACGCGGTTCGTCGGTAAGTGCGAGGATGGGCACGATCGGTCGGTGCGACGCTACAATGCGCGCCGTGAATCCGCTCTTGGTGAAGACCACCACCAGCGGGGCCTCGAGCATGCGCACCGCCGCCACGGTCGCCGCCGCGATGGCTTCTTCGGTGTTGACGCCGCTCAACACGCGTCGCTCGGGCCGCCCGGAATGCGGACGCTGGTGCGTCTCGATTTCCTGGATGATGCGACGCATGGCCTCGACGGCGAGGCGCGGATGGGCACCGGCCGCCGTCTCCGCCGACAGCATCACGCAGTCGGTGCCATCGAGGATGGCGTTGGCCACGTCACTGGCTTCGGCACGTGTGGGGCGCGGATTCTCGATCATCGACTCGAGCATCTGCGTGGCGGTGATCACCGGCCGGCCCATGCGGTTGGCGAGCGCAATGATGTTCTTCTGTGCGATCGGCACTTCCTCGAACGGCAGCTCGACGCCCAGGTCGCCGCGGGCCACCATGACGGCGTCGGCCGCGCGCAGAATCTCCTCGATATTCTGGAGCGCGACGTCCTTCTCGATCTTCGCCACGACGACGATCGTCTTCGGAATCAGCGCGCGCAGCGACTCGATGTCCTCGGCGCGGCGCACAAAGCTCAGCGCAAGCGCGTCGAGATCGCTCTCGACGGCGAACACGATGTCGGCCTTGTCCTTGTCGGTGATCGACGGTGCCGAGACGGCGATGCCGGGAAGGTTCATGCCCTTGTGGCTCGACAGCGTGCCGCCGTGCACGACGGTGGCGCTCACGCGCGGTGCGTCGACTGCGGTCACGACCAGCTCGATCAGTCCATCGTTGATCAGGATGCGATTGCCCGGTGCGACATCGTGCGCGAGTTCGTCATAGGTGACCGGAATCTCCGTACCGGACGCGACCTGTTCGGGCACCAGCACGAGTGCCGTGCCAGGCTCCAGTTCGAGCGGCGCGTCGAGGTCGCCGATGCGAATGCGCGGACCCTGCAGGTCGCCCATGATCGCCACCGGCCGTCCCGCCGCTGCGGCAACTTCACGGACCGTGGCAATCGTGCGCGCATGCTGCTCGTGCGTGCCGTGCGAAAAGTTGATGCGGGCGACATCGAGGCCGGCATCGATGAGCGCCCGGATGCTTTCGGCCGTGTTGCTCGACGGACCGAGCGTTCCCACGATCTTCGTGCGCGGCACATGCAGGCGCTGGAACGTCGGGTTGGCGCGACCGGTGGTTTCGATGTTATCGGCCGCGCGTTCCGGACCGGTGCGCGGAATGGTCATGAACTGATCAGTGACTGACAACGACTGGAGCTCCGGCTGGGGAAGCGGACGCGAGGGCGGCGCGCTTGCGCGCGAGACCAGCCAACAGCGTCACGAAGGACTGCTCGAACGATGCCAGCCCTTCAACGAGGAGGCGATCGGTGACTGCCTGCATCGAAACACCGGCCGCCTCGAGCGAGGCCAGCAAGCGCTCGGCGCCGCCCACATCGGTCGTGACGGACTGGCGCACCTCGCCGTGATCGCGGAACGCTTCGAGCGTGGCCGGAGGCAGCGTGTTGACGGTGTCGGGGCCCACCAGTTCCTCGACGTAAATCACGTCGCGATACGCGGGATTCTTGGTGCTCGTGCTGGCCCACAGCGGCCGCTGCACGCGGGCGCCGCGCGCTGACAGCGCGTCCCAGCGCGCCCCGCTGAACGACGCCGTGAACAGGCGATACGCCAGCTTGGCGTTGGCAATCGCCGCCTTGCCCTGCAGCGAACGCAGCGCATCTCCCTGCCCTTCCTTGGCGATGGCCATCGTCTCGAGCTGCTTGTCGATGGCCGAGTCGACCCGGCTCACGAAGAAGCTGGCGACCGACGCGATACGGTCGATCGGCAGTCCGGCCGCGGCGCGCTGCCCGAGGCCGTCGATGTAGGCGTCGATGACACGCGCATGCGCGTCGATGGCAAACAGCAGCGTCACGTTGACGTTGATGCCATCGGCAATCAGTTGGCGGACGGCAGCCGCCCCCTCGACCGTTCCCGGCACCTTGATCATCAGGTTGGGGCGATCGACCACCTTCCAGAGGTGGCGGGCTTCGGCAATAGTGCCGGCAGTGTCGCGGGCCAGGTCGGGCGCCACCTCCAGCGACACGTAGCCGTCGACGGCCCTCGTGTCGTCGTACACGCCACGGAACGCATCGCACGCATCGCGCACGTCGGTCGTGGCAACCACTTCGAAGGCCTCGCGGTCGCTCAGCGTGGCTGGCAGCGCACGCAACTGCGCGTCGTAGGCGGTGCCCTCGGCGAGGGCCTTCTCGAAGATGGTGGGATTCGAGGTCATGCCGGTAAGGGCGTCCTCGCGGATGCGGCGCGCAAGGTCGCCGTTGCCAAGCATGATGCGATCGATATAGTCCAGCCAGAGAGACTGGCCGGCAGCGTGCAGCGTGTGAAGGCGCGTAGACATGGCGAGGTGAGCGTGGGGGTTGCGGCCAAGCGGGCCGGAGTGGGAATGCCCGACATCGGGCCACCACGCTGGCGCAACACTGGATGGTAATTCGTGACGCGCCCCTTGGCACGTTGCCGCAACCGGTTGCGGGAGCCGGATTTCGGACAGATACCGGCTCGACACGGTCCCGAAACAGGTTACCGTCTGAGTCGTTCTTATCCGTGAACCATTCCTGCGTCCTCCCGGGTCCCTCCCGCATGCGATTTTTCAGGCCCCATTCAGCGCGAGTTCGGCGGTTCGGAGCCTTCCTGGCGCTTGGATTCTCGGCCTGCCGAAGTCCGGCGGTCGCGCCAGGGGTGACCCCGACGCCCGAGGCCATCGCTGCGGCGTGTGCGGTCCCGGTCGCTTCGGCCAGTGCGTCCCTGGCCGACACCCCGGTCAGCGAACCGCTGGTCACCTTCGATACGGCGTGGGCCATCATCGCCCGTACGCACTGGGACACGACCTACAACGGCGTCGACTGGCGCACGCTGGGCGACACGCTCCGTCCCAGGGCGGCGGCGGCCAGGACCACGGGTGAGCTGCGGACCGTGCTGGGCCAGATGGTCGGCAGCCTCAGGCAGTCGCACTTCTCGATCATTCCGCGCGAGGTGAGTGATGCGACAACGGGCGGCGCGTCCCCGTCGTCATCCGACCCCAACGGCACCATCGGTGCCACGCTGCGCTACATCGATGGCGCGATCCTGGTGACGCAGGTGCCGCCCGCCAGTGCGGCCGGTCGGGCGAATGTGAAAGCCGGATGGCTGCTCGAGTCGGTGAACGGCTGTCCGTTGTCCGTGCGACTCTCACGTATTCCCAAAGACATGGATCCGCGCCGCGCCGCGCTGACCGGCTTCAGTGTGGCCAACCAGATGCTGGCCGGACCGGCCCACGCGGCGGTACAGGTCACCTTTCGCGACGGCGACGGACGCGCGCACGCAGTGGAGATCATTCGCGACAAGGAGCCCGGCGAAATCGCCAAGTTCGGCAACCTGCCGCCATTCCCCGCCTCGCTCACGCATGAGCGCGTGCACCAGGACGGCAAGACGATCGGCATCATTCACTTCAACATCTGGATGCCGGTGCTGGCCAGGCAATTCGACGCGGCCGTCGATTCACTGCGCGACGTGGACGCGATCATTCTCGACGTGCGCGGCAACTTCGGCGGGGTGGCCGGTATGTCGATGGGTATTGCCGGTCACTTCGTGGACAGTGCGCGCACCATCGGCACCATGCAGCAACGGGGCGCGACGCTCAAGTTCGTGGCGAACCCGCGGCGCGTCGACACACGCAACCGCTCCGTGACGCCCTTCGCTGGTCCACTGGCCCTGCTGGTGGATGAACTGTCGATCAGCACCACCGAAATCTTCGCCGGCGGCCTGCAGGCCATGGGACGGGCGCGCGTCTTTGGCACGCAGACGTCCGGTCAGGCACTCCCGTCCATTCCGGAGCGTTTGCCGAATGGCGACATCCTCTACCACGCCATCGCCGACTTTCTGTCCCCGACCGGAAAGTCCATCGAGGGCATGGGCGTGACACCCGATGTCGTGACCCCGGTTACCCGCAAAGCGTTATTGGGGGGGAAGGACCCGGCCCGTGAGGCCGCCCTCGCCTGGGCTGTG
>CAZPON010000143.1:0-8532 GCA_964588045.1 uncultured Gemmatimonas sp.
GGACGTACAGTCTACCCTCGCTGGCTGGCCCCTCGAACGCTCACCCCTTCGGTTGCTCACCCCTTTGGTTGCTCACCCCTCAAGTAGCTCCACCCCTTGCCGTGCCCCGTATCCGGACGCACGCTAGGGGCAACGGCTCGATCGAGTCGCCTACAGCTCTCACCTGCGAGGGCCGCGAGTTCCAAGGCGTGGAGGAACGATGCGGGACTATGATAGCGCTGGCATCCGAAACATTGCCGTGGTCGGACACGGCGCGAGTGGCAAAACGAGCCTGGTCGATGCGCTCTGCTTTGCCGCCGGCTCCGGCAAGCGCCACGGCACCATCAAGGACGGAACGGCACTCACCGACCATCTCCCCGAGGAGATAGAGCGCGGCTATTCGATTTCACTCGGCTGCGCATACGCCGAGTGGATGGACAGCAAGATCAACTTCATCGACACACCCGGATCACTCGATTTCCAGGGCGACGCCCTGGCCGGACTCGCGGCGGCCGACGGCGCCCTTGTCGTGATTGGTGCCGCCAGCGGTGTCGAGGTCGGCACCGAGCGCATGTTCCGTGCGGCGATTGCGCGACAGGATCCGGTGCTTTTCGCCGTGTCCATGATGGACAAGGAGCATGCCGACTTCGATCGCGTCTACGCGCAAATCAAGCAGCGGCTGACGGGCAAGGTCATACCGGTCGAAGTGCCCATCGGCACCGGTGCCGACTTTCGCGGGGTGATCAACCTCTTCACGCAACGCGCCTACATGTACACGAGCGGCGCGAAGGGAGAGTTCACCGAGGCCGATATCCCGGAGGAATGCCGCGAACGATTCGAGCGCTACCGGCAGGAACTCATCGAGGCCATCAGCGCCACCGACGACGCGCTGCTCGAGCAGTACCTCGAGGGCGCCGAGATCGACCGTGACACGGCCATTCACGGCATGAAGGAGGCCATGAAGCGCATGGACCTCTTTCCGCTGTTCGCCGTGTCCTCCGACAGCATGATCGGCGTGCGCGCGCTGCTCACCGAGCTGGTGCAACTGATGCCGAACGCCTGGGACATGGAGGAAATCCACGCGCTGACCGGTGCGGAAGGACACCAGACCATCCAGTTGCACGCGTCCGACAGCGGCCCCTTCGCGGCCATCGTGTTCAAGACGCTTGCCGAACCACACGTCGGTGATGTGAGCTACTTCCGCGTGCTGTCAGGCAAGGTGACGAACGGCCAGGACGTGTTCAACGCCACGCGTGACGGTACCGAGAAGCTCGGCCACCTGGCGATTCCCTGCGGGCGCGAGCGCATCGAAGTGCCGGTCCTGCGCGCGGGCGACATCGGCTGCGTGACCAAGCTGCGCAACACGCACACGAACGACACGCTGTCCACGCGCGAGCATCCCATTCGCCTGCCGTCCATCGCGTTCCCGGAGCCGCTGGTGCAGTTCGCCGTGCGGGCCGCGGCGCGCGGCGAGGAAGAGAAGCTGCAGGTGGGACTCAAGCGGCTGCACGACGAAGACCCGACGTTCGACGTGCACTACAATCCGGAGACGCACGAAACGATCGTGGGCGGCCTGGGCGAACGGCATCTCGACGTCGCGATGGCGGTGCTCAAGCGCAAGTTCGGTGTGCAGGCCGAGCTGTCGAAGCCGCGCATCGCGTTTCGCGAGACACTCACCGCGAAGGCCGAGGGGCAGGGGCGTCACAAGAAGCAGACCGGCGGCCGCGGACAGTTCGGCGATTGCTGGGTGCGACTCGGTCCGATGCCGCGCGGCGAAGGCTACCTGTTCGACAACAAGATCGTGGGCGGCGTCATTCCGTCGAAGTACGTGCCGGCCGTCGATCGCGGCATTCAGGAGGCGTCGGCGCGCGGGATCCTGGGCGGATTCCCGCTCGTCGATTTCCGTGCCGAGGTGTACGACGGGTCCACGCACTCGGTCGACTCGAACGAAATGGCGTTCAAGATGGCCGGTATTCTTGCGTTCAAGGCGGTCGCCCCGAAGTGTCGTCCGGTGATCCTGGAGCCGCTCGACTTGCTGGAGATCGTCGTCCCGGACGCGTTCCTTGGCGACGTGCTGGGTGATATCTCGGGACGTCGCGGGCATATCCTCGGCACCGATGCCAGCGGCGATCGCACCACGGTGCGCGCAGTCGTGCCGCAGTCGGAGCTGCACCTGTACGCCACGCAGCTCTACTCGCTGACGCACGGCCACGGCACGTTCACGCGCCGGTTCAACAGCTATGAGCAGGTGCCGGCGGATGCGGTGCCGAAGATCATCGCCGAGAATTCGAGGGAGGCCGAGGAAGTCGAAGTGTGAACGGCGAGGAACAGCGGGGAACTCCATACGCGGAGTTCCCCGCTGTCACACCTTGTGGTATGACGTTCGCGCCGCCGGCTGCCGATCCGCTGCTTCGTACATCTCGAAGTCGCTGAAGAACGCCGGCGCTTCGGCGCGCAGCGCCACCAGCACCGCGATCGCCATCCGCCGGATTTCCTGCTCGGCCGCTTCGCTGGTGCGCAGCTCCAGCATGGTGCGCCACGCCCGCGCGTTGCCGGTTACCACGATGCGTGTTTCCGTGCTGTTCGGCAGCACGCCGCGCGCGGCCTCACGTGCCATCTTGCGCCGGTGCACCTTGTCGTCGACCCAGCGATATCGGGCCATCAGTGCATCGACCATCGTCACGTAACTTGCCAGCGCCGACGTCACCTGTGCCGTCCACGCGGCTTCCAGCGCGTCATCGCCGATGATGGCCGGCGGCATCACGAAGCGCGCGTCGCTTTCGTCGACGTAGCGCTGCGACAGTTGGGAATACGCAAACCCCGCGCGGTGGCGCACCAGTTCGTGCGTCAGTGAACGACTCACGCCTTCGAGCAGCAGCGTGTACGTGGCGTGCTCCAGGACGCTCCCGTGTCCCTGTTTCTTGATGTTCTCGAGGTACTCGCGCGTCGAGCGCCCCGCCGGGTTGTGCTGACTCATGTAGCACAGACGGCCGGCAAATTCCGCGAGCTGTTCGCCGGGCGTGGCCTCGCCCACCCATTGCACCGGCAGGTGCGCCGGCTCGGTGAACTGGGGACGGGCGAGCACCGTGATCGTTGGTTCGCGCAGGATGGCGGCGCTGATGGAAGTCATGGTGTTGGTGCGAAGCGAGGGAACCGGCGTGCCGTGCGTCGTGAAAGATACCGCCCATTGCTCTGACACGTCCCGTGCCGTACGCTCCGGGATGCCCAAGTCCCGGCCGGAACGTCGCGTCTCCGCGGATGTCATTCACGAACTGCAGCAGTCACGTCCGTTCCGTTCGGAGTCGCAGGAGGCGACGATCGCGTTGTTGCGCACGGCCTCGGTGATTGGCCGGCGCCTGGCCCGTGTGGTCGAGCCGCATGGCATCAGCCTCGCCCAGTACAATGTGCTGCGCATCCTGCGCGGCGCAGGCGCCGACGGCCTGCCCACGCTGGCCATCCGCGACCGGATGATCGAGGAAGGGTCGACCGTGACGCGTCTGCTCGACAAGCTCGAAACGTCGGGGCTCGTGGTGCGTGACCGGAATCGTCCCGACCGCCGGCAGGTGCAATGCTGGATCGCCGAGCCGGGCCTGGCTTTGCTCACGCGGCTCGATCCGGTGATCGACGCGGCCGACACGGCCACCTTCGCGATGCTCGATGGGCCCACGCGCCGCCAGTTCATCGATACGCTGGCGCGGATTCGGCTCGGGACGCCGGATCGCTGAACAGCCTGACGCGGATTGTCAGCCGACGGCGTCGAGCCGGAACGTGTGCCACGCGCGATCACGCTCGATGCGATCGAGCGCACTCCGGGCCCGCGGATCGAGCGCCGGCGCCGAAGGATCATGGCGCAGGGCGCCGACTGGTTCCGCGTCGGGAGGCGCGATCTTGCATCCGGTGTTGAATACGCCGGATGGATCGCCGGCGTCCTTCACGTTGGCGAACGCCGCGCGCGCCTCCGTGCTCCAGACACGATCCAGCAACGGCGCGCGCAGACGACCGTCACCGTGTTCGCCCGACAGGGTGCCGCCAAGCTGCGACGTCAGCGCTGACACCTCGTCGAGAATGCCGCGCACGCGATCGCGCCATCCGCTTCGCGTCACGTCGACCAGCGGATTGACGTGGGCATGCGCATCGCCGGCGTGGCCGAAGATGACGCCAGGCATCTCGAAGCGGGCCAGCGCCGAACGCACACCGCGCACGTAAGCGGGGAAGTGGTGCGGCGGCACGCAGCCGTCCTCGATGAACTGCATCGAGCGCAGCCGGGGTGCGAGGCGCGCCATGATCGGACTGGCCGCGTGACGCAGCGCCCACAGCCGATGCTCCGCCTCGTCGTCGATAGCGGTGGCCACGTCGAAGGCGCCGTTCCGCCAGCAGTCGTGGGCGACGCGGCCAACCGCCTCTTGCGCCGCGTCGACCGTCTCTCCTTCCACTTCGATCAGCAGTACGGCGTCGGCCTGCGCCGGCACGCCGGTTGACCCATCGGTGGCGGCGATGTCGAGGAACGTGCGGTCGAGCAACTCGCACGCGGTCGCACCACATTCCCGCGCGCCCACGGCACAGTCGGTGGCCTGCTCCAGCGATGGAAACGACGCCAGCACGGTGGCCGTTGCGCCCGCTACCGGGCACAGCGCCAGCTCCGCCTCCACGAACAGCGCCAGCGTGCCTTCGCTGCCCACCAGCACATCCAGCAGGTGTCCACCGTCGCTAATCGCATCGGCAATGCCGTAGCCGCTCGACTCCTTGCGCACGCCGCGATGGCGCAGCGTGAGGGGGTCGACGAGGCGCGCGAGCTGACCAAGAGTCGCCGACAGTCGCGCCACGGCCGGGATGTGCAACGGCAGCGATGCATCGCGGGAAATCCACGCCGAGCTCCCATCGTCGAACACGCAGTGCAAGGCGCGCACCCAGGCGCGTGTCGCCCCGAATCGCAGCGTACGCGCGCCCGCGGCGTTGGCGGCGACCATGCCACCGATGGTGCAGAACGCGCCGCTCGACGGGTCAACCGGAAAGCGAAGTCCGTGCGCGCGCGCCGCGCTGTCGACCTGCTGGCGCAGCGCACCGCACCCCACGCGAACGGTGCGCGACGCGACCTCCACCTCGCCGATGGCGGTGAACCGACTGAGATCGACAATCACGCCCGGACCCACCGCGCCACCGGCCATGCCGCTTCCCGAGCCCCGGGCCATGAGCGAATGCCCCTCGCGACGTGCCCAGCGCACCAGCGGCGCGAGATCATGGGCGTCGGCCGGAACGGCAATCGCCGCCGGGAGCACCCGTGCGATGCCGGCCCCTTCCGCGTACAATGCGCACGCGAGGTTGTCGGTGCGGAAGACCCCGCGAAAGTCGGGAGGCGCGTCGTGAAGGGCGTCGGGCACGAAGGAGTCTCGCGCCTCACGAGGCGCCGTTCAAGCGCACGGCGCGCTTTCCGGTGACATCGGCACGCCCGACCCGGTAGCTTTCAGGGAATGTCGCTTGCTCCCGCCATCACCGACGCCGTCAGCCGGCGCGAGGCTGCACGTTTCTGCCAGGCCATCCTGCCGGCCGTTTCGCGCACCTTCGCGCTGGGCATCAAGGCACTGCCGGGTGCGCTCGGACAGGCGGTGCTCGATGCCTACCTGCTGTGCCGCATTGCCGACACCATCGAGGATGCGCCGGACATGCAGCCCGGGCGCAAGGCGGCGCTATTCGACGATTTCCTGGCGGCGTTCGAGTCGCCTGCGGCGCTGCGGCGTTTCGTGGACGGCGTCCAGCCGCTGCGCGGCGACGAGGCGCACCTCACGCTGACCCGCAACAGCGACCTGGTGCTGGAACACTTTGCTGCGCTGCCGGCCGCGACCCAGGCGATGGTGCGCAAGTGGGTCGCTGAAATGGTCGTGGGGATGCGCAAGTTCGTGCTGCTGTATCCGAACGGTATTCGCATCCAGACGGTCGAGGAGTACAAGGAGTACTGCTACTATGTGGCCGGCACGGTCGGCTACATGCTCACCGACCTGTGGCACGAGCACTCGTCGAGCATCAGCGAACGACGCTATGCGGTTCTGCGCGAACGTTGCCGCGCGTTCGCCGAAGCGCTGCAGACGGTCAACATCCTCAAGGACGTGGCCGTCGACGCCGAGAAGGAGAACTCCATCTACGTGCCGGAAGAGCTGCTGCGCGCACAGGGGAGTACGCAAAGCCGGATCCTCGCGCCCGAGCTGATTGCCAGCAACCGCGCGGCGCTCGCCCAGCTTATCCAGTTGGCGTGGCACGATCTCGAGGAAGCGCGCAACTATCTCCTGCTCATTCCGCGTCGCGCCGTGTCCATCCGGCTCTTCTGCATGCTGCCGCTGCTGCTGGCCTACGCCACCCTGCGCGACCTCGTGCAAAGCACGGCGATGCTCAGGCCCGGCGGCTCGGTGAAAATTTCACGCCGCGAAGTGAAGTCGCTGCTGATGACGGGCGCCATGCTCGTGATGAGCAACAGCGGAGTGCGATGGCTCGTGGGACGAGTGAGGCGACGGGCGTTCGAGCTGGGCTTCGCGTAGTTCCTGCGCCCACCGGGGCTATCGCAGCAGCGCCGTCACCTGCTTCGCCAGACTCGGCGGCGGCTGCATCCCGCCGCTTTCCAGCTCGTCGAGCAGTTGCTCGAGCCTCAAGTGCGTCCGGTCGATCATCTCGCGGTAGCCGCGGCGGATCGCGCGCCAGGCAAACCAGCCGATGCCGCCGAACACTGCGGTCACGCCAGCCAGCCACCCGCCCACGATGCCGACTCCGCCGGCGAGCAGCGCCAGCGGCAGGGAGCTCAGCGCCGCCACCAGGAACAGTACGATCGCAATCAGCGTGATCGACGTGCGTTGCGTGCGGCGTGCTGCGAACGTTTCGGCGTCGAAGCGCAGCACGCTGCGCGCCGCGTCGATCGCGGTCACGCTGGCCACCACCTGGTCGGTGCGCACCAGGTCGAGTCGCCGTCCGCCCATGCCCAGCGAGCGAAAGAAGTTGCCGAGCGGGTCGCGACGCGGCTCCCAGCTCACGCGATCGGCCGCGCGTCGACGCACGGCCAGCGACTCCATGCGCGGCATCCAGTTGTCCAGCTTGGCCAGCACGTCCGCCGGTGTTCCCGGCACGACGCGCTGCACCGACACGGTGGCCGGCCCGAGCGCGTCCAGCACCAGGCCCTCTTCCGGCTCCTTCATTGGCAGGCGGGCGCGCTCCTCGGCCAGTGCCTGCCGCAGATGCGCCGTGTCGATGCCCACCTCGCGTGCGATTTCCATCAGTCGCGATTCGGACACGGCATCGGGCGCTTCCGTGCCGTCGCCCTGCAGCTCCGTCGCGCGCGCGAGCACGCGCTCGAGCGCGGAGCGCGGCAGCAACGGGTCACTGCTGGCCACGGGATGCGGTGGTCGGCGGTCGGATTCGGACGGAGGAGTCATATCGATACGTACGGGAAAACCGCCGGTCAGATTCCGCCCAGCACGATGTCGAGCTGACGGTCGAGGGCGTCGATGATTGCCGCCGGCAGTTCGAAGCGCCGGTTGAACGTGGCGGTCAATGCCGCGCCGGATGCGCTGGCGCCCGGCGGCGCGCCCGCCTGCGTGAGATAGAAGCGCAGGTACGCGTCCAGCAACTCGGGCGCGATGCGTTCCAGCAGCATCGCGCCGGCACGCACCTGCCCGAACATCACCAGCCGATCGGCAGCACCCGCGCGCTGTTGCGCGGGGGTGGTGTTGTCGGCCACCACCGATCCGACCAGCGTGCCGGTGATCTCGTGGGCGAATACCAGCACGACCTCGGTGGCGTCGGCCACCGTCGCGGGAAACGGCACCACGACAATCGTGCGCTGATCGCGTCCGGTGCCCGCGCGACCCTCGCCGCCGATGGGAACCGAAAGCAGGATGTCGCCGTTGCGTTGCGCCGTGTTGGTGAGGAACCGGTCGAACTTCTGCCGGTACACGCGCTGCCAGAGCGAATCGACGGCGGTGATCACGGCCGTGCGGCTGCGTACGAGTCGCGAGTGCTCGCTGGTAAAGAAGCGCACCTGCTCGTCCTGCACACCATTCACGAACAGTCGCAGCCAGTCACGATCGGCCGGCGATGGAAAGATCGACGCGAACTGCGCTACCCGGGCCCGCGTTTCGGGATCGAGTGCGCGCCCCGTCTCGCCCTCGTACGTCAGGAATCGCTCGGCGAACGCGTGCAGCACGTCCCAATTGGCCATGTCGAGCGGCAGGAACTGCGCCTGCAGGTACGCTGGCGATGCCGCGAGCCGCGCGGCCAGCGAGCTCCGATTCGCGTCCAGCGACGTGAGGAGATTCGCGCTGTTCTTGAGGACGGTCAGCGAATCGCGATAGCCGCGGCGATACAGCGGGACGGGAAACGTGTCATTCGACACCATCGCGAACGCGTGCAGCCACAGGTCGACATGCGCGGCAGTCTTCACCGGCCAGCGCACCAGCGGTGGTGTGGCCGCAGCGGCAGGGTTCGACCGCGGCGTGGCGCCTGGCGGAAGCTTTTCCGAGACGGGAATGGACGCCGCACAGGCACCCAGCAGGGACGCGGCGCAGAGCCACTTCA